>JBDSSS010000098.1:0-20145 GCA_039928615.1 Terracoccus sp. | reverse complement strand
CGATGGCGAAGACCTGGTCGCGGGGCAGGGACAAGGCGCGCTCCCGGTCGAAGGCGAAGGTCCGCTCGTCGGCCCATACCTGCATCCACTTGTCCTCGAGGCCGTCGAGCGTGGGCCGCTCGGGGATCCGTGAGGTCGTGGTGGCAGGAGAGTCAGTCATGCGCGCAATCCTTCCACGACGCCGAGGGTGCCCACGACCGAGTTGTCGGACGGTGCCCCCGCGGCGGTGCGGGGCAGGCCAGACTGTCCCCATGGAGCCTGTCTACTCATCGGTCATCGGGTTCGCCCGCAGCTACTTCGCCGCGCAGGGGCTGAAGTTCACGATCGTCGGGGAGGACAACGTCCCGACGAGCGGCGGTGCGGTGATGGTGATCAACCACACCGGCTACTTCGACTTCGCGTATGCCGGTCTCGCGGCTCACAAGTCCCGCCGGCTCGTCCGCTTCATGGCCAAGGACGGCGTCTTCACCCACCCGGTGAGCGGGCCCCTCATGCGCGGGATGAAGCACATCCCCGTCGACCGGGCCGCCGGGTCCGCGTCGTATGCCGCTGCCCTCACCGCGCTGCGCGCCGGCGAGATCGTCGGGGTCTTCCCGGAGGCGACGATCTCACGCTCCTTCGAGCTCAAGGAGTTCAAGAACGGCGCCGCGAGGATGGCAGCCCAGGCGGGGGTGCCGATCCTGCCGCTCGTCATCTGGGGCTCGCAGCGGGTCTGGAGCAAGGGTCTGCCGCGCCGTCTCGGGCGCACCAACGTGCCGATCCTCATGAGCGTCGGCGAGCCGATCCCGGTCGCCCCGGACTCCGACGCCACGGAGGTGACGGCGCAGTACAAGGAGGTCATGGCCGGGATGCTCGAGGTGGCCCGGGCCGCGTACGAGCCGCTCACCGGGTCGGACCTGCCCTACCTGCCGGCCAGCCTCGGCGGCACGGCGCCCACCCTCGAGGAGGCGACCCGGCTCGAGCGCGAGGAGGCCAAGGAGCGGATGCGCCAGCGCCGCGAGGCGCGCGAGGCCAAGGGCTCAGCGGGTTCAGAGGGCTCGGGGGGCTGACCGGCACGCCGGAGCGCCCGCCGGACGCAGGTAGCCTTCGGCGCATGTCTCGTCAGGCTCGTCAGCGTGTCCCCGAGGGCCCGGCGCCCGACCCCGCCGTGCAGAAGCTGCGCATCCGCTACACGAAGCGGGGGCGGCTGCGGTTCAGCTCGAGCCGCGACTTCCAGCGCGCGCTCGAGCGTGCCCTGCGCCGCGCCGACGTGCCGATGGCCTTCTCGGCAGGCTTCCACCCGCACCCGAAGATCAGCTACGCGAACGCCGCCTCGACGGGGACCGCGAGCGAGTCGGAGTACGTCGAGATCTCGGTGACGAGCCGGGTCGATCCCGAGTCGGTGCGGGTCGCCCTCGACGAGGCGCTCCCGGAGGGCATCGACATCCTCGAGGTCGTCGAGGCCAGCCCGGGGGCGCTCGCCGACCGGCTCGAGGCGAGCGACTGGCTCCTCGAGTTCGGTGAGCTCGAGGCGGGGACGCTGCGCGACGCGGTCGACCGACTGCTGTCACTGGAGTCGGCCGAGGTGACCCGGATGACGAAGTCGGGACCGAGAACCTTCGACGTGCGGTCCGCGATCGTGCTCGCGACCGTGCTCACCGGGGCCGACGTGCCTCCGGAGCTGGTTCCGTCCCACCGGTTGGCGGGTGACTGTGCGATACTGCGGATGGTCGTACGGCACACCACACCCGCCGTCCGCCCCGACGACATTCTGACCGCGCTGCGTGAGATCGCCGACCTGCACCCTCCGCGTCCACCCCTGGTGACACGCCTGGCGCAGGGCCCGCTCGACACCGCAACCGCGAGGGTGGCCGATCCGTTGGCTGCCGACAAGACGGTCGACGGCGCCTGACCTCGGGGCCGCGCCCAGCGCGAACCGGGACCAGGTGTAAGAAGACGACTTCCGTCCGCCGCACTCGCGGCATGACGACTGCAACCGCGTACGTGCGGTGAGACGGCTCCGGCCGGTGTGGGTCCCGCCGCACCTGACGGGAGACTGCCCGATGGCACCCAACGACAGCACCGAACCGAACGAGAGCACCGAGAGCACGGCGAGCGGCGAGAGCACTGCCGACGCGCCGGCTGCCGAGAAGGCGCCGCCGCGCAAGCGGGCCAGCCGCCGCGTGACGAAGAAGGCGGCCACCCCGGCCACAGCCCCCGCAGCCGAGGCGAGCAGCGCGTCGAACCCCGAGGCGACTCCGGACTCTGCACCTGAGGCAGCACCCGAGGCAGAGGCTGCCCCGGCCCCGGTCAAGAAGGCCGTGCGCAAGCGCGCCACCCGCAAGAAGGCAGCCCCGGCCCCGGCCGACACCGAGGTCGCGACCGACAGCACGCCCGCGGCGAGCGACACCCCGGCCGACGACGGCGAGGAGGCCGCGACGCCTGCCCCGGCAGCCAAGGCCGCGCCGCGCGCCCGCCGCTCACGCGCTCGTGCCAAGGCGCCCGAGGCCGAGACCGCCGCCGACGCCGAGACCACCGGAAGCCTCTTCGACGCGGTTGCCGCAACCGACGCCGCTCCCGGCCTCACCTCGGGGACGACCGACGACGGCGCCAACGCCCCCGCTGCGCTCGACGAGACCGAGCAGCCCACCGACGTGGTCGACGAGCAGGTCGACGGTGAGACAGAGACCGAGACTGAGACCAACGAGCCGGAGGAGCCCGCTGAGCCGGCGGTCCCCAGCTTCAACGTGCTCTTCCAGGCGCCCGACCCCACCAAGGCGACGACAACCCGCCGCCGCCGGAGCGCGAGCCGCGCCGAGGGGGCCCCGGAGTCCGTGGCCGAGCGCGCTGAGCGCGGCCAGGCCGCGGACGCCGACCGCGACGCCGCTGCCGACGAGCGCCCCGCGCAGGACCGGGAGCGGGACGCCTCTCGCGCCCGCGCTGCGCGCGACCAGGACGACGACAACGACCGCCGAGACCGCCGTGACGGCGCCGACCGCAACGGCAGCGACGACAGCGACGACAGCGCCGACGAGCAGGACGACGAGCGCGACGACGCCGGCACGGACTCGACGCCCCGCCGGTCGCGCCGGCGCCGCGGCGGCAAGGGCCGTCGGGGCCGTGGCGGCAACGAGGCCAACGACACCAGCGACACGAACGACGGCAGCGACGAGACCGACGACGACGAGGACGACGAGACCACCGAGGCCGACACCGCCGGCGAGGGGCGCAGCTCCGGCCGCCGTCGGGGTCGCTCGGGTCGTCGCGGTGGCCGCGACTCCGGCTCCGACCGCGACGCCGAGCGTGACTCCGGCTCCGACCGGAACGCCGCCGACGACTCGCCCGGCAACGGCTCCGACTCGGGCCCCGACGCGCACGACTCCAACGACTCCAACGACGAGTCCGACGACGAGTCCGACGACGACACGGCCTCGAGCCGGCGTCGGCGTCGCCGTCGTCGTGCCGGGTCCTCGGGCGGCGACGCCGGTGACGACGCGGGCTCGGTCTCGACCCGGGTCCGTCAGCCGCGCGCCCAGAGCGACGAGCCGGTCGCCGTGCGCGGTTCGACCCGGCTCGAGGCCAAGAAGCAGCGCCGCCGCGAGGGCCGGGAGGCAGGGCGTCGGCGCACCGTCATCACCGAGGCCGAGTTCCTGGCCCGCCGCGAGGCCGTCGACCGGGTCATGGTCGTGCGCAACAAGGACGGCCGCACCCAGATGGGCGTGCTCGAGGACAACGTCCTCGTCGAGCACTACATCGACCAGGCGACCAACGTCTCGATGGCCGGCAACATCTACCTCGGCCGGGTCCAGAACGTGCTGCCCTCGATGGAGGCCGCCTTCGTCGACATCGGCAAGGGACGCAACGCCGTCCTTTACGCCGGTGAGGTCAACTGGGACGCCGCCGGCCTCGAGAGCAACCAGCCCAAGCGGATCGAGCACGCCCTCAGCTCCGGGCAGACCGTCCTCGTCCAGGTGACGAAGGACCCGATCGGTCACAAGGGCGCCCGCCTGACGAGCCAGATCTCGCTGCCGGGTCGCTACCTCGTCTACGTCCCGAACTCCTCGATGACCGGGATCAGCCGCAAGCTGCCCGACACCGAGCGCGCCCGCCTGAAGAAGATCCTGCGCGAGGTCGTGCCGGACAGCGCGGGCGTCATCGTCCGCACCGCCGCCGAGGGTGCCACCGAGGAGGAGCTGCGCGCCGACGTCGAGCGCCTCACCGCCACGTGGGAGGACATCGAGGCTCGCGCCGAGGCGTCCTCGAGCGGCAAGGTCGGCAAGAGCAAGGGCCGGAAGAAGAACGGCGGCTCGGGCTCGAGCCCCACCGGGACGGCGCCGCTGCTCCTGCACGGCGAGCCCGACCTGACGGTCCGGGTCATCCGCGACGTCTTCAACGAGGACTTCAAGCAGCTCGTCGTCTCCGGTGAGCAGGCCTGGGAGGAGATTCACCCCTACATCACGTCGGTGGCCCCCGACCTCGCGGACCGCGTGACGAAGTGGACCTCCGAGGAGGACCTCTTCGCCCACCACCGCGTCGACGAGCAGCTGTCCAAGGCGATGGACCGCAAGGTCTGGCTGCCGAGCGGCGGGTCCCTCGTCATCGACCGCACCGAGGCGATGACGGTCGTCGACGTCAACACCGGCAAGTTCATCGGCTCCGGGGGCAACCTCGAGGAGACGGTGACGAAGAACAACATCGAGGCGGCCGAGGAGATCGTGCGCCAGCTGCGGCTGCGCGACATCGGCGGCATCATCGTCGTCGACTTCATCGACATGGTCCTCGAGAGCAACCGTGACCTCGTCGTTCGCCGGCTGCTCGAGTGCCTCGGCCGGGACCGGACCAAGCACCAGGTCGCCGAGGTCACCTCGCTGGGACTGGTCCAGATGACCCGCAAGCGGGTGGGCTCCGGCCTCATCGAGGTCTTCTCCGAGACCTGCGAGCACTGCAACGGTCGTGGCTTCATCATCCACGCCGAGCCGGTCGACAAGGGGGCCAACGAGCCCGAGCAGAGCGACTCGGGCAGCCGCGGTCGCCGTGGCGGCCGCTCCTCCAACGGCTCCGGCAACGGCACCAGCAACGGGAACGGCAGCACCGGCAACGGCGCCGCCCCGACCGGCCGCGCGCCCGAGCCGGCCCGGCAGAGCGGGCCGACCGCCGCCCAGATCGCGGCCGCGGCGCACGCGGCCGCCCTCAAGCGGGCCGAGGCCGAGCACGGCGAGGAGCACGCTCACGAACACGTCGCGGCCCAGCTGGAGGCGCACCTCGAGGAGCACCTCCAGGCGGCGACGTCCGGCCGTGCGGTCACCGACGAGGCTGGCTTCCCTGACGACACCGGCCCGTGGGCCGGCGCCGACGCCCCGATTGCGGAGACCCCCTCCGAGGTCGCGGCGGAGCCCTCCTCCACCGATCAGCCCGAGCAGCCCGAGCAGTCCGCCCCGGCGGAGCAGCCGGCAGCCGTCGAGCAGCCCGAACCGGCGCCCGCCGCCGCACCCCGGGGACGCCGTCGCCGGGGCCGGGTCATCGCCCCCGCGGGTCCGCCGCGGGCCGGCGCCGACACCGCCTCGGACGGACCGGCCTGACGCCGGTTTGGTCGTAGGCCCCACCACCCGGTAATCTTGACCCTCGGTGCGCCCACCGGGCCCGTGTTGACGGGCCGGTACCGAAAGCGGCGTCCAACCAAGCTGAGTAGAGAGTGAGTTTGACGTGTACGCGATTGTTCGCGCAGGTGGTCGCCAGGAGAAGGTTTCCGTGGGCGACGTCCTTCTCATCGACAAGGTGACGGGGCAGGCCGGCGATGCCGTCGAGCTCACCCCGCTGCTGCTGGTCGACGGCACGACCGTGACCTCCGACGCCGACAAGCTGGCGAAGGTGTCCGTCACGGCCGAGGTCGTCAAGGCCGCCAAGGGCCCCAAGATCGTCATCATGAAGTTCAAGAACAAGACCGGCTACCGCAAGCGTCAGGGCCACCGTCAGCCGCTGACCCAGGTCAAGATCACGGCGATCAACGCCTGATCCACCCGGATCCTCTTAGACACAGACTCACGAGAGAAGGACTGACATGGCACACAAGAAGGGTGCGTCCTCGACCCGCAACGGTCGCGACTCGAACGCGCAGTACCTCGGCGTCAAGCGCTTCGGTGGTCAGGCGGTCAACGCCGGCGAGATCATCGTGCGCCAGCGCGGCACGCACTTCCACCCGGGCGAGGGTGTCGGCCGCGGCAAGGACGACACGCTCTTCGCGCTCGTCGCCGGCGCCGTCAAGTTCGGCACGAAGCGTGGCCGCAAGACGGTCAACATCGAGCAGCCCCAGGCCGTCGCTGCAGAGTGAGACACCGGCGTCCCCGACGCCGCAGCGTGAGCTTTGAGGAAGGGCGGGCCCGCGTGGCCCGCCCTTTCGCTTGTCGCCGGGCCGGCGGCATACGGAAACAGTCCGTATGCCGCTCACCCGGCTCTATCTGGAAGAGTGAACCCCCATGGCAGTGACCTTCGTCGACCGAGTCGTGCTGCACCTCAGCGCCGGAGCCGGTGGCCACGGCGTGGCGTCCGTCAAGCGCGAGAAGTTCAAGCCGCTCGGCGGCCCCGACGGGGGCAACGGCGGGCGCGGCGGCTCGATCATCCTGCGGGTCGACCCGCAGTCGACGACGCTGCTCGACTACCACCGCCACCCGCACCGCGGCGCCCCCAACGGCAAGCCCGGCGCCGGTGACGAGCGCAACGGCGCTGACGGCGAGGACATGATCCTGCCCGTGCCCGAGGGCACCGTCGTCAAGGACGGCGCGGGCACCCTGCTCGTCGACCTCGTCGGCGCCGGCACCGAGCACGTCATCGCCCGCGGAGGTCGTGGCGGCCTCGGCAACCGGGCCCTGTCCTCGGCGCGCCGCAAGGCACCCGGCTTCGCCCTGCTCGGTGAGCCGGGCGAGGACATCGACATCGTGCTCGAGCTGAAGTCGCTCGCCGACGTCGCGCTGATCGGGTTCCCGAGCGCCGGCAAGAGCTCGCTCGTCTCGGTCCTCTCGGCGGCTCGCCCGAAGATCGCCGACTACCCCTTCACGACCCTCGTGCCCAACCTTGGGGTCGTCACCGCCGGGTCGAGCCGCTTCACCGTCGCCGACGTGCCCGGCCTCATCCCCGGCGCGCACGAGGGCAAGGGCCTGGGCCTGGAGTTCCTGCGCCACGTCGAGCGCTGCTCCGTGCTCGTCCACGTCATCGACTGCGCGACGCTCGAGCCGGGCCGCGACCCGATGACCGACCTCGACGTCATCGAGCAGGAGCTCGCCCTCTACGTGCCCGACGCCGACCTCGGGGGCCGGCCGCTCGGCGAGCGCACCCGCATCGTCGTGCTCAACAAGGCCGACGTGCCCGAGGCCCGCGAGCTCGCCGAGATGGTCAAGCCTGATCTCGAGGCCCGCGGCATCGAGGTCTTCATCGTCTCCGCCGTCGCCCACCAGGGCCTGCGGGAGCTCACCTTCGCGATGGCCCGCCACGTCGACACCGCCCGCGCCGAGCTCGCGCAGGTCGTGCCGCCGCGGGTCGTGCTGCGGCCGCGCTCCGTCGACGACACCGGGTTCACCGTCAAGCGCGAAGCCACCTCCGACGGCCACGTCTTCCGGGTCACCGGGGAGCGCCCGGTCCGGTGGGTGCGCCAGACCGACTTCGCCAACGACGAGGCCGTCGGCTACCTCGCCGACCGGCTGGCCCGCCTCGGGCTCGAGGAGCAGCTCTACAAGGTCGGGGCCGTCGCCGGCGACACCGTCGTCATCGGCCCGGGTGAGGACGCCGTCATCTTCGACTGGGAGCCGACCCTGAAGTCCGGGGCCGAGCTGCTCGGCTCACGCGGCACCGACCTGCGGCTCGAGGAGTCCCGGCGTCCGTCGCGGGACGAGAAGCGCGAGTCGCAGCGCGACCGCTACGCCGCCCGCGCCGCCACCCAGGAGGAGCTCGAGGCCGAGCGCAAGGCCGGCCTGTGGCAGCTGCGCGACGGAGACGAGACCACCGCGGGGGAGTGAGCCCTACAGTGTGCCCATGACGTCGTGGGGCGCGCTGCTGCGCCGGGACGCCCTCGGCAGCGAGGCGGACCGGGCGACCTTCCGCACCCTGCACAACGCCTCGCTCGCCTCCCCGCCTCTGCGTGAGGGGCTGACGGAGTCCTCGGCGCAGCGGTCGCTGAAGTTCCTCAAGGCGCTGCTCGGCGCCCCCGTGGTCGCGCTGACCGACACCCAGCGGCTGCTCGGCTGGGAGGGCGGTCACGACAACCACGTCGACCAGCCCGCCCGGATCGCCGCCGCGACCCTCGGCCACGGACGAACGACGGTGGTCGACCGTCGTGAGGTCGTCTGCTCCGACGTGTCCTGCGTCGTCCGGCAGGCCATCGTCGCCCCCCTGGAGGTCGACGAGCTCGTCGTCGGCACCCTGCAGGTCTTCACCCAGCAGGCCTCGGCCGGTCTCGTGCGGGCCACGACGGAGGTCGCCCGCTGGGTCTCGGGCCAGCTCGAGCTGGCCGAGCTCGACGCCTCCCGGACTCGGCTGATGGAGGCCGAGGTGCGGGCCCTGCGCGCCCAGATCAGCCCCCACTTCATCTACAACTCACTCACCGCGATCGCCTCCTTCACCCGCACCGACCCCGAGCGAGCCCGCGAACTGCTCCTCGACCTCGCCGAGTTCACCCGCTACTCCTTCCGGCGCCACGGTGAGTACACGACCCTCGCCGAGGAGCTGCGCTCCATCGAGGCCTACCTCGTCATCGAGAAGGCGCGCTTCGGCGACCGCCTCACCGTCAACCTCCGTGTCGCGCCCGAGGTGCTCCCCGTCGTCGTGCCCTTCCTCTGCCTGCAGCCCCTCGTGGAGAACGCCGTCCAGCACGGTCTCGAGAGCAAGCCGGGCCACGGCGAGATCAGCATCATGGCCCGCGACGCCGACCGTGAGTGCGTCGTGATCATCGAGGACAACGGGGTCGGTGAGGACCCGGAGCGGGTGCGCCGGGCCCTCGCGGGGGAGCCGGGGACGGAGTCGGTGGGCCTGGCCAACGTCGACGAGCGGCTCCGGGCCGCCTTCGGCGACGACTACGGCCTCGTCGTCGAGACCGCGCCCTCGGCCGGCACGAGGGTGATCGTGCGGCTGCCCAAGTTCACCCCCGGGGTGCACGTATGACGGGCGCGGGACCCGCCAGCGACGCAGCGGCGCCGCTGCTGCGCGTGCTCGCGGTGGACGACGAGGCGCCGGCCCTCGACGAGATCGTCTGGATGCTGCGTCGCCACCCCCTCGTCGGGACGGTCGTCCCGGTCGGCTCGGGGGAGGAGGCGCTCCGGGTCCTGCACGAGCAGCAGGTCGACGCGATGTTCCTCGACGTCCAGATGCCCGGCCTCAGCGGCCTCGACCTCGCCCGGGTCCTGTCGCGGTTCACCGCCCCGCCCCCCGTCGTCTTCGTCACGGCCCACGACCGGCACGCGGTCGACGCCTTCGAGCTCAACGTCGTCGACTACGTGCTCAAGCCGGTGCGCGACGATCGCCTCTCCGAGGCCGTCCGGCGGGTCGTGCGACGGATCGAGGGGCGCGAGCCCTCGGTCGCCGGTGACGACGAGTCGATCGTCGTCGAGCTCGGGGGCGTGAGCCGGCTCGTGCCGCGCGCCGAGGTGCTCTACATCGAGGCCCAGGGCGACTACGCCCGCCTCCACACGGCGACCGGGTCCCACCTCGTGCGGGTCCCGCTCTCGACCCTCGCCGAGCAGTGGCGCGAGTCCGGCTTCGTGCGCATCCACCGCTCGTTCCTCGTCTCGCTGGCTCACATCGCGGAGTGGCGCACCGAGGCCGGCCGCACGACCGTCCTCGTCGGCGGGCAGGAGCTCGTCGTCAGCCGACGGCACACCCGCGGGCTGCGCGACCTGCTCGTGCGCCGGGCCCAGCCCGGGCACCGGGGCAACGGATGACCCTGCCCGACCCGCCCCGCCGGGTGCGGGTGACCGGTCCCCGGCGCCAGCCGAGCCGGGGCCGAGCGGTCTCGATCGCCTCGGAGATCGACGACCAGACCCGGCTCGGTGAGGTCTACATCGACTCGCTCATGCGCAGCCAGCTCCGCCTCGCCCTCGGGGTGGTCGCCGTGCTCATCCTCACCCTCGGCGCACTGCCCCTGCTCTTCCACCTCGTCCCCGCGGTCGGGCGGCTCAGCGTCTTCGGGGTGCGGCTGCCCTGGCTCCTGCTTACGGTCGGGGCCTTCTCCGAGATCCTCGCCCTCGGCTGGTTCTACGTCCGACGTGCCGAGCGCAACGAGGACGACTTCAGCGACCTGCTCGGCGAGGGCCGGTGAACCCGGCGGCGAGCATCGTCGCGGTGCTGCTCGTCTCGCTCTCCTCGCTCGCGATCGGGGCGTTCGGCTTCCGCTTCTCGCGCACGATGAGCGACTTCTACGTCGCCTCCCGTGGGGTGGGCCCCGTGCTCAACGCCTCGGCGATCAGCGGTGAGTACCTCTCGGCGGCCTCCTTCCTCGGGATCGCCGGGCTGATCCTCGTGCGCGGTGTCGACATGCTCTGGCTGCCGGTCGGCTGGACCGCCGGCTACCTGCTGCTCCTCGTCTTCGTCGCCGGGCCGCTGCGCCGGTCGGGGGCCTACACCCTGCCCGACTTCGCCCAGCTCCGCCTCGAGTCGGTCACCGCGCGGCGGGTCGCGAGCACCCTCGTGGTCGCCATCGGCCTGCTCTACCTCATCCCCCAGTTCCAGGGTGCCGGTCTCACCCTGCGCACCCTCACCGGTGCGCCCGCGTGGGTCGGCCACGTCGTCGTCGCGCTCGTCGTGTGCCTCAACGTGCTGCCCGGGGGGATGCGCAGCGTCACCTTCGTCCAAGCGTTCCACTACTGGGTCAAGCTCGTCGCCCTGCTCACACCGGTCTGCTTCTTCCTCGTCGTCCGCTCGGGCGGGGTGTCCGCCGTCGCCGGGTCGATCGACGCGGCCGACTGGCTCGAGCCGCTGACGGGGGAGTACTCGCTCTACCTCACCTACTCCCTCATCCTCGCGACCTTCCTCGGCACGATGGGCCTGCCCCACGTCGTCGTCCGCTTCTACACCAACCCCGACGGACGCGTCGCCCGCCGGACAACCCTCACCGTGCTCGCCCTGCTCGGCTCGTTCTACCTGTTGCCAGTGCTCTACGGCGTGCTCGGGCGGATGCTCGCCCCGGACCTCGTCGCCGCCGGCCGTGCCGACTCCGTCGTGCTCGAGCTGCCGGCCCGGATCTTCGACGGGGCACTCGCCGAGGTCCTCACTGCGCTGCTCGCGGCGGGGGCCTTCGCTGCCTTCCTGTCGACCTCGACCGGCCTCGTCGTGTCCGTCGCGGGGGTGCTCAGCCAGGATCTGCTCCGGCGGGGCACCGGTGTGGGAGAAGGTATCCGGGCCTTCCGGGTCGCGACCGTCGTCGCGGTCGTCGTCGCCGTCGCGCTCACCTTCCTCGCCGCGGGCGTGCCCGTCGCCCACGCCGTCGAGCTCGCGTTCGCCGTCGCCGCCTCGACCTTCGCCCCCCTGCTGGTCCTCGGGATCTGGTGGCGGGGTCTCACCGCGACCGGCGCGATCAGCGGACTCGTCGTCGGCGGCGCGGCCTCGATCGTCGCCGTGCTCGCCACGACCTTCGGGGTGGACGTCGCCACGGACGGTCTGGTCGGCGCGATGCTCACCCAGCCCGCCGCGATCTCCGTGCCCGCAGCCTTCGCCACCATGGTGGTCGCGTCACTGCTGACCCAGGCCACCCGCCCCGAGCACGTGGCCCGGACCATGGTCCGGCTGCATGCACCGGAGCACCTCAGCCTCGACCGCGGCTCCTTCCACCCCGAGGTGGAGACGGCCCGGCGGGTCGACGCAGCCGCCCGACGGGCCGGATCCGACTCCACCGGCTGACCGCTCGTCGCACCGGTCCGACCGCTCGTCGCAGTGCGGCCGACACACGCCGACGACTCCGGTCCTTTGGGCGACCACTGCCGCCCGGCCTCTGCCCACCGGTCGCCGATGCTCCTACCTTTGGCCCACCGGCCCCGTGCCGGTCATGACGGCAAGGATGCCTGACAACCGCCCGGAGGTGGCACGTGAGCAAAGAAGCTCAAGAAGTGGTGGACGACCGTTTCGTCGAGATCCAGAACTCTGCGGAGTTCACGGAGCTGCGAACGAAGTTCCGCAAGTTCGTCTTCCCGATGACCGGCGCGTTCCTCGCCTGGTACTTCCTCTACGTGTTCCTGGCGGTCTTCGCCAAGGGCTTCATGGGGACCAAGCTCTTCGGCAACGTCACCGTCGGCCTCACGCTGGGCCTGCTCCAGTTCGTGACGACCTTCGCGATCACGATGATCTACGTCCGCTGGGCCGACCGTGAGTTCGACCCGCGCGCCGAGGCCCTCGCCCGACGCATCGCCGAGGAGGAGCAGGCATGAGCGCGCTCGTCCCCGCCCTCGCCCCGATGGCGACGACCGTCGGCAACCCGGTGATCAACATCTCGATCTTCGCGCTCTTCGTCGTCGTGACGCTGGCCGTCGTCATCCGGGCCTCGCGCAACAACAAGAGCGCTGCCGACTACTACGCCGGTGGTCGCGCCTTCACCGGACGCCAGAACGGCATCGCCATCGCCGGGGACTACCTCTCGGCGGCGTCCTTCCTCGGCATCGCGGGCGCCATCGCCGTCAACGGCTACGACGGCTTCCTCTACTCCATCGGCTTCCTCGTCGCCTGGCTCGTCGCTCTGCTGCTCGTGGCCGAGCTGCTCCGCAACACGGGCAAGTACACGATGGCCGACGTCCTCAGCTTCCGGCTGCGTCAGCGACCGGTCCGCATCGCCGCGGCGATCTCGACCCTCGTCGTCTCCTTCTTCTACCTGCTCGCCCAGATGGCCGGAGCGGGCGGGCTCGTCGCCCTCCTCCTCGGCATCGAGGGAGCTTGGGGCCAGCGCCTCGTCATCGTGGTCGTCGGCATCATCATGCTCTTCTACGTGATCTACGGCGGCATGAAGGGCACCACCTGGGTGCAGATCATCAAGGCCGTCCTGCTCATCATCGGCGCGCTCATCATGACCGTCTGGGTGCTGGCCAAGTTCGGCTTCAACCTCTCGACGCTGCTCGGTGACGCCGCCGCCGCGGCGCCCGCCGCTGCGGACGGCACGCCCCGCGACCTGCTCGCCCCGGGCCTGCAGTACAAGAACCCGGTCGACTTCATCTCGCTCGCGATGGCCCTCGTGCTCGGCACGGCCGGCCTGCCGCACGTGCTGATGCGCTTCTACACCGTGCCGACCTCCAAGGAGGCCCGCAAGTCGGTCGAGTGGGCGATCTGGCTCATCGGAGGGTTCTACCTGCTCACCCTCGTCCTCGGCTTCGGTGCCGCGGAGCTCGTCGGCGCCAAGGCGATCAAGGCCGCACCCGGCGGGGCCAACTCGGCCGCACCGCTGCTCGCCTTCGAGCTCGGCGGTGAGATCCTCCTCGGCATCATCTCGGCGGTGGCGTTCGCGACGATCCTCGCGGTCGTCGCCGGCCTCACCATCACGGCCAGCGCGTCCCTCTCCCACGACGTCTACAACACGCTCGTCAAGAAGGGCAACGCGACTCCGGAGGAGGAGGTCAAGGTCGCCCGCATCTCCGCGCTCGTCCTCGGTGGCATCGCGATCGTCGGTGGCATCTTCGCGTTGGGTCAGAACATCGCCTTCCTCGTGGCCCTCGCCTTCGCCGTCGCGGCGAGCGCGAACCTGCCGACGATCCTCTACTCGCTCTTCTGGAAGCGGTTCAACACCAGAGGCGCACTGTGGAGCATTTACGGCGGTCTCGTCAGCGCGATCACCCTCATCGCGTTCTCACCGGTCGTGTCGGGCAAGCCGGTCGACGCGGTCACGGGCAAGAGCCCGTCGATGCTCCAGGGCGTCGACTTCCACTGGTTCCCGCTCGACAACCCGGGCATCATCTCGATCCCGCTCGGTTTCATCCTCGGCTACATCGGGACGGTGACGAGCAAGGAGTTCAACAAGGCGAAGTACGCCGAGATGGAGGTCCGCTCGCTCACCGGTCACGGCTCGGAGAAAGCCGTCTCGCACTGATGCGCTGAACTGACCGGGAGGCCACGGACACCACGGTGTCCGTGGCCTCCTGTCGTGTCGAGCGGCATACCCCGTCGCAAAGTGGGCACTCGACTGCCGGTCGAGTGCCCACTTCCCCCGGTCGGGAGGGTCAGAGGACGACGAGGTCGTCGCGGTGGATGACCTCGCGCTCGTACTCCGGCCCGAGCTCGGCCGCGAGCTCGCGCGTGGAGCGACCAAGCAGACCGGGCAGCTCGGCCGAGTCGTAGTTGACCAGTCCCCGCGCCACGACCCGACGGTCGGGGGCGCAGACGTCGACCGGGTCGCCGTCGTGGAAGGTCCCCTCGACGGCCGTGATCCCCGCCGGGAGCAGGGACTTCTTGCGACGCACGAGGGCGTCGACCGCTCCGTCGTCGACGAGCAGCCGTCCGCGCGCCGTCGTCGCGTGCTCGAGCCACAGACGCCGCGAGCGTCCGCGCACCCCGATCGGCAGGAAGAGGGTGCCGACGTCCTCGCCGGCGAGCACCGACGTCACCCGGTCGGCGGAGGTGAGCGCCGTGACGACCCCGGCGGCGGTCGCGATCCGGGCCGCCTCCACCTTCGTGGCCATGCCTCCGGTGCCGACCTTCGAGCCGACCCCGCCGATCTCGACACCGTGCAGGTCCTGCGGTCCGGTGACGAGCGGGATCCGCACGCTGCCGGCACGGCTCGGCGGCCCGTCATAGAGGGCGTCGACGTCGCTGAGCAGCACGAGGGCGTCAGCGTCGACGAGGTGGGCGACGAGGGCCGCGAGCCGGTCGTTGTCACCGAAGCGGATCTCGCTCGTCGCGACGGTGTCGTTCTCGTTGACGATGGGCAGCACGCCGAGGTCGAGGAGCCGCTCGAGGGTGCGGCGGGCGTTGGCGTAGTGCGACCGCCTCGTCACGTCGTCGGCCGTGAGGAGCACCTGGCCGACGGTGATCTCGTGCGGCGCGAACGCAACGGAGTAGGAGGCGAGCAGCGCGCCCTGGCCGACCGAGGCCGCGGCCTGCTGTGTCGCGAGATCCCTTGGGCGGGAGGTGAGCCCGAGCGGATGGATGCCGGCCGCGATGGCGCCGGAACTGACGAGGACGATCTGCGTCCCGTCGGCGTGCTTGCGGGAGAGGGCGTTGGCGAGCGCGACGAGACGGCCCCGGTCGAGGCCGCCGTCCGGCCCGGTGAGCGAGCTCGAGCCGACCTTGACGACGAGACGTCGCGCTGAGCTGATCGCTGATCGGGGTGACACAGCCACGACTCTAGTTGCCGGTGCCGGCCGGTCCCCGGTCTCGCCCGCCATGTGACCGGTGGTCGGTCGCCGGGGATCGGTCCGCCGACCGGCGCCTACGCTGGGACCATGTCCGAAGCCGTGGCCCCCGCCGTCGTCGCCCACGTCCGAGACCTCGCCGAGAAGGCCGGGGTCGCCTCCCGCCGGCTCGCGCTGATGTCACGCGCCGAGAAGGACGCCGCCCTGCTGCGGCTCGCCGACGCCGTCGAGGGCGCCACCCCGGACGTCCTCGCCGCCAATGCCGAGGACCTCGAGCGCGGCCGGGCCGGCGGCATGTCCGAGAGCCTGCAGGACCGGCTCCGGCTCGATGCCGACCGCGTCACCGCGGTCGCGCAGGCCCTGCGCGACGTCGCCGCCCTGCCCGACCCCGTCGGTGAGGTCGTGCGCGGCTCGACCCTCGCCAACGGCCTCCAGATCCGCCAGGTCCGGGTGCCGATGGGCGTCATCGGGATGATCTACGAAGCGCGCCCCAACGTCACCGTCGACGCGGCGGGTCTCTGCCTCAAGTCCGGCAACGCCGTCATCCTGCGCGGTGGCTCGGCCGCCGCCAGCAGCAACCACGCCCTCGTCGAAGCGATGCGTGCGTCGCTCCTCGAGCAGTGCCTGCCCGTCGACGCGGTGACGCTCCTCGAGGAGGGCGGCCGCGACGCCGCTCGGGCGCTGATGACGGCCCGGGGCCTCGTCGACCTCGTCATCCCCCGGGGCGGCGCCGACCTCATCCAGACGGTCGTGCGGGAGTCGACCGTGCCCGTCATCGAGACCGGCATCGGGGTGTGCCACGTCTACGTCGACCGGGCAGCCGACCTCGAGATGGCCCGGGCCATCACGCTCAACGCCAAGACCCACCGCCCGAGCGTCTGCAACGCCGCCGAGTCCCTCCTCGTGCACCGCGACGTCGCCGCCGACTTCCTGCCCAAGACCCTCACCGACCTCGCCGCCGCCGGGGTGCGGCTCCACGTCGCCGACGAGGTGGGCCCGCACGCGGAGGCGGCGGGAGCGGCATACGACCTGGCGAGCGAGGCCGACTTCGGCACCGAGTGGCACGGCCTGGAGATGAGCGTCGCCCTCGTCGACGACCTCGACGAGGCGATGGAGCGGATCCGCCGCTTCGGCACCGGGCACACCGAGGCCATCGTCACCGAGGACCGCGCGGCGGCCCGGCGCTTCACCGCCGAGGTCGACGCGGCGGCCGTCATGGTCAACGCGAGCACCCGCTTCACCGACGGGGGTGAGTTCGGCTTCGGCGCCGAGATCGGGATCTCCACGCAGAAGCTGCACGCGCGCGGCCCGATGGCCCTGCCCGAGCTGACGACGACGAAATGGGTCGTCGAGGGCGACGGTCAGGTGCGCTGACGCGCCCATCCACGCCAACCCACGCCGCGGCGGGGACCCTGCGCGCAGCGGGCCCGCCCTACTGGCAGGATGACGACCCATGGAAGGCGCCGAGGTTCGCAAGCTGGCCGAGCTCGAGGACACCAACTGGTGGTACCGGGAGCGCCGGCACCTGTTGGCGACCTCGATCGCCCGGCTGACCCCCGGCACCGCGCTCGACGTCGGCGCCGCCGGGGGCGGCAACACCCGCGTGCTGCGCTCCCACGGCTGGGACGCGACGGCCCTCGAGTACGGCGCCGAGGGAGCCGAGGTGGCTCGCGGGCGCGGCCTCGCCACGCTGCGCGCCGACGCGACGAAGCTGCCGCTCGCCGACGCCTCGCTCGACCTCGTCGTCGCCTTCGACGTCCTCGAGCACATCGAGGACGACCTCGCCGCCGTCGAGCAGGTGCGGCGCGTCCTGCGGCCCACGGGCACCTACCTCGTCGCCGTCCCCGCTGACCCCCGGCTCTGGTCGGACCACGACGTCGCCGTCGACCACGTCCGCCGCTACACCCGCGAGGGACTCGTTGACGTGCTCGAGCGCGGCGGGTTCGAGATCGAGGACGTGCGCTCGTGGAACGTGCTGCTGCGTCCGGTCGTCCAGGTGCGCCGACACTTCCGGTCCGGCTCGGACCTCAGCGAGACCCCCGGCCTCGTCAACGCCGCCCTCGGCCTCGTCATCGCGGCCGAGCGCTACCTACCGGTGCACCGGCTGCCCGGCGTCAGCCTCTTCGTCCGGGCCCGCCCCCGCGGCTGAGGCGACGACGGGAGCGGTGGTGCGCGGCTGACCTGCGACCGCGACTGCGGCGCGATGCGGCGCCGGGAGCGGGGTGTCGGTCGGCCCGTGTGACTGGCCGGTCGCCGCGAGCGAGTCGTAGGCGATGAAGTAGGTCGGGCGCCCCTGCAGGTGGGCATACATCCGGCCGATGTACTCACCGAGGATCCCGAGGCAGACGAGCTGCACCGCGCCGACCCCGGCGACGATCGCCACCGTGGACGTCCAGCCGGCCACGGCCTCACCCTGGGCGCGCGCGATCAGGCCGTAGACGAGGATGAGGAAGGCGAGGACCGCGCCACCGGCCCCGGCGAAGGTCGCCATCCGCAGCGGCGCCGTCGAGAAGCCGGTGAGCGAGTCGACGGAGAGCCGGATCATCTTCATCAGCGGGTACTTCGAGGAGCCGGCGGCGCGCTCCTCCCGCCGGTACTCGACGGTGCGGGACGGGAAGTTGAGGGCCGGGACGATGAAGCGGAGCACCCGGTTGTGCTCGGGCAGGCTGTTGATCGCGTCGACGGTGGCTCGGGACATGAGCCGGAAGTCCCCGGCGTTGGCCTGCGCGCCGGTCTGGGACAGCAACCCGATGACCCGGTAGAAGCCGCGGGCCGAGATCCGCTTGAACCACGTGTCGGTCGACCGGTCGTTGCGCACCCCGTAGACGACGTCGACCCCGTCGCGCTTGGCGACGGTGAGCATCTGGGCCATCACCTCGGGCGGGTCCTGCAGGTCGGCGTCGATCGTCACGACGTAGTCACCGCGGGCGGTGACGAGGCCGGCGGAGATCGCCGCCTGGTGACCGGCGTTGGCGCGCAGCCGCACGACCCGCAGGTCGGGCCACTCGCGGTGGTGGCGCTGGAGCAGCGCGGCGGTGAGGTCGGAGCTACCGTCGTCGACCGCCACGACCTCGTAGGCCACACCCATGCCGTCGAGGAGGGGACGCAGCCGCTCGACGAGGAGAGGGAGCACCTCCTCCTCGTTGTACATCGGGATGACGACGGACAGCTCGGGGACCATGCGTACACACTACGGCCGCCCGTGGGCCCGGACTGTGCGCGTGCTGTGCCGGGGGTGTGGGCGGCGGCAGGCCACGGGGTATGCCGCTGGGCCGCCTTCGCTACCGTGGCCGGATGAGCGCTGGAGCGGGCCGCGGGCAGGTGGAGGGGGCGATGGGGGCGCCGTCCCGGGGTGACCGCGTGCACAGCCGGTTCACGAAGTGGGGCGGTGGGGCCCACTGGGAGTGGGAGGCCCGCTACCTCGACGAGGACGAGCACGGGCACTGGTTCTGGGCGCCGTCGGGGACCCGGTGCAGCCGGCCGGGGGTCAGCTTCATCGAGGCAGATCCCTGGGTCTCGCTGGTGCCGCGTGACGCCGGCTGGGTCGCGTCCTTCTACCCCGCGGCGAAGGACATCTCGGTCTATGTCGACCTCACCACCTCGGCGGTGTGGTCACCTCTCGGCGCCGGGTCGTGGGAGGTCACGATGGTCGATCTCGACCTGGACGTCGTGCTGACCCGCGAGGGGTTCCTCTACGTCGACGACGAGGACGAGTTCGAGGAGCACCAGGTGCGGCTCGGCTACCCGGCCGACGTCGTCGACCTTGCCTCTGGCTGGTGCCCGCGCGTCTTCGCGGCCGTCGCCGAGGGTGTCGAGCCCTTCTTGGGCGTCGGCCACGAGCGCCTCCGGCAGGCCGTGGAGCGGCAGCGGTGAGCCCGCCCGCACGCCGGGCGCTAGGCTGAGGCCATGTCTGATCGTGTCCTGAGCGTCATCGCCGCGGGGGAGGAAGCCGTCACCGAGCTTCCGATGCCCGCGATCGCCTACTTCATCATCGCCTTCGGCCTCTTCGTCGTGGCGCTCGCGGTCACGTGGAGCTTCCGCAACACCCACCACAAGGTGCCGCGCCCGACGCTGCACCAGGAGCCCGACTCCGCCGGCCAGGCCGTCGAACGCGACAGGTCGCAGCGCTGAGCATGCGGCTGGGCGTCATGGGTGGGACGTTCGACCCCATCCACCACGGCCACCTCGTGGCCGCGAGCGAGGTCCAGTCCCTCTTCGACCTCGACGAGGTCATCTTCGTCCCCACCGGCGAGCCGTGGCAGAAGGCCGACCGCCACGTGTCCCCGGCCGAGGACCGCTACCTGATGACCGTCATCGCGACGGCCTCCAACCCGCGCTTCACCGTCAGCCGGGTCGACGTCGACCGGGCCGGTCCGACCTTCACCATCGACACCCTGCGCGACATCCGCGCCGAGCGCCCGGACGACGAGCTCTACTTCATCACCGGGGCCGACGCGCTCGCGGAGATCCTCTCGTGGAAGGACGCGGACCAGATCTGGGACCTCGCGCACTTCATCGGGGTCACCCGCCCCGGCCACGAGCTGTCCGACAAGGGTCTTCCGGAGCACCGCGTGACGCTCCAGGAGGTGCCCGCGATGGCGATCAGCTCGACGGCCTGCCGCGAGCGCGTCGCCGGCGGCCAGCCCGTCTGGTACCTCGTGCCCGACGGCGTCGTCCAGTACATCAACAAGTACAGCCTGTACTCACACCCCCAGCAGGGCGCCCACGCCCTGTCTTCCCGAGGAGATTCGTGACCGCCACCGACCGTTCGCTCCAGCTCGCCAAGGTCGCCGCCCTGGCCGCCGAGGAGAAGATCGCCGAGAAGGTGGTCGCCATCGACGTCAGCGAGCAGATGCCGCTC
>JBDSSS010000097.1:0-38938 GCA_039928615.1 Terracoccus sp. | reverse complement strand
CGAGTGCCCATTCTCCGACGTCGGAAAGTGGGCACTCGACGCCTCGGATCAGTCTGGAGCGCGCGAGACGCCAACGTGCCGGGCCACCTCGGCGAAGCCGGCCCGCTCGTAGAGTCCGATGGCCGGTCCGCCCTCCCGCCGCGACGATGACGAGCTGCCCGACGGAAGGGTCCTCGAGCGCCCACTCCCCCGCAGCCCGCACGAGCGCACCTGCGATGCCTTGGCGTCGGTAGCTCTCGAGCGTCGCGACGTCCTGGTAGCGGGCGCGGTCGCCCAGCCGCACGAGGCCGAGCCTTGTCACGAGCCCATCGCCGTCGAAGGCCCCGAAGCAGCGCGCCCGACCCGACTCAACGAGCCCGCGCTGGGCGGCGGCCCGGCGCCGCTCGAAGACGAGCAGGCAAGCGTCCTCCGCCTCTGAGGCGCTGCTGACCCCGAGGTGTGCCGGCTGCTCCCAGTCGTCGTTGCCCCGGAGGGGACATAGCTGTATGCCGTCCGGTGCGTCCGCGGCCACCGGCAGGACCGCCGTGGTGAGGTCGACCTCGGGCGCGACGTCCCAGCCGCGGGCAGCGCAGGCCTCGGTGTCGCCGCCCGCCCGCGTCAAGTCGACCGTACGGTGGTGCGCCTCCGGCAACTCCTCCTCGAAGCACCGCACCCATCGGTCCACCTCGTCGGCGCGCGCCGAGGACGGCACGAGCAGGAAATTGCCCACCAGTGGGTCGGGTTGGCCGGGGTGCGCACGACGAGGTGGTCGCCCTTGTCGTCGACGGTCGGACCCTGGTGGCCCAGCAGGGCGAGGTCCGTGGCGAGGCCGGGACTGTGGAGGTGCATGGCCCGATCGTCCCGCGGTTCGGGCTCCAGGGCGCCCCACCTTCGAGTGCCCACTTCCCGACCGTCGAGTGCCCACTTTCCCGCCGGGCTGAATGTCGAGAAGTGGGCACTCGACGGGGCTGGCGCGTCAGAAAGTGGGCACTCGACGGGGCTGGCGGGTCAGCCGGCGAGGCAGGCGCCGGTCGCCACGGCACGGTTCGACGAGGCCTTCGCCAGCGTCGGCTTCGCCTCGTCGAGGGTCAGCGCGTAGCCCGTGCTGTCGTCCTCGAGCGACTTCGCGAAGACGACACCGACGACCTTGCCCGCGTCGTCGAGCAGGGGCCCTCCGGAGTTGCCCGGCTGGACGCGCGCGTTGAGGGAGTAGATCTCGCGGACGACCTGACCGGTCCCGTAGATGTTGAGACCGCTCGCCTTGAGCGTCTCGCGAACGCGGGCCGACGCGACCCGGTAGGGCCCGTCGAGCGGATAGCCCGGCACGACGGCCGAGTCGCCGCGCGTGAGGTCGTCACCCAGCGCCAGGGCGGGAGCGCCGAGCCCGTCGACCCGGATGACGGCGAGGTCGCGGTCCGGGTCGAAGACGACGACGGTGCCGCGCAGCAGCTGGTCACGGCTCTGGACCTGGACCTGGTCGGCGCCGGCGACGACGTGGGCGTTGGTCACGACCCGGTCGTCGCTGATGACCCAGCCGGTGCCCTCCTGTCCTCGCTGGCAGCTCGCCGACGCGGTGGTGACCTTGAGGACGGACACGCCGGCCCGGTCGATCGCCGGGGTGCGGGACGTGGCCGGGTCAGGAGCCTGGACCGGGGTGATCGGCTCGGGGGTCAGGCCGCGAAACACCTGCGGGAAGCCCTGGCTCGAGAGGAACCCACGAAAACCGGCGAAGACCTCCCCCGTCCCCTCGGGCACGACGGAGTTGATGGTGCGCAGCACCCGCGAGTCGGACATCGCCCGGGCCAGCGAGGCGTTCCCCGCCGTCCGCAGGGCGCCGCCGAGGAACCAGAGGATGAGCGAGGCGGCGAGCACGACCACGACGCCGCCGAGGATCGAGTCGATCCCCCGGAACGGGGTGCGCCCCAGCCAGCGGCGCAGGCCCTGCCCGATGAGGCCGCCGAGGTACTGGCCCAGCCAGCCGAGCACGAGCACGCCGACGATGAGGCCGAACACGCGGGCCCGGGTGTCGTTGGCGACGGCGTCCCACCGCGCGAGCATCCGCGGCAGCTGCCACGTGGCGACCATCGCGAAGAGGAAGAACCCGGCGAGTGAGAAGACGCTGGAGACGAAGCCGCGCCGGAAGCCCGTGACGCCGTAGCCGATCAGGAGGAGCACGAGCACGATGTCGATCACGATGCCGCCGGTCATGACCGGGCCCCACCGAGGTAGCGCTCCGGGAGCGGCCGCTCGAGCGTGCCGTCCCACTCCCGCGTGATCCCCGCGAGCTCGAGGACCCGGCTGAGCAGCCCGGCCGTGAAGCCCCAGAGCAGCAGGTCGTCGAGGTCGAAGGCCGGCCCGGTGAAGCCGCTCGGGTGCGTCACCGTGAAGCGTGAGGCGGGGTCGAGCAGGTGGGAGACCGGCACCGACATCACGTCGTGGACCTCGGCCGTGTCGCGGACCGACACCGGGGACGGGTCGGCCCACCAGCCGAGCACGGGGGCCACGACGAAGCCGGACGGTGGCAGGTAGAGGGAGGGGAGCACCGCGAGCACCTCGACGCCGGAGGGGTCGAGGCCGGTCTCCTCCTGCGCCTCCCGCAGCGCCGTCGCGACGAGGTCGTCGTCCTCGGGGTCGCGGGCGCCGCCGGGGAAGGCGATCTGGGCGGGGTGAGAGCGCATGTCATGGGAACGCTCGAGCAGCAGCACGTGCTCCCCGACGACCGAAGAACCTTCGGGCGGCGGTCCGAAGAGGATGAGCACCGCCGACTCGCGGCCTCCCTCGTCCGGGGGCAGGAAGCGCGAGAACCACGCGGGGTCGGTCGATGCGAGCTGCTCGGTGACGGTGTGCAGCCAGTCCGGACGCGGCCCACCGGCGCGCCCGGGGGCGATTGTGCCGGTGTGACCGGCATACGCGATGGGGCTCTGGGTGCGTCCGGCGCGCGTCACTTCGGCGCCAGCTCGTACTTGAGCAGCTTCGCCGCCTTGTCGGGGTCGGTCTCCCCGATCCCGTAGCTCGGGCACCACCGGGCGATCGGGCAGGCGCCGCAGGCGGGCTTCTTCGCGTGGCAGGTGCGCCGCCCGTGGAAGATGACGACGTGGCTGAGCATCGTCCAGTCCTTGCGGGGGAAGAGGGCACCGACGGCGTGCTCGACCTTGACCGGGTCCTCCTCCTCGGTCCAGCCGAAGCGCCGCGAGAGCCGGCCGAAGTGGGTGTCGACGGTGATGCCGGGGACACCGAAGGCGTTGCCGAGCACGACGTTGGCGGTCTTGCGGCCGACGCCGGGGAGGGTGACGAGGTCCTGGAGCCGGTGCGGCACCTCCCCGTCGTAGCGCTCGACGAGGGCGGTCCCCAGCTTGATCAGCGAGTCGGTCTTGGCGCGGTAGAAGCCGGTCGGCTGCACGATCGTCTCGAGCTCGATCCGGTCCGCTGCCGCGTAGTCGGCCGCCGTCCGGAACTTGGCGAAGACGACCGGGGTGACCTTGTTGACGCCGACGTCGGTCGTCTGCGCGGACAGGACCGTCGCGACGAGCAGCTCGAGCGGGGTCGTGAAGTCGAGCTCGCAGTGCGCGTAGGGATAGCGGTCGTGGAGGGAGCGGTACATCTTGCGCGCACGGCGCGTGGTCGCGACGGGGCTCTCGTCGCGGCTCAGGGGGGCGCTGGCAGACACAGACGACACTGTATGCCGCCCGCCTCGCTGCCGCTTCCGTGCCTGAAGCGCCCTCGCCCCGGACCGGCACCCAACTGTGACCGGAGCGGGTGCTGAGCCCGACCTGGCTTCTCCCGGACGTGACACACTGGCCCCGTGGATCTCGATGTGGTGAGGCGCGCGCCTCTGTTCCAGGCTCTCGACGACGAGGCCGCCCTTGCGTTGCAGTCGGAGATGACCCCGTCGCGGATGGAGCGCGGAGACGTCCTCTTCCACGAGGGTGACCGCGGCGACACCCTCTACGTCATCGGCGAGGGCAAGGTGAAGCTGGGCCGCACCAGTGCCGACGGTCGGGAGAACCTCGTCGCGATCCTCGGCCCCGGTGAGATGTTCGGTGAGCTCAGCCTCTTCGACCCCGGTCCCCGCACGATGACGGCGACGGCGATCGCCGAGACCCAGCTGCTGGGGCTGCGCAACGACTCGCTCACCGGCCTGCTCTCCGGACGGCCCGAGGTCTCCAAGGCCCTGCTCGCCGCCCTGGCCCAGCGGCTGCGCCGCACCAACGCCCACCTCGCCGACCTCGTCTTCACCGACGTCCCCGGTCGCGTCGCGAAGGCGCTGCTCGAGCTGTCGGAGCGCTTCGGCCGGCCCGTCGAGGGCGGGATCATGGTCTCGCACGACCTCACGCAGGAGGAGCTCGCGCAGCTCGTCGGCGCCTCGCGGGAGACGGTCAACAAGGCCCTCGCCGACTTCGCGACCCGCGGCTGGCTGCGCCTGGAGGCGCGCGCCGTGCTCCTCACCGACGTCGAGCGGCTCAAGCGCCGCGCTCGCTGAGCCGCGCAGGGCCCGCCGTCGAGCGAGCCGTCAAGGCGTCGCGAACGACCAGCCGTCCACGCCGTTGACGACCAGCCGATCAGCGAGGTCGGCGGCCGCTGCGACGACGGCGGCATTGGCCTCGTCGGTCTGCGCGACCCAGGCCACAGCCGCAGCCGGGGCCTTGCCGAAGGTGACGTGCCGCTCGACGAGCCGGGACCGGCGCACGTCGTCGTCGCCGGTGACGTACCAGACCGCGTCGATGGCCTGCCGCGCCCGGAGCCAGTCGGGGTCGGCCAGGAGAAGGTAGTTGCCCTCGGTCACGACGAGGCGGGCCTCCGGCGGAACGACCATCGCGGCGGCCACCGGCTGCTCGAGGGTGCGGTCGAATCCGGGCGCGTAGACCCACGAGTCGGGCTCGCGGACGAGGCGGTCGAGCAGAGCGGCATACCCGAGGGCGTCGAAGGTGTCCGGCGCGCCCTTCCGGCCCCGGGCCCCGAGACGGTCGAGCTGGGCGTCCGCGAGGTGGAAGCCGTCCATCGGGACGTGGGCGACCCAGCCCGGGCCGCGGCTCGCGGCGACACGCTCGACGAGCGCCTCGGCGAGTGTGGACTTGCCGGCCCCTGGCGCCCCGGCGATCCCCAGGACGACGCGGCGACGGTCGCCGACGAGGGCGACGACCTCCTCGACCAGGCCGACCAGTCCATCGAGACCGGCAGGGTCGGCGCTGTCGTGCTGGGCGGGATCCGTCATGGGACCGGGTGCCTCCGGAGGTAGTCGAGCTGGGCCTGGACCGAGAGCTCCGCGGCCGGCCACACCGAGCGGGAGACGTCGGCATAGACCAGCTCGACGACGGCGCGAGCGGTCAGAGCCCCACCGGCGACCGCGGACCGGACCTGTTCGAGGCGCTCGGCCCGGTGGCGCAGGTAGAAGGCGACGGTGGCCGCCGCGTCCGGGGCGGTCGGCCCGTGCCCGGGCAGCAGGGCCGTCACCTCGCCGGTGGCGGTGAGCCGCTCGATCCGACCGAGCGACTCGAGGTAGGCCTCGAGCACCCCGTCGGGCCACGCCACGACGGTGGTGCCGCGGCCGAGCACGGTGTCGCCGGTGAGGAGCTGGCTCTCGGCCGGGAGCAGGAAGGAGAAGGAGTCGCTCGTGTGCCCCGGCGTCTCGACGGCGACGATCTCCAGACCGTCGACGACGATCGTCTCGCCGGGACGGATGTCGTCGTGCCCGCGACCGAAGGCACGCACCGGTGCGCCGGTGAGCTCGTGGAAGCGGTCGGCGCCCTCGGCGTGGTCGGCGTGCCCGTGGGTGAGCAGGGTGAGGGCGACCCGGCGGCCGGAGCGGCTCACGTGCTCGAGCACGGCCTGCAGGTGCTCCTCCCGGAGCGGCCCGGGGTCGACGACGACGACCTCGTCGGATCCCGGCTCTGCGAGGACCCACGTGTTCGTCCCGTCGAGGGTCATCGGTGACGGGTTGGGACAGAGCACGCAGTGCGCGCGGCCACCGATCGCGCCGCCGGTCCAGGACGGGTCGGCCTCGCCAGCCCTCACGAGATCGCCTTCACGACCCGGATCCACTGCGCTCGAAGGAGATTCGCATGGCCGGACCGTCCGGGGTGTCGACGACATCGGGCATCACGAGGGGCAGCTCCGCGCTGTGCGCGACGAAGTCGACCGCGCTCGCGGCGTCCCTGACCTCCTCGACGCACATGACGGTCGGGGGGAGCATCACGGCCGACCCGGCGGCATACGCCCCGAGCAGGTCGTCGGGCACGAACCAGTCGGCGTGGTCGGCCTCGGTCGTGTCGCCGTCGGCGACCTGGTGGCTCGGCATCACGGCGGCGAAGAACCAGGTGTCGAAGCGGCGCGGCTCGAAGACCGGGGTGAGCCAGTGCGCCTTGGCGACGACGAGGTCGGACCGCAGCCAGAGCCCGTGCTCGCGCAGCACGCCGGCGAGGGACACCTCCCGGGCGACGAGACCGTCGCGCACGCCCCGCCACTGCGGACCGCTGACGTCGGCGAGCGGGCCGTCGGGAGTCGTGCTCGCGAGGAGCACCCCGCACTCCTCGAAGACCTCGCGGACCGCCGCCGCGACGTACATCTGGGCCTCGGGCGTCGTGCACCCGAGGCGGGCCGCCCACGCAGCCGGGTCCGGGCCACTCCACGGCAGGTCGGTCTCGCCGTCGCGGGCGTCGACACCACCGCCGGGGAAGACCATCGTGCTCGGGGCGAAGGCCATCTGCGCCACCCGGCGCAGCAGGAAGACCTCGGTCCCCCGGTCGCCGTCACGCACGAGCATGACGGTGCTCGCCCGGCGCGGGGTCGCCTGCTCCCACCGCTCCCCCGCGAGCCACCGCCCGGCGGCGTCGCCGATGCCGGGGGTGGTCGTGATGGGGAACAGACGGGTCACGACGGGTGCCTCACTCCTCGACGGAGACGACGACCTCGACCTCGACCGGCGCGTCGAGCGGCAGCGCGACGACACCCACGGCCGACCGGGCGTGGATCCCCTTGTCGCCGAACGCCTTCACGAACAGCTCGCTCGCACCGTTGACGACGACGGGCTGCCCGATGAAGTCCGGGGCCGACGCGACGAAACCGACGACCTTGACGACCCGGGTCACCCGGTCGAGGTCACCGATCTCCGCCTTGATCGCGGCGATCGCGTTGAGAGCGCACGCCTGGGCGAGGTCCTTGGCGGTGGCGGGGTCGACCTCGGCGCCGACCTTGCCCGTCGCGGGCAGCTTCCCGTCGATCATCGGCAGCTGGCCCGAGGTGAAGACGAGGCGGCCGTCACGGACGGCGGGGACGTAGGCGGCCACCGGCGGCACGACGTCGGGCACGGTGAGGCCGAGCTCGGCGAGGCGGTCCTCGACTGCGGACACCGGGTCAGCCCTTCGGGCGCTTAAAGTAGGCGACGAGGCTCGAGCCGTCGGGCCCGTTGACGATCTGGACGAGCTCCCAGCCGTCAGCCCCGAAGTTGTCGAGGATCGCCTTGGTGTTGTGGATCAGCAGAGGGGCGGTCAGGTACTCCCACGTGGTCATGGCCCTCACCCTACTCAGTGCGGCGCCGGCCCTCGGCGCCTGCGGGTCCGGCGGCGGTGACACGATGGCCGCCATGACGAGCAGCACGAGCGGTGTCGGCGGCCAGGCGGCCGACGGCGGGCCCGCCAGCGAGGCGGCTGACGCGACCCGGTCCTACGGCGCGGACCCCGCGCAGGTCTACGACGTGCGGCGGGCCGACCCCGGCCACGCCCGGGGCGTGACGGTCGTCGTCGTCCACGGCGGCTTCTGGCGCGCCGCCTACGACCGCGAGCACGCCACGCCCGAGGCGAGGGCCTTCGTCGAGGCCGGCTACGACGTCGCGGTCGCCGAGTACCGCCGGGTCGGTATGCCGGGAGGAGGCGTCCCCGGGACCCTCGACGACGTGCGCGACCTGGTCGCCGCGGTGCGCGCCGACCCCGACCTGCCCCACCGAGTCATCCTCGTCGGGCACTCGGCCGGGGGGCACCTCGTCGCCTGGGCCGCCAACCAGACCTGGGCCGACGGCCTGCTCGGTGTCGTCTCGCTCGCCGGCGTCGTCGACCTGCGGGCGGCCGACGGCCTGCACCTCGGCGACGACGCGACCCGCGCCTTCGTCGGCGGCCCCCCGTCGGACTCCGGCCCGTGGGACCTCGCCGACCCGATGGCCTCGCTTCCGCCGCGCGTCCCGGTCCGCCTCGTCGTCGGCAGCGACGACACCGTCGTCCCACCCGTCGTGGCGGACGACTACCTCGCGCGCTCGACCGCCGGGCACGCCGACGTCACGCTCGACGTCGTGCCCGGCGCCGACCACTTCGCCCTCATCGACCCACAGTCCCCCGCCTTCGCGCACGTGCTCGCGGCCGTCGCCGACCTGACGTCCTGAGCCACAGCCCCGAGCCCCGAGCGGAGACGACGAACGGTGCGAGCGATCCCCCTGCACGACGGCTGGACCCTCAGCGCGACGGGCGGCCCGGTCCCGGAGCGGCTCTCGGGGCTCCGCGTGCCCGCGACGGTGCCCGGCACGGTCCACACCGATCTGCTCGACGCCGGCCTCATCGCCGACCCCTACGTCGGCACCGCCGAGTCCGACCTGGCCTGGCTGCACACCACCGACTGGCGCTACGAGCGGTCGTTGACGGCCCCGGTCCCGGCCTCCGACGAGCGGGTCGACCTCGTCCTCGAGGGCCTCGACACGGTGGCCACCATCACCCTCGGCGACACGGTCGTGGGGCGAACGTGCAACCAGCACAGGTCCTTCCGCTTCGACGTGCGTGACGAGGCCACGCGCGCCGAGGGCGCCGCGCAGTCGCTCACGGTCGACTTCGCCTCGGCCCTGCTCCACGCGCAGGACGAGGCGGAGCGCCTCGGAGCACGCCCAGCGGCATACCCCCACCCGCTCAACATGGTCCGCAAGATGGCGTGCAGCTTCGGCTGGGACTGGGGGCCCGACCTGCAGACCGCAGGCATCTGGCGACCCGTCCGACTCGAGCGCTGGCGCGTCGCGCGGCTGGCTGCGGTGCGCCCGCTCGTCACCGTCGCACCCGGGCTCGAGGCGGCCACGGTGACCGTCCACGTCGACATCGAGCGCTGCGGTCTCGAGACGCGACCCTCCCCCGTCGACGTCGTCGCGCGGCTGACTCCCCCGGGAGGCGAGTCGTCCAGCGAACGGCACGTGACCATCGCTGCCGACGCGACGACAGCCTCCCTCGTCATCGACGTCGCCGAGCCCGCCCTCTGGTGGCCGGTCGGTCACGGCGACCAGCCGCTGCACGAGCTCGAGGTGGAGCTGTCGACCACCGAGCCGCTCGACCGCTGGCGCCGCCGGATCGGGCTGCGGTCGGTCGCGCTCGTCACGAGCGAGGACGAGATCGGCTCGGCCTTCGTGCTGTCCGTCAACGGTCGCCCACTCTTCGTCCGGGGCGCCAACTGGATCCCCGACGACCACCTGCTCACGCGGATCACGCGCGAGCGCCTCGCCCACCGCATCGACCAGGCGGTCGGCGCCAACCTCAACCTGCTGCGGGTCTGGGGCGGTGGCATCTACGAGTCGGAGGACTTCTACGAGCTCTGCGACGAGGCGGGACTCATGGTGTGGCAGGACTTCCCGCTCGCGTGCGCCGCCTACCCGGAGGAGGAGCCGCACCGCAGTGAGTTCGAGGCCGAGGCCCGTGAGCACGTGACCCGTCTCAGCGCGCACCCGAGCCTCGTGCTGTGGAACGGCGGCAACGAGAACCTCTGGGGCTTCGTCGACTGGGGCTGGCAGGAGGAGCTCGCCGGCCGCACGTGGGGCCTGCACTACTACACCGAGCTCTTCCCCTCCGTCGTCGCGGAGCTCGACCCCACCCGGCCGTATGCCGCCGGCAGCCCGTGCTCCCCGGGCGCGGCCCTCGACGTGGTCCACCCCAACGACCGCGACCACGGCACCCACCACGAGTGGGACGTGTGGAACCGCCTCGACTACACGGCCTACCGCGACGGCATACCCCGGTTCTGCTCCGAGTTCGGCTTCCAGGGGCCTCCGGCCTGGCACACGATGACGCGCGCGATGGCCGACGAGCGCGGCGAGGTGGCGACCCGGGAGCACCCGGTCTGGCAGCTGCACCAGAAGGCCGAGGGGGGCGACGCCAAGCTCGACCGCGGTCTGGCCAGGCACCTCGGGGTGCCGGACGACTTCGTCGACTGGCACTGGGCCGCCCAGCTCAACCAGGCCCGCGCCATCAGCCACGCGATCACCCACTACCGGTCGTGGTGGCCCCGCACCGCGGGCGCGATCGTCTGGCAGCTCAACGACTGCTGGCCCGTGACGTCGTGGGCCGCCGTCGACGGGGACGGCCTGCGCAAGCCCCTGTGGTGGGCGCTGCGGGCCGGCTTCGCCGACCGGCTGCTCACGGTGCAACAGCGTCCCGGACCGGACGCTGTTGCCGTCGAGGTGCTCGCTGCGGTCAACGACACGGAGCGCGCCTGGACCGGTGCGGTCGAGGTGCGGCGCGAGACCCTCGCCGGGACCATGCTCGGCCGGGCGACGCTTCCCCTCGAGGTCGCGCCCCGGTCGGTCGCCCTGCTCGACCTGCCCGATGTCGTGCGCTGTCCCACCGACCCGGCCGACGAGGTGCTCGTCGCGCAGTGGCTGCAGTCCGGCGCCCCGGCCGCCGACCCGATCACCGCCGTGCACTGCTGGGCCGAGGACATCGACCTGCGGCTCGAGCCGGACGCGCACGACGCGAGCGCCGAGCGGGTCGACGACGGGCTCGTCGTGACGGTGACGGCGACCCGGGGCCTCGTCAAGGACCTCACCCTGCTCGTCGACCGGATCGACCCGGCCGCCGAGGTCGACGCCGCCCTCGTCACCCTCCCGGCAGGGGCGACGGCCCGCCTCCACGTCCGCACCGCCGACCGGGGCCCCCTCGACGCGTGGACCACCCGCCCGGTCCTGCGCACCGCCAACGACCTCGCCGCCACGCGACCGGCACCGCCCGCCGCTCACGGGCTGGCGGGGCGGGCCGTAGGCTGACGGCGTGACGATGAGCGACTGGTCGAAGGCACGGCTGCACGTCGTCACCGGCAAGGGCGGCACCGGCAAGACGACGATCGCGGCAGCCCTTGCCATCGCCCTCGCCGGTGGGGACCGACGGGTCCTGCTCGCCGAGGTCGAGGAGCGCCAGGGCATCAGCCAGACCTTCGACGTGCCCCCGCTCGGCCCGGACGAGACCCGGGTCGCGAAGTTCGGCGGGCGCGGCGAGATCATCGGGCTGTCCATCGAGCCCAAGACCGCGCTGCTCGAGTACCTCCAGCTGTTCTACAAGCTCGGCCGCGCTGGCCGGCTGCTCGAGAAGTTCGGCGCGGTCGACTTCGCCACGACGATCGCCCCGGGGGTGCGGGACGTGCTCCTCATCGGCAAGATCTACGAGGCCAACCGGCGGCGCGAGGACGGCCGGCACAAGCGTGGCGGCGGGCCGGCATACGACGCCCTCGTCCTCGACGCCCCGCCCACGGGACGGATCGGCCGCTTCCTGTCCGTCAACTCCGAGGTGGCCGGTCTCGCCAAGGTCGGTCCGATCCACTCGCAGTCCGAGTCGATCAACCGGCTGCTCACCTCTGACCAGACCGTCATCCACGTCGTGACCCTGCTCGAGGAGATGCCGGTGCAGGAGACCATCGAGGCGATCGCCGAGCTCCGGAGCAAGGGGATGCGACCCGGCGCCGTCGTCGTCAACATGGTGCGGCGTCCCGCTCTCGACGAGGCCGCCCTCGAGCAGGCCCGGGCCGGCAAGCTGCACAAGGCCTCGATCCGGACCCAGCTGACCGAGGCCGGCGTCACCGTCACGCCCGAGCTGCTCGACGGACTGCTCGACGAGGCCCGCGACCACGCCCTGCGGGTGGACCTCGAGCGGGAGCAGCTCGCCCTGCTCGAGGCGACCGGCCTGCCCGTCGTCCAGGTGCCGGCCCTCAGCGGCGGTGTCGACTCCGGGTCGATCCGCGAGCTGGCCGACGTCCTCGTTGCCGAGGGGATGCTCCCGTGACCACCATGAACCCACCGGCGCTCGACGTCGACACCCTCATTGCCGACCGCGGCGTCGGGATCATCGTCTGCTGCGGCGCCGGCGGCGTCGGCAAGACGACGACCGCCGCCGCCCTCGGCCTGCGCGCTGCCGAGGCCGGCCGCAAGGTCGTCGTGCTCACCATCGACCCGGCGCGGCGACTCGCCCAGTCCCTCGGGCTCACCGAGCTCGACAACACCCCACGCCCCGTCACCGACATCGACGCCTCGGCCGGCGGGAGCCTCGACGCGATGATGCTCGACATGAAGCGGACCTTCGACGAGGTCGTCATCGCCCACTCGGAGCCGGGCGCGGCCCAGGCGATCCTCGACAACCCCTTCTACCAGGCCGTGAGCAGCTCCTTCGCCGGGACGCAGGAGTACATGGCGATGGAGAAGCTCGGGCAGCTCAAGGTCAGCGCGGAGCAGTGGGACCTCATCATCGTCGACACCCCGCCGTCCCGGTCGGCGCTCGACTTCCTCGATGCCCCGAGCCGGCTCGGCAGCTTCCTCGACGGCCGCTTCATCCGGCTCATCACCGCTCCGGCCAAGGTCGGCGGCCGGGCCGGCCTCAAGGTCTTCGGGATCGGGGTGCAGCTGCTCAGCGCGACGATGACCAAGATCCTCGGCGGCCAGATGCTCGCCGACGTGCAGACCTTCATCGGCGCCCTCGAGACGATGTTCGGCGGGTTCCGCGAGCGGGCCGACAAGACCTATCAGCTGCTCTCGCAGCCGGGGACGGCCTTCCTCGTCGTCGCCGCGCCGGAGCGGGACGCCCTGCGCGAGGCCTCCTTCTTCGTCGAGCGCCTCGAGGCCGACGGTATGCCGCTCGCCGGGCTCGTCGTCAACCGCATCGGCCGCGTCGCGGCGAGCGGTCTCAGCCCGAGCCGGGCCGTCGCGGTGGCGGAGTCGCTCGAGGAGACCGGCGGTCCGAGGTCGGCGACGAACGCGGCCGGGGTGCTCCGGCTGCACGCGGACCTCGTCCGGACGGCGCAGCGCCAGCAGGCGCTCGCCGACCGCTTCTCGCGCAGCCACCCGGTCATCCCCGTCGTGCAGGTTCCGGCGCTGAGTCGTGACGTCCACGACCTCGCGAGCCTGCGCGCCGTCGGCGACGCGCTCGCTGGTCAGGCCTGACGACGACCCGGGCACGCAGAAGATCAGCTCAGGTCAATCGACCCGAGCTGATCACCGCGCGACGGTCAGCAGGTGGGGTCAGCGGGTGACGGCGGGCGTGGTGCCCAGACCGGCACGCAGCGCCGACTTCCACGACGTGATGTCGGGACGCTTGCGCAGCAGGGCGCGACGCTCGCGCTCGGTCATGCCACCCCACACCCCGAACTCCGTGCGGTTGTCGAGGGCCTCGGCGAGGCACTGCGCGAGCACGGGGCAGGTCTTGCAGACCGCCTTCGCGTCGTGCTGGGCCTTGCCGCGGACGAACAGTGCGTCAGGGTCCTGGTCGGTGCACTGGGCCCGGTTGGCCCACTCAGCGACCCATGCTCCTGAAACGGCTACTTCACTCACGAGTACTCCCCTCCCCGCCCGACGCCTCCCAAGACGCCGGGCTGATACGACCACGTGGTGCTCCCGGAACCCCCCCGGTGTGGTCAAAGTCGACATTAGAGAAGGAAGCGCCTCACCGGCTATGGCTCCCATGAACCATTTCCCCGCGCGAGGTGACTAGTCACCTGTCATCCTGCCCACGTCAGCTCGCGCCGGCTGATACCACAGCGCCAGCAGTTACCCTAGGCCGCATGTCTTCACGCACTACCACCTTCGGTGGCGTCATCAGCCTGCTCGGGGCCTTCCTCGCCTCGGCGCTCGTGCTCGGCCTGCTCGCCGCGGGTCTCGTCATGCCCGCGGTGGGAGCGACCGGCGCGCTGGCCCGCAGCGGCGTCGACGTCTTCAACGAACTGCCGAGCGAGTTCAAGACCGACCCACTGGCCCAGCAGTCACGGATCCTCGCCTCCGACGGGACGGTGATCGCGACCCCGCAGGAGCAGAACCGCATCGTCGTGCCGCTGAACAACGTCGCGAAGTGGATGCGCGTGGCGCAGGTCGACATCGAGGACCACCGCTTCTACGAGCACGGCGGCATCGACCTGCAGGGTGTCGCGCGTGCCGCGATCGGCAACCTGCGCACCGGGGCGACCACCTCGGGCGCCTCGTCGCTGACCCAGCAGTACGTGAAGATCTCGCTCCAGTACTCGGCGCTCAACTCCGGCGACAAGCAGGCCGCGGCCGCCGCGGTGCGCAAGGACTACATGCGCAAGCTGCGGGAGCTGAAGTACGCGATCACGCTCGAGAAGCAGATGAGCAAGGACGACATCCTCCAGGGCTACCTCAACCTCGTCTACTACGGCGACCAGGCCTACGGGGTCGAGGCCGCGTCGCGGCACTACTTCTCCATCCCGGCGAGCAAGCTCAGCCTCTCGCAGGCCGCCCTCCTCGCGGGCCTCACCCAGAACCCGGGCACGACCGACCCGGTCAACTACCCCGAGCGGGCCCTGGCGCGTCGCAACGTCGTCCTCGACCGCATGGCCGAGCTGGGGAGCATCACCGACAAGCAGCTCGTCGCGTCGAAGAAGCGGACGCTCAAGCAGGACATGAAGGTGTCCCAGCCCAAGAGCACCTGCCTCGCCTCGCCCTACCCGTACTGGTGCGACTTCGTCATCAGCTACGCGCTCGCGATGCCCGAGCTGGGCAAGACGGTCGAGGAGCGCCGGCGCCTGCTCTACCGCGGCGGCATCACGATCCAGACGACGCTCGACCCGAAGATCCAGAAGATCACCCAGGAGGAGATCACCAAGAAGGTCCCGATCGGGGACAAGTCACAGGTCGGCGCCGCCGCCTACGTCACCGAGCCGAACACCGGCAAGGTCCTCGCCTTCGCCCAGAACACGACCTACACCGTGTCGCAGCAGAGCCTCGGCAAGACCGGCATCGCCTGGTCCCTCGACAAGCGCTACGGCGGGTCCGGCGGCTTCCAGTTCGGCTCCACCGCCAAGGCCTTCGCCCTGCTCACCGCGATGGAGTCGGGGATGAACGTCGAGTCCTCCGTCGACGCCAAGGCGGCCGGCGGCGAGACGAAGGCCACCTACGACCCGAAGGAGTGGCCGGGCGGGGTCGCGAACTGTGGCCCGGGCAGCCCGTGGTCGGTCCGCAACGACACCCCCTTCAAGGGCGGCAAGATCACCCTCAAGCAGGCGACGGCCCTCTCGACCAACACCGCGTTCGTCGCGCTCGCCGAGCAGCTCGGCGGCTGCAAGGTCCGCGACACGATGGTCCGCCTCGGGCTGCACAAGGCCGACGGCTCGCCGATCGGCAAGTACGCCCCCGAGTACATCCTTGGCGCCAACGAGGTCTCCCCGCAGGGGGTCGCCGGGGCCTACGCCACGCTGGCCTCCGAGGGCAACAAGTGCTCCATGGTCGTCGTGACCAAGGTGACGCAGGGCTCCAAGGTCCTCGCCGCACCGAAGACGAAGTGCGAGCAGGTGGCCACCGCCGACGCGGTCCGCGCCACCGACACGCTGCTCGAGTACAACATGACGAACGGCTCCGGCATCCGCAACCAGCTCGACGACGGCAAGCGCGAGTCGGCGGGCAAGACCGGGACGGCGGACGGCAACAACGAGTCGTGGTTCGCCGGCTACACCCCGAACCTCGTCACCGCGGTCTGGGTGGGCACGCCCGACGACGGCAACAAGCGGGTCATGAAGAACGTCACGGTCGGCGGCAAGTTCTACCCCGTCATGCACGGCGCGGCGATCGCGGCGCCGATCTGGAAGGGGATCATGAACCGGTCCCTCGCCGGCAAGCCGATCATCGACTTCACGAGCCCGTCGGACAAGCTGCTCAAGGGCGAGAACGCCGACGTCCCGAGCGTCACCGGCCTCAGCGTTCAGGACGCGATCATCACCCTCGAGACGGCCGGCTTCCAGGCGGGCGTCGGGGGCACCATGGGCTCGTCGCTCCCGCTGGGGGTCGTCGCCGGCACCTCGCCCTACGGCACGGCGAAGACGGGCAGCTACGTGACGATCTACACCTCCCGCGGCCAGTACGGCCGTGGGTCGTCACAGGGGTAGGGCGGGTCCCCCTCGCCGGGCGGCTGAGCGGCATACGACCTGACGAAGGGCCCGACCACCCACGGTGGCGGGCCCTTCGTCATGTCCTCGGCGCTGCCCGGGACAGCTCCGGTGCGGCGGTCAGCCGGCGAGGACCCGCTTGACGACGGCCGCCACCCGGCCACCCTCGGCCCGGCCGGCGACCGCCTGCTGCGCGGACTTCATCGCGAGGCCCAGCTGCGGCAGACCGGTCGCCCCGGAGGCGGCGACCGCCTCGCGGACGATGCCCTCGAGCTCGTCGTCGCCGAGCTGCTTGGGCAGGTAGGCCTCGAGCACGACAAGCTCGGCCTCCTCCTTGGCTGCCAGCTCCGGGCGCTTCGCGTCGACGTAGGCCGCGGACGCCTCGCGCCGCTTCTTGGCCTCCTTGGTGAGCACCTTGAGGACGTCGTCGTCGCTCAGCTCGCGGTGCGTCGTGCCGGAGACCTCCTCGTTGGTGACGGCGGTGAGGGCCATGCGCAGCGAGCCGGCCCGCACCTGGTCCCGCTCACGCATCGCGGTGGTGAGGTCGGACTTCAGCTGCTCCTTGAGGGTGGTCATGCCCTCAGTCTCTCAGGTGGGCCGGGGCGGCTCGGCCCGGCGGGCAGGTGCGAGGATGGCGCCATGCATGCCGTGACCAAGACCGTGCTCGGACTCGGCGCCGCGGGGTTGGGGGTGCTGGTGTGGGCCTCGTTGGTCGAGCGGAACGCGTTCGTCATCCGGCGCGTCGAGGTGCCGGTGCTGCCGGCGGGCTCCGAGCCGCTGCGGGTGCTGCACGTCTCCGACCTGCACCTGCTCCCCCGCCAGCGGCTCAAGGCGCGGTGGATCCAGAGCCTCGGCTCGCTCGACCCGGACCTCGTCATCGACACCGGCGACAACCTCGCCAGCCACGACGCGGTGCCGGCGGTGCTCGACGCCTTCGAGCCGCTCCTCGGTCGGCCGGGAGTGTTCGTGCTCGGGTCCAACGACTACTTCGCACCGAGCTTCAAGAACCCACTGCGCTACCTGACCGACCGGCACGCCGAGCACGTCGGACAGTCCACCCGGCTGCCCGCCGACGCCCTCGTGCGTGGACTCACGGCACGCGGGTGGGTCGACCTGACCAACCGTCGCGAGACCCTCACCGTGCGCGGGCTCCGGGTCGAGTTCGTCGGCGTCGACGACCCACACCTCGGCTACGACCGCCTCGACGACGTGCGCGGGGCCGCCTCCCCCGACGCGGACCTCGTGATCGGGGTGACGCACGCTCCCTACCAGCGGATCCTCGACGCGTATGCCGCAGATGGCGCCACGCTCCTCATCGCCGGGCACACGCACGGCGGGCAGGTCTGCGCGCCCTTCCACGGGGCGCTCGTGACCAACTGCGACCTCGACACCGGGCGGGTCAAGGGCCTGTCGCGCTGGTGGCCGGGCGCGGGCTCGCGGCCGTCGTCGCAGGCGCCGCACGACGCGGCGTGGCTCGAGGTCTCGGCCGGGCTCGGGACGGCGCCGACCGCCCCGGTGCGGCTCGCCTGCCGTCCCGAGGTGACGCTGCTGACCCTCGTGGCCAAACCGGCCTGAGCGAGGACGCGGCTCCGGGGTGCTGCGAGGTGGTCCGCGAGGTGGTGCAGGCTTTGGGCCCCCCTGGGGGCACGAACCCTGCAGCAGCGGCCCGATTCGGAGTTGGGCGGGTCGCTGCGATAACATCTCTGCTTGCTGCCCGGTGCGCTTCTCGGAGCCGTCGGCAGTGCTTCACGGGGTGTGGCGCAGCTTGGTAGCGCGCTTCGTTCGGGACGAAGAGGTCGCAGGTTCAAATCCTGTCACCCCGACCACCACGACAAGGGCTCCGACCGCGGGAACGCGGTCGGAGCCCTTTGCCGTGCCCCCTCAGGTGCGCAGGAGCAGCCCAGCGGCGAGGCCGGTCATGACCACGGCGATGAGCCCGTCGAGCACCCGCCAGGCGTGGGGGCGGGCGAAGACGGGGGCGAGCACCCGCGCGGCGAGGCCGAGCGCGGTGAACCACAGCACGCTGCCCGTGACGGCGCCCGCCGCGAACGCCCACCGGCCGGCGCCGTGCGACGAGCCCACCGACCCGAGCAGGACGACGGTGTCGAGGTAGACGTGAGGGTTGAGCCAGGTCAGGGCCAGCGCCGTGCCGACGGTCGGGAGCAGGGTGCGTGCCTCGGTGACCACCGCGACGGGGCCGGGGGCGGCCGGCTCGCCCATCACGCCGGGCTCGACGAGCAGGCCCTCGGCCTCCGGGTCGGGGCGGCGCAGGGCTCGCCGGGCGGCCAGGGCCGCGTAACCGATCAGGAAGAGGGCGCCGCCCCATCGGGCGACGGTGACGAGCCACGGGAAAGCGGTGAACAGGGCGCCGGCGCCGGCGACCCCGGCAGTGATGAGGACCGCGTCGGAGGCGATGCAGACGAGCACGACGGCCGTCACGTGCTCGCGCCGGATCCCCTGGCGCAGCACGAACGCGTTCTGCGCCCCGATCGCCACGATGAGGGCGAGTCCGAGGCCGAGGCCCGCGAGGGCTGCGGCGAGGAGCTGGGCGACGGTCACCCACCGAGGCTAGGGTCGCAAATGGCCTCAATCCAGTTCAGGATTCTGATGCACCATGAACGGAACTGATGGCTGATGGTTCCCTCTGACCCCATCGACACCGGCCCCAGCTCGCGCGCGTCGCGGCGGGGCACGCTCCAGCCGGGTGGACGGCATACCCTCGGTCGATGGACGCCACCGACACCCCGTGGGAACCCCCGATGGCCGGCTCGGAGACCGAGCAGCTGCTCGGCGCGCTCGACCGGCTGCGCTACACCTTCCGCTGGAAGGCCGACGGGCTCGACGCCGCCGGCCTGTCCACCCGCCTCGGACCGTCGTCGCTGACGCTCGGCGGGCTGCTCAAGCACCTTGCCTCGCAGGAGGACTGGAACAGCACCGTGAAGCTCACCGGGGAGCCCCTCGGTGAGCCCTGGGCGGGCTGGGGTTGGGACGGCAGCACCGACTGGGAGTTCACCTCCGCTGCCGACGACACCCCCGAGCAGCTGTATGCCGTGTACGACGCGGCCGTCGCCCGGGCGCGGACCCGGCTCGCGGACGCCCTGACCCGCGGTGACCTCGGCCAGCCGGTCGCGGCCGGTCGGGCCGGCGACCGGGCCAACCTGCGCCGGCTCGTCTGCGACCTCCTCGAGGAGTACGGCCGGCACACCGGGCAGGCCGACCTGCTGCGCGAGGCGGTCGACGGCCGGGTCGGCGAGGATCCGGAGCCCGGCTGGCTCCCCTGACCCGGTCAGGGCAGGTCAGGACCGGGCGGGTCGGGATCGGGCAGGTCGGTGCGGTGGCCGAGACGCTCCAGCCACCGGACCAGCTGGTGGTGCACGACGTCGGCCCCGACGAGCAGCCCGTTGTCCGCCCGCAGGTCGGTGTCGACGGTCCACTCGGTCGGGTGGACGAGCATCGGGCGGGTCTGCCAGCCCCCGACGCCGCCGTGGCACCCGACGAGCTCCTCGAAGGCGGCGACCTCGTCGAGGACCGGGTCGTAGAGCGAGTTGAGATAGATGTCAGGCGCACTCGCAAACTCGGCCGCCCTGGCGAAGTCAGCCACGGCCTGGGGGCCGAAGGGAGCCATCGGGTCCTCGCCGTCGACCACACCGGTCGTCAGCTCGTGGCGACCCTTGCCGGAGAGGGCGACCGGGCCCGAGGGCTCGCGGACGACGACGAAGGAGATCCCCGGGTGCCCGGCCAGCGCCGCCAGCAGCAGGGGGTGCCGGGCCTCGATGTCCGCGCGGGTGAGGCGAGCGGGCTGCTGCGCGAACCAGATCCCCCCGAGGTTGCCCGATCCGACGACGACGAGGTCGGGACGAGCGGTCGCGGACGCGTCGGCCGACGAGGTCCCCTCCGGTCGGGCCGGTGCGAGGGGCTCCTGGTCGTCCCGGTCGCGCAGGGCGCGGTGGGTCAGCCGTCCGGTGACGCTGTCCTGGCCGGCGAGCTGGGTGAGCAGCACGTTGACGGGCCCGTAAGCCTCGACCTCCCCGGTCGCGGCGCCGACGGTCTCGCCGCCGCTGAGGTGGTCTCGCACGAGGTCCTCGAGCGTCTGGCCGTAGCGCTGCCGGAACGTCGCCCCCTGGCTCTGTCCGTGGTCGGAGACGAGCACGAAGTGGTAGGGCCGCGGCGTCACGCCCGACGTGGCGACGGACTCGAGGGTGCGCAGCACGTCGTCGAGCCCGACGAGTGAGGCGAGCGACTCCGGCCGGGTCACGCCGGCGTGGTGGGCGATCTCGTCGTAGTCGACGAAGTCGACGTAGACCGACCGCGCTCCGCCCATCATCGCGTCGACGACGAGCGCCACGTTGAGGTCGCGGAGCAGCACGTTGGTCACGGCGCGCAGCGCGACGTAGGTCCCGTGCCGGTGGATCCGCGGCTCGACCTGCCGCCACTGCTGCCGCCGTGACTGGAAGACCTCCTTGACCATCTCCCCCACCGTCATCACCACCGCCCGGGCGAACCCGGCGGGGTGGGTGAAGAAGGCGGCATACGACGTCGACGGTCCGAGCCCGGTGGAGCGCTGCCGCAGGCCGCTCATCGTCAGCAGGGAGGTGGGCGCGTCACCGGAGAAGAGGTTGGAGATGCTCACGCCCTCGTCGGCGAGCAGCCCGCGACCGTCGGAGATCCGTGCCTCGATGACTGCCGCATCCTCCGGACGGTTCGCCACGAGCAGGCGGCCGAGGTCGCGGTCGAACCAGCGGAAGGCGGGTATGCCGTCCGTCCTCCCGTGCAGCAGGCCGGCCTGGCTCACGGGGGTCGTCGAGGGAACCCGGGCGGTCCACTCGGTCCACGTGTGGCTGCCGGAGCGCACCCATCGAGAGATCGTCGGCAGGTTGCCTGAGCGGATCTCGTTCTCCAGCAACGGAGCCGGAAGGCCGTCGAGCTGGACGAAGATGACGCCGGGGACGGGATCGCCTGAACCGGCCGACACGTCGGGCCCACCAGGGCCGGACCGCCGACTCATCCGCACGGCGTGGACGGTGAGGTAGTCGCGGCTGTTGACCGAGAAGAGCCAGGTGAGCAACGCGATCATCGCGCCGTAGATCCACGAGGCGATGATCACCGCCGTGACGCCGTCGACGACGAAGCCCGGTGTGACGACGAAGCCGAGGCCCAGCACCGCCGCGTTGGCGAAGAGGGCGAGGGCGATCGCGCCGAGCCAGCCGAAGAGCGCCGCGACGCGCTCGAAGACCGGCCTCAGCAGCCAGCCTGCGAGCGAGATCCCGACCACTCCCAGAGCGAGCGACAGACCGCTGCGCGTGGAGACCCCGGGGGTGACGAGGACGGTGAGGGTGAGGACGAGCAGACGGCCCAGGTAGTCGAGGGCGAGACGGCCGACGTCGCGGCGGGATCCGGGGCGGCCCGCCGACATCGCTCCGAGCGCCCGCTCCTCCCGGCGCTCGAAGAAGGCCGTCGCCGTCGGGTTCCACAACAGCGCCAGGATGACGACGCTCGCCGCGAGCCCGAGCAGGCCCCGGCCGACGCCGTCACCGAGCCCGTCGACGAGCACCCACGCATAGGCCTGCCGGGCGACGAGAACGAGCGTCAGGACGAGGCGAGCGGCGTTCGACCCGCGAGAGAGGCCGGCGGCGAGCAGGATCTGCGCGAGCGCGAGGGCGACCTCGGCCCACCCGACGACGGTGGCGGCCTGCAGCGACCGCGCATCGGCCGAGGCGGTCGCGGACGGCCCGACGAGCAGGAGTGCGGCGAGGACGAGGTCGAGCAGAGCCGCCGCGACCGTGAGCCAGACCGTCGCGGTGACGCTCGCCGGACGGGGTGGCCGGGGTGGCCGGGGCGGGCGGGGCGGACGGGGCGGACGGGTTTGGGACGTCTCCACGTTCGCAGCCTATTGACCGGCTGGCTGGACCGGGTCGCAACGCTGGAGGCGCGGACGAGAGGGTTCGGCAGGGAAGGGGTGGCGAACGGGTGGGGACCGGTCTCGAGACGCGGGCGCCCGAGCCGCCCCGGCTGCCTAGGGTCGAGGACATGCTGACCGACCTCACCGCCCTGCGCGAGAGCCGGGACGGACATCCGATCCGGCTCGTCGTCGCTGACATGGACGGCACCCTGCTCGATGCCGACGGCGTCGTGCCCGACCGCCTGTGGCCGCTGCTCGACCTCATGCACGAGCGCGGGATCGCCTTCTGCCCGGCGAGCGGTCGGCAGTACGCGACCCTGCTCCGCCTCTTCTCCTCGCACTCCGAGGGGATGGTCTTCATCGCCGAGAACGGCGCGTTCGTCGTGCGCGACGACGTCGAGGTGAGCTCCGACCCGATCGAGGCGCAGGTGGTCGGTGACCTGGTCGCGACCACCCGTCGGCTCTCGGCCGACGGCACGGACCTCGGCGCCGTTCTCTGCGGGACGAGGACGGCCTGGGTCGAGCGCCACGACGAGGCCTTCATGGCCCAGCTGCGGCCCTACTACGCGAGCATCGAGGAGGTGTCCGACCTCGGTGCGGTGACCGACGACATCGTCAAGGTGGCCGTCCACGCGCTCGACCGGTCGGAGCACGTCGCCGCGGGTCTCTCCGCCTTCGCGGGCACCCACCAGGTCGTCGTCTCGAGCCCGAGCTGGGTGGACGTGATGAAGCGCGGCACCAACAAGGGGGCCGCCCTGCGACGCCTCCAGGACTCGCTAGGGGTGTCGCCGGACGAGACCGTCGTCTTCGGGGACTATCTCAACGACCTCGAGATGCTCGACGAGGCGACGCTGTCCTTCGCGATGGACAACGCCCACGCCGACGTCCTCGAACGGGCCCGGCACCGGGCCCCGTCCAACCGGGACCACGGGGTCGTTCACGTCCTCGAGACCCTCCTCGCGCCGCACTCCCCAGAAATGGCCCGCACCGACCCGCGCTGATCGGCACTGACCCGCGCTGATCGGCACGGGCTCAGCTGGGCTCGTCCTGACCGGCGGTGGCGTGCACGGCGTGCGCGACGACGTCGACGAGCCGGCCGGTGTGATCGAGCATGCGCCGCTGCCGCTCGGCCCCGGTCCCGTGGGCGAGCACCCACGCGAGGCCCGCCCGCACCACCTCGAGGTCACCGGCGTCGACGAGGGCCGACCGCACGTGGTCGACGAGCGCCCCGACGACCTCCGCCGCCGGCCGGGGCCGGCTCGACAGCGGGTCGAGCAGCACTCCGCCGAGGCCCTCCCGCCCCGCCTGCCAGGAGGCGAGCCGCACCAGCGCAGTCGGCACTTCGAGGGCGTTGCCGGCCGGTTCCCCGTCACGGTAGGGCCGGACCGGAGGGCGCGGGTCGGCTCGCCACTCCCGGGCGGCCGTCTCGACGAGGGCGCGGCACAGGCCCGCGAGGACGACTGTCTCGGCGATGGTGGGGCAGACGTCGGCAGCCCGGATCTCGACGGTCGGGTAGTGGTGGGAGAGCCGGGCGTCGAGGTAGAGCATCCCTGCATCGAGCAGGACCCCGGTGCCCGTCATCTCCCGGACGAGGCGGTGGTAGGCGGCCGCCACCCCGAAGACGTCGGTCGGCCCCGACGTGGGCCACCGCGACATGGCCTGCGAACGGAAGCTGGCGAAGCCAGAGTCGTTCCCCTGCCAGTAGGGCGAGTTCGCGCTGAGTGCGAGTAGAACCGGGATCCAGACCCGGGTCCGGTCGAGCACCGCGACGCCCTCCTCGTCGGACTCGACGGAGACGTGCACGTGCAGCCCGCAGGTCAGCTGCTCTCGGGCGGTCAGGCCGAACCGGTCCTGGATCCACGCGTAGCGCGGCGATTCCACCGGCTCCGGCCGCACCGGCAGCGGCGAGGTCCCGAGCGCCGCGACGCTCGACCCGCTCGACCGGGCAGCCGCGATGGCCCGGCCCCGCCACAGCCGGACCTCCGCGGCCAAGGCGCCGAGGTCCGGCACCGGGGCGGTGTGCGTCTCGATCTGCTGGCGCTGCAGCTCGCCCTCGACGGCGCCGTGGACGGCCCCGGTCGCGCGACCCGTCTCGTCGACCGGTTCGGACCGCTGCCTCCGGGCCGAGCGGACGAGCACCTGCCCGGACGCCGACCGGGGACGCCCGCTGTGGATGTCGACGAGGAGCATCTCCTCCTCCACGCCGACGGTGCGCGTGACCCGCTCGACCTGCACGACCTGTCCTCTCCCTGGCGGGGCCCCCGATACCCTCGATCGTGGCGCACCGCTGGCGGACGCGGGGCCGTATGCCGCTGATGCCGCGACAACCGGGGTCGGGGCGACCACTCGATCGAAGGACCGGAGCACCGTCGTGACCTCGCGAGCACCCGTCCCCCCGGAGCGGCGCGGTCACGACGCCCGGGTCGGCCCACGGGTGCCGGTCCTCCTCGGCGCCGGCGTGCTGGGGCTCGCCCTGCTCCTCGCCGTGTTCGTCGCCATCACCGGCGACCACGTCGACTTCGATGTCTATGTCCGCGCCGGCGAGCGGTGGCTCTGCGGGCTGGACCCGTATGCCGTGCGCGCGGAGCTCCCCTTCACCTACCCGCCGGTCGCGGTCCCCTTCTCCGCGCTGCTCGCCCTGGCCCCCGCGGTCGGGCTCGCGGTCCTGTCGCTCCTCACCGTGCTCGCTGCCGGTGGCGGCACTGCCGCCACCCTCGTGCCGAGCACCCGCACGGCAGGCCCCAGGACCACCACCGGGATCGTGCTGCTCGCGGTGGGGGTCGCCGTCGTGAGCGAGCCAGTGCTCCGCGGGCTCTCCCTCGGCCAAGCCAACGGCCTCGTCGTCGGGCTCGTCCTGCTCGACCTGCTCGTCGTCCCGCTGCGCTGGCGGGGCTGGCTCACCGGCATTGCGGCGGGGACGAAGCTGACCCCGCTCGTCTTCGTGCTCGTGCCCGCCTTCCGTCGGCAGTGGTCCACCGTCGCGCGGGTCGTCGGCGGGTTCGCCGCGACGGTGGTCCTCGGCGCGCTCGCGCTCCCCTCCGGCTCCGGGCTCTACTGGGGCGGTCTCGTCGCGGACACCGACCGGGTCGGCGGTCTCGCCTTCGTCGACAACCAGAGCCTGCGCGGCGTCGCCGAGCGGCTCGCACCGGAGCACGCGACGGCGTGGTGGCTGCTCGCGAGCACCCTCGTCGGCGTGCTCGGTGCCGTGGCGCTGCACCGGCGGGCCAGGCAGCCCGTCATCGAGGGCCTTGTCGTCGCTGGGCTCGTCGGGCTGCTCGCCTCGCCCATCTCGTGGTCGCACCACTGGCTGCTGCTCCCGGCCGCCGCGCTGCTCTGCGCACGGGAGCGCCGCCGGTGGGTTGCCGGCGGCACCCTGCTCGTCTGCCTGGCCGCCCCGCACTGGTACCTGCGGGCTGCCGATCTGCCGGCCCCGCTGTCGGTGCTCGTGGACAACTCGATGATCCTCGCCGGAGTGCTGTGCCTCGCCGCTCTCGCGCTCTCCCCCCGACCCCGGGCGGAAGACGGGGTCAGTGACTCCGCAGGGCCTCGATGAGCTCCGCCTTGTTCATCGACGAGCGCCCCTCGATGCCGACGGTCCGGGCCCGCGACAGCAGATCGTCCTTGGTCATGTCGTCGTAGTCCGAGGCCTTGCCGCCCTTGCGGCCCACGGCGGACCGGCCCCTGGCCGCGGCAGCGTTCGCGATCCGGGCTGCCTTCTCCTTGCTCGCTCCCCCGTCGCGCAGGGCCTCGTAGACCTCGGGGTCCTTGACCGACGGACCCGGGTCCTCCCGCTTGCCTTTGGCCATCACCGCTCCTCTCGTCGGGGCGACTGCGCGCCCTCGCCCAACCCCATACCCCGGCGGCGGCGGCGGACCCTCGACACGGTGACCCGCAGGAGCCCGAGCCGGGTACGCCAGACTGGTGGGGCAGTCGCCCCCGTACCGACGACGAAGGAGACACCATGAGCGAGGACACCGGCGCGACCAAGGTCGCCGAGCTGGTCAAGGACATCCGCATCGCGATGCTCACGCACGCGGACGGCGAGGGCAACCTCGTCAGCCACCCGATGGCGACGCAGGAGGTGGAGTTCGACGGCGACGTGCTCTTCATCGCCGAGCGCGACAGCCACAAGTGTCGGGACATCGCGGCGCAGAGCCCGGCGCGGGTCAACGTCTCCTACAGCTCGTCCAGCACCTGGGTGTCGCTGTCGGGGACGGCACGCATCGTCGACGACCGCGCCAAGCTCGCGGAGCTGTGGAACTCCTTCACCGGCGCCTGGATGGAGGGCGGCCCGGACAACCCCAACAACGTCATCATCGAGATCAGCGCCGACTCCGCCGAGTACTGGGACTCCCCCGGCGCCAAGGTCGTCCAGCTCGCCAACTTCGTCAAGGCCAAGGTGACCGGCGAGCGCGTCGAGGGCGACAACGAGGTCGTCGACCTCTGAGCGCCCCGCCGGGGCGCCCACAACGCCGACCCCGAAGGCCCGAGCCCCGCACCGTTGGTAGCCAGGGCAACCAAAACGCCGGCTTCAGGGCCCGGGGCCCGCACCTTTGGTAGCCAGGGCAACCAAAACGCCGGCTTCGGGGGCGGGGCCCGCACGTTTCGTAGCCCGGGCGACGAAAGCAGGTGGCGGAGACCTTCGCTACTCGACGATGTCAGTCACGCGGCGCCGGCGAGCAGGCGGATCACCGCGCGCTCGACGGCGTCGCGGTCGCGGATCCGGACCAGCTCCCCGTTGGCGAGCCGGGTGCGGTCGGCCTTCGTCAGCCGGGTGAGGCTCCGCTCGACGGTGCGTCCGACAGCGAACTCGTCGAGCACCCGCGGGTCGACGTAGGAGCGCCGGGCGACGGCGGGGGTGTTGCCGAGGTGCTGGGAGACGACCTTCATCGCGTCCTTCTCGGCCCGCTTCAGCTCGCGCTCGGTGGCCCCCGGGTCGCTCTGCGCCAGGGTCACCGCGGCGGTGACGGTCGCAGCCCAGGTCCGCAGGTCCTTGACCGTGAACTCCGGCCCGACCAGCTCCTTGAAGGCGACGTTGAGGTCGGCCGAATGCAGGGTGTGCCAGCCGTCCTCGTCGCGGAACTCCAGCAGCCGGTCACCGTCACGACGGCTCCGCTTGAGGGACAGCACCGCCCGCGCCAACAGCTGGTCGGTCATCACCGCCTCCCGGGTGACCCCCGACTTCGCCGGGAACTCGAAGGTGATGTCGTCGCCGCTCACCGTGACGTGCGAGCGGAGCAGCGTCGCCACCCCGTGCGAGCCGTGCTCCACCTCGTACTCCTCGCCGCCGGTGCGGAACAGGCCGGCGTCGAGCATCCGCAGGGCGACTGCCGTCACCCGTCGCCGCCCGAGCCCGTCGAGGCGCAGGTCGGAGGCGACCTGCTTGCGTGCCGGAGGGAGCTTCTTGGCCAGCACGAGCACGCGGTCGTGCTTCTCTCGGGCGCGGGCCTCGTGCCAGGCGTCGTGGTAGCGGTACTGGCGACGCCCGGCGTCGTCGGTGCCGACCGCCTGGATGTGGCCGTTGGCATGGGGGGAGATCCACACGTCACGCCAGGCCGGCGGGATGACGAGCGCGACCGCCCGCTCCCTGGTCGCCGCGTCCACCGGGTGACCCTCCGCGTCGACGTAGCCGAATCCTCGGCCCCGCCGGACCCGGCGCACCCCGGCCCGCTCGATCGTGCTCCGTCGCAGTCTCACGCCGGTGATGTACCCGCTCGCGGCCCTGACGGACCCCGTTCTCGTCCGGTCAGCTCTGTTTCGTCAGTCCGGTTTCGTCGAGCCCGACTCCGACGGCTGCGCCGACGGGGTGAGCTCCGGCGCGGCGACCTCCTCCTGGCCGGGCGGCATCGGGGGGTCGGGGGTCACCGGGGGGAACACGGTGCCGTCGTCCTGCAGGCGTGACTCGGGTTGGCTCATGGCTGCTCATCGCCTCCTCGTCCCGACCCTACTCAGCCGCGCCGGTTCGGGACCGAGGTATGGCGAGGTCTGGCGAGGTCGCTCGAGCTCAGCGACCCCGACGCAGCAGCAGACGGCTCAGTGGCACCGGCCGGTCGGACCGGTCAGACCGGTCGGACCCGTTGGGGGGCCGGGCCAGCACGAGGAAGGTGCGCCCGCCACGACGGACCCGGCTACGAACCACGAGACCGGCCTGGGCGGCATACCGCGCGACGGCGTCGGCCCCCACGTGCGCCCACGGGAACGCGTCGCTGCGGCCACCCTCGGGGTGCAGGACGACCGCCTCGAAGAGCGCGTCGCTCCCGACGTCGCGGTGCGCCTCGACGAGCACCGCACCCGCCGTGGCCCCGAGCTCGGCGCAGCGTGCGAGCAGCGCGGCGGGATCACCGCCGATGCCGATGTTTCCGTCGAGGAGCAGGACGGCGTCCCAGCGTCCCGCGTCGGGGACGGCCTCGAAGACCGACCGCTTAATGACGGGCAGGTCTGCGCGCCGGGCGATCTCGACCGCGGCCGGGGACACGTCGATGCCGAGGGACCGCCGGCCGCGTCGGGTGGCTTCGCGGACCATGCGGCCCGGTCCCGACCCCACGTCGAGCACCGAGCCCCGGGTGAGGCGGAGGATCCGACGGTCCACGCGGTCGGCGCGGGCCAGGAAGCGGGCGACGTCGATGTGGGCGTGCAGGCGCGAGTCGGGACCTCCGCCGGCAGGCACGAGCCGGAGCCCGGGGTGACTCGCGGTGAGGGCGACCTCGTAGGGGTCGAAACCGCCCGACCCGAAGTGGCGGGTGCGGGGGGCCGGACCGGACGGCCGGTCGAGCGTCATGCGGAGCCCACTCCCGCCGCGGGTGCCGCCACAGCCGCCACCGCCGCCACCGCCGCCACCGCCGGCATCGTCGCGAGCACGGCCGCCAACCTGCTGCCGGGCAGCAGACCGGCGACGCGGGTCGCATCGGTCGCCGAGTCGATGTCGAGCAGCTCCGGCACGTCGACGACCGTCAGTCCGGCGGCCCCGAGCCGGGCCCGCGTCTCCGCCCCGGTCGTGGGCACCGACATGGGCACCCCCCGCAGCAGCGCGCCGGTGGGCTCGCGCAGCCCGAGCAGCCAGAAGCCGCCATCCTCGGCGGCGCCGAACCACGCGTCGACCCCCGCGGGCCAGTCCGTGCAGAGCTCCGTCAGGAGGTCCGCGTCGACCTGGGGTGTGTCCATCCCGATGAGGACGGTCGGGCCGTCGCACACGTCGAAGAGGTGGGCGAGGCGCACGTCGAGGCCCCCCTCGACCTGGGGCACGACCTCGAAGCCCGCTGCCGACGGCGGCACGACGGTCCCGTCGAAGAAGAGCACCCGCCGAACTGGTGCGCTCGGCGCGAGTCTCGCCGCGACCGCGGACACCGTCTCGAGCGTGTCATCGACGCAAGCCTGCGCGATGACGGCCGCCTGCTCCGGCGTGAAGGGCGGCGACAGCCGGGTCTTGACCCGTCCCGGCAGGCACTCTTTCGCGACGACGGCGATGGTGGCGGTGGGGGTGGTGGTCGCGGCGGTCATCGCGACTCGGCGAGCAGCCGGGACATGTCGCGCACCGCGGTGACGGTGCCCCGCACGGTGCCGGTCACCTTCGATCGGCCGAGGCGTGGCGTGTAGGGCACGTCGATCTCGAGGATCCGCCACCCGGCCGCGTGGGCCCGCAGCAGGGTCTCCAGGGGATAGCCGCTGCGGCGGTCCTGCAGGTCGAGGGCGAGCAGCGGCTCCCGGCGGGCCACGCGCAGGGGCCCGAGATCGCGCAGCGGCAGTCCGGTGAGGCGGCGGATCCGGCAGGCTAGCACGCGGTTGGCGAACCGGGCGTGGGCCGGCCAGGCCCCGCGCACCGTCGGGCGGCGTCGGCAGAGCACGAGGTCGGCATCGTCGGCGAGCACCGGGGCCGCGAGGGTCGGCAGGTCGCGCGGGTCGAAGGACCCGTCGGCGTCGCAGAAGGCGACCACCGGAGCCGTGGCGGCGAGCAGGCCCGTGTGCACGGCTGACCCGTACCCCCGTCGGGCCTCGTGGACGACATGGGCCCCGTGGGCGCGGGCGATCTCGGGGCTGCCGTCGGTCGACCCGTTGTCGACGACGACGGCGCGGTAGCCGGCCGGCATGGCGTCGAGCAGGGCGGGCAGGGCTTCCGCCTCGTCGAGGCACGGGAAGACGACGTCGACGATCGGCGACCGGGGTGGGTGCGGGGACACGATCCACACCCTAGGCAGACACGGTCGAGACCGGCCCGCTGAACTTCTTACGAACCGGGGACGGGCCGGTATGCCGTTCAGCGCCTCTCAGCGCAACTCAGCCGTCCGGCGCTGGACCAGCGCGACGGTCCCCGCCACGGCGAGCAGCACCGCCACCCAGACGACGGCCAGGCGCAGGGCGTAGTCGCCCGTGAGGATCGTCGGGTTCGTCGAGCCGAGGGACGCGGCGCGCAGCTCGGGCAGTACGAGCAGCGTCAGCACCGCGCCGACGGCGAACCCGCTCCGGATGACCGCGAGCGAGCCCGGCGCGAGACGGCGGCCCGACCGGTCGAGCGCCGCCGAGAGCCCCGCCGTGGCCGGGGCGATGACGCCGTCGTGGACGATGATCGCGCCGGCGAGCCAGAGCGCGACGCCGATGAGCTGCCCGACCTCGAGGGCGCCCAACGCCTGGTAGCCGCCGACCGCGACCAGGACGAGACCGAGCAGGACGAGAGCCGACCGGGTGGCGCGCATCAGATCACCTCCACCGATCGGAGCCACTTCGTCTGGAGCACCCCGGGGCGCCCCGGCGCGATGACCCGCGCGGGATAGCCGTGCTCGAGGTGCAGGGCCTCCCCGTCGATGGCGAGCGCGACGAGCGTGAGGGGGTCAGCGGCATACTCCGGGCCCATCTCCATGACGCGGTAGGCGCCCGAGGGCTCGAGGCTGGTGAAGCGCAGCCGGCTCTCGGGTGGGGCGCCGACCGAGGCGAGCAGGACCGGCACGGCCACACCGCTCCACCGGACCGACGAGCTCCAGCCCTCGACGCACGCAATGGGCAGCACCGCCTCGGTCTGCGGGAGCGCGAGCAGCGCGTCGCGGCTCAGCGCCGACGAGCCCGCAGCTGTGGCCACCGAGAGTCGCCAGTCCGCGCTCACCGCGGCGCCCTCGACGCCAGCCTGCGCGGCCGTGCGGTTGATCGGAAGACCTTGCGGTCCAAGGCCCCTCGTTCGCGCCCCGAAGAGGTTGAGCGGCTCGAGCCAGCCGAACGTCTGCCCGCCGGTGAGCGCAGCCGCGCCGACCACCCCGACGCCGACCGTCGTGAGGAACCCTCGACGCGACATCCCGCGGGGCTCGAGACCGCCGTCGGTGCCCCGTTGTCGGTCCCGTTGTCGGTCCCGTCCGTCCGGTCGTCGTTCATCGTCCCTCGCCGCCCTTGCGCCAGAGCGAGACGATGAGCGGGAGCTTCGCGGCGACGTGGAGCACGATCGAGCCGACGAGCACCCACGCCAGCGCGTAGTGCGTCTCGCGGAACGGGAAGGGCCACGGGTACCACTGGAAGGTGTTGACCAGCCCGATGAACGGCTCGAGCAGCGCGGTGCTGACGAGCAGACCGATCGACAGTCGTTCGAGGGCGTGGAGCGGGGACGTCACCGGCGGCCAGTCGAACAGCCGGGGGTAGACGACCCAGAGCTTGGCCAGGACGAGTGGGATCAGGGCCGTGCCGACCATGACGTGGATGCCCTGGCTGACCTGGTAGAGCCAGGTGGGCCGGGTCGGGAAGGTCATCCACGGCAGCGGGTCCTGCAGGACGTGGCTGTAGAGCCCGGTGAGGAACACGACGAGGAACCCGGCCCCGAGCAGGCGCCCGACGACGACCGCGGTCCGGGCGTTACGGTTCGGCGACGCGAGCCCCTCCTGCAGCGCTGCCGCACGGGGCGCCACCGCGGCATCGAGGCGGTCGGTCAGCGAGGTCATGCCGCCATCATCGTCGGGCCGGGAGCGGCCGTCAGCGGCTCACGCCTTACGATCTGCGAACGCACGCCCTCCCGTGCGGCGCCGCGCAGGACGGCAGGGCATAGTCGTGCCGGTGAGGACCGCACTGACCGCAGTCGCCCTGCTCGCCCTCGTCGCGGTGACCGCCGTCGGCACGCGGACCGAGCACATCTTCGACGGTCGCAGCGGCTGGCCACTGCTGTGGTGGACGGCGGGCGCCTGGGCGCTCTTCGCGCTCGCGTTCCTCGCACTGCGGCGGGTCCGTGGCCGCGCCGCGGGGACCCTGCTCGTCGTCGGAGCCGTGCTGATGGCCGGCATCGGCGTGGTCGGCCCGCCCAACACGAGCACCGACTCCGCCCGCTACGCGTGGGACGGGATCGTCAGCGACGCCGGGGTCTCGCCCTACGCGCACGTCCCCGTCGACGACGCGCTCGACCCGCTGCGGGTCCCCTGGCTCTTCCCGTCACCGGTGCCGGGGGCGAGCGGGGCGGCCGCCTGCCCGCAGCTGCGCACCGACCCCGTGCGGTCCCTGCCGGCCGGTGACCTGCTCTGCTCGACCCTCAACCGCAGCGCCGTCCCGACGATCTACCCACCCGTGGCCCAGGGCTGGTTCGCCACCGTCCGCGCCGCGGTCCCGGTGACGGCGCAGTACTGGCCGATGCAGGTCGGCGGCGCCCTCGTCAGCCTGCTGACCGGCCTCGCCCTCGCGGTCGTCCTGCGCCGGCGCCGGCTCGACGTGCGCTGGGCCGCACTCTGGGCCTGGTCCCCGTTCGTGACGACCGAGGCCGTGACGAACTCGCACATCGACGCGCTCGGGGTCCTGCTCGTCGTGCTCGCGACGGCCGTCGCCACCCCCCTGGTCGCAGCCGGGGTCGCCCGCCACGGCTCCTCCGGCGGCCGGGGTCGGGCGGCGGCCGTCGGTGCCCTCGTCGGGCTGTCCGCCGCCGTGAAGTTCGTCCCCGTCATCGCAGCGCCGCCCCTCGCCCGCCGCCGACCCTTCACCGTCGCCGCCGCGGCGATCGTGACCTTCGCGGCGGTCTACGTGCCCTACGTCGTCACGACCGGGTGGTCGGTCGTCGGCTACCTGCCGGGCTACCTCAAGGAGCAGGGCTACGACGGGGGCTCCGGCTTCACCCTCGCCTCGTGGGTGCTGCCGGGGTCGCTCGCGACGGTCGTGTCGCTCGCGGCCATCGTCGTGATCGCCGCGCTCTCCTTCTGGCGCGCCGACCCCGACCGCCCCTGGCTGGCGCAGCTCGCCGGCACCGGGGCGATCCTGCTCGTCGTCAGCCCGCCCTACGCGTGGTACGCCCTCGTCGTCGTGCCCTTCGTCGCGCTGACCCGCAGGTGGGAGTGGCTCGTCCTGCCACTGACGATGACGGCCCACATGCTCGTGCCCGCCGTCTTCGTCTCCCGGACGATGACGCTCGTGGCGGTCGGGGTCGTGCTCGCCGGCTGGCTGGTGCGCCGGTATGCCGCTCGCCGCCCCGATGATGACGCGCGCCCCTCCGCCGTGGCACGTGATGATGGGGGCGGCGCCCCCGACCCCCGGCGTGACCCGCTCTCGGAAGGACGCACCGCGTGACCATCCCCGCCACCTCCCCCACCGCCAGCGACGACCAGCGGGTCCTCGTGACCGGCGGGGGCGGCTTCATCGGCCGCCACGTCGTGGAGGCCCTGCTCGCCGGAGGACACCGGGTCCGCGTGCTCGACTCCTTCCGCGCCGACGTCCACGGCGCACGGCCCGACGTCGCCGGACTCGTCGCGGCGTGGGGTGAGGGGCCGGACGGGCACGCCGGTCCCGTCGACGTGCGAGTCGGTGACGTCACCCGCGCCGACGACGTCGACGCCGCCCTTGACGGCTGCGACACCGTGATCAACCTCGCCGCGAAGGTCGGCCTCGGCGTCGACTTCGACGACACGGACGACTACGTGCACAGCAACTGCACCGGCACCGCGGTGCTGCTGAGGTCGGCCGCCCGGCGCGGCCTGACCCGCGTCGTCGTCGCGTCCTCGATGGTCGTCTACGGCGAGGGCGACTACCTCGACTCCTCGGGGGCGCTGACCCGACCGTCGCCGCGACGCACGGCCGACCTCGAGGCCGGCCGGTTCGACCCGACCGGTCCCGACGGCGGTCCACTGCTACCCACCCTCGTCGGCGAGGACTCGCTGATCGACCCCCGCAACGTCTACGCGGCGACGAAGCTGCACCAGGAGCACCTCACCGGCATCTGGGCCCACTCGACCGGTGGGCGTGCGGCGATGATGCGCTTCCACAACGTCTACGGCCCGCACATGCCGATGAACACCCCGTATGCCGGCGTCGCCTCGATCTTCCGCTCCGCCCTCGAGCGCGGCGAGGCACCACGGGTCTTCGAGGACGGTGGCCAGCGACGGGACCTCGTCCACGTGCGCGACGTCGCCGCGGCCGTCGTCGCCGCGCTCGTGTGGACCGGCGGCCAAGAGCCGGGGACGGCCCGGGCGTTCAACGTCGGCAGCGGCGTCGTGCACACCATCGGCGACCTCGCCTCGGCCCTCAGCAGGGCCGCCTCCGGCCCCGCGCCGGTGGTCACGGGCGACTACCGCCTCGGCGACGTCCGCCACATCACCGCGAGCTCGGACCGTGCCGCCCGCGAGCTGGGCTGGCGCGCCACGATCGGCTTCGAGGAGGGGGTGGCCGAGTTCGCCACGGCGCCCCTGCGCGCCCCTGTCCCCCTCGACTGACCTGCGAGAGTCGGCAGGGTGCAGGGTCCAAGGAGCGCGTCGGGTCAGCGGATGCTGATGACCGCATCGCCGGCCGGCACGAGCCGGCCGATGACGGGGTGCCCGGGCAGCTCGCCGACGACGAGCAGGCCGCCGGAGGTCTGGGCGTCGGCCAGCAGCACGAGCTCGTCCTCGCCGAGGCTGGACTCGAGGTGGGGACGCACCCACTCGAGGTTGCGGCGGCTGCCCCCGGGGACGTAGCCCGCGGCATACGAGGCACGAGCGCCGTCGACGTAGGGCACCGCGGCAGCGTCGAGCTCGGCGGAGACGCCACTGGCGCGGCAGAGCTTGTAGAGGTGGCCGAGCAACCCGAACCCGGTCACGTCCGTCGCGCACACGACGCCCGCCGCGAGCGCCGCCCGGGACGCGTCACGGTTGAGCGTCGTCATCACCTCGATCGCCTCGGCGAACACCTCCCCCGTGGCCTTGTGGCGGTTGTTGAGCACCCCGAGGCCGATCGGCTTCGTCAGTGTCAGCGGGAGCCCGGCGACACCGGCATCGTTGCGCATCAGGCGATCCGGGTCCGCGAGTCCGGTCACAGCCAGGCCGTACTTCGGCTCGGGGTCATCGATGGTGTGGCCACCGGCGAGGTGGCACGACGCCTCGAGCGCGATGTCGGCCCCGCCCCGCAGCACGTCGGCCGCGATCTCGAAGGGGATCCGGTCACGCGGCCAGCCGAGCAGGTTGACCGCCACGAGCGGCTCGCCGCCCATCGCGTAGACATCCGACAGGGCGTTCGCTGCGGCGATCCGACCCCAGTCGTAGGGGTCGTCGACGACGGGCGTGAAGAAGTCGGTCGTCAGCACGATCGCGCGCCCGCCGTCGATGCGCACGACCGCGGCGTCGTCGCCGGTGTCGACCCCGACGAGGAGGTCGTCGCCCGCGGCGGGGACGAGGGTGCCGAGGACGCGCTCGAGCTCGCCCGGCGGCACCTTGCACGCGCACCCTCCGCCGGATGCCTCCTGGGTCAGTCGCACACGGGCAGTGGTGATCGCACCCGGACGGCCATCAGCGGCATTGAGCGTCATCCCGTCATTGTGCAGCGCGGCCCGCGCCGGTGACGTCGCGGCCCCTGCGCCGCCCACCCGCGCCGTCGCGGAGACGACCCGGCGGCTACTGTTTGCGATGGAGGCGTTCCTCGTCTGGTGACGGGCGCGGTCCTCAAAATCGCTGTGGTCGGGTATCCCGGCCAGGCGGGTTCGATTCCCGTCCGCCTCCGCCAAAGCTGCCCATCCGTATCTTCCGTTCGAGAGGGATGACGCGAATGGATGACCCCCGCCGCCGCGTGCCCCGCACCGATGCCGTCCTCGCTGACCCCGAGCTCGCCAAGGCGGTCGGTCGTCTGGGCCGCACGCGGGTCAAGTCCACCGTGGTGGAGGTCCTCGGGCTCTGCCGCGAGGGACGCCTCGCCCCCGAGGACGTGGTCGGCGCCGTCGTCGAGCGGCTGCCGGCCTCGAGTGCCTCGCTGCGCCACGTCGTCAACGCCACCGGCATCGTCGTGCACACCAACCTCGGTCGCGCGCCGCTGTCGACCGCCGCGCGCGACGCCGTCGCCGTCGCGTCGGGGGCGACCGACGTCGAGCTCGACCTGCGCACGGGTCGCCGGGGACCCCGGGGAGCCGCGGCGATGGCGGCGCTGCGGGCCGCCGTGCCCGCAGCCGGCGACGCCCACGTCGTCAACAACGGCGCCGCCGCCCTCGCGCTCGTGGCCCGCGCCCTGGCTCCCGACCTCGAGATCGTCATCGCCCGCGGCGAGATGGTCGAGATCGGGGACGGGTTCCGCCTGCCCGAGCTGCTCGAGTCCCTCGGGGCCCGGATCCGTGAGGTGGGCACGACCAACCGGGTGCGGTTCGAGGACTACGCCGTCGCCGTGACCGAGCGCACCGGCTTCGTCCTCAAGGTGCACCCCTCGAACTTCCGGGTCGAGGGCTTCACGGCCTCCGTGCCGGTGACCGAGCTCGCTCGGCTCGACGTCCCCGTCGTCGTCGACATCGGCTCCGGCCTGCTCGCGCCCCACCCGAGGCTCCCCGAGGAGCCGGATGCGCAGACGACGCTCCGCCACGGGGCGACGCTCGTGACCGCTTCCGGTGACAAGCTCCTCGGCGGCCCGCAGTGCGGGCTCCTGCTCGGCGATGCGGCGCTCGTGCACCGGCTCCGCAGGCACCCCTTCGCCCGGGCCCTGCGCGTCGACAAGCTCACCCTCGCCGCCCTCGAGGCGACCCTCACCGGGCCGGACACGCCCGTCGCCGTCGCGCTCACCAGGACCCGGGAGGAGCTGCTGGAGCGTGCCGAGCGGCTCGCGGCCGACGTCGGCTCCCCGGCGTGCCGGGTCGTGACCTCGGTCGGTCACGTGGGCGGCGGCGGCGCGCCCGGTGTCCCCCTCGAGAGCGCGGCGCTCTCGCTGCCGCCCGAGCTCGCCGAGACGCTGCGGCTCGGTGAGCCGCCGGTGCTCGGTCACGTCCACGACGGCCGCCTGCTCCTCGACCTGCTCACGGTCCCCGAGGAGCTCGACGGCGTCGTCGTCGACGCGGTCCGCCGGGCGCTCACCGAGGGCGGAGCCCACTGACGTGCACGTCGTCGCCACCGCCGGTCACGTCGACCACGGCAAGTCGACCCTCGTCCGCGCGCTCACCGGGAGCGACCCGGACCGGCTCGCGGAGGAGCGCCGCCGCGGTCTGACGATCGAGCTCGGCTACGCCTGGACCACCCTGGTCGGGGTGGGAGAGGTCGCCTTCGTCGACGTCCCGGGCCACGAGCGGTTCATCGCCACCGCCCTCGCGGGAGTCGGGCCGGTCCCGGTCGTGATGTTCGTCGTCGCCGCCGACGACCCGTGGATGCCGCAGGCCGCCGAGCACCTCGCAGCGCTCGACGCGCTGGGCGTCGAGCGTGGGCTGCTCGTCGTCACTCGCGCCGACCTGGCCGACCCCGGGCCGGCCCTCGCGCGGGCCCGGCACGAGCTGTCGGGCACCAGGCTGAAGGGCCTGTCGGAGGTCGTGGTGAGCGGCCGGACCGGGATGGGTCTCGACCGTCTGCGGCGCGTGCTCGCCGAGGTGCTCGCGGACATCGCCCTGCCCGACCCCCGCGAGGACGTCCGCCTGTGGGTCGACCGTCGCTTCCACGTCAAGGGCTCCGGCACGGTGGTGACGGGGACGTTGTCCGCCGGCACCGTCCGCGTCGGGGACCAGCTCGCGTTCGGGGACGAGCGGGTGCGCGTGCGGGGGCTCGAGGCGCTCGGCACGCCTCGGGAGGCCGTGAGCGGCGTGGCCCGCGTCGCGCTCGACCTCGGTGGCCACGCCCCCGCGGCCCTGTCGCGCGGCGACGTGCTCGTCACCCCGGGGGCCTTCTCGGCCACGACGGTCGTCGACGTCGCCCTGTCGGGCGAGGAGGACCCCCCGGAGCGGCCGATCCTGCACCTCGGGTCCGCCCTCGTCGCCGTGCACGCGCGGCGGCTCGGGGACGGCCTGCACCGGCTGACCCTGGACCGACCGCTGCCGCTGCGCATCGGCGACCGAGCGATCCTGCGCGACCCCGGACGACGGGCCCTGTGGGGCGTGCGGGTCCTCGACCCGCTGCCGCCGTCGCTGAGCCGCCGGGGCGCCGCCGTCACCCGAGCGGACGTGCTCGCCACGAGCGACGGCACCGTGGCGACCGAGCTGGCCCACCGCGGGGTCGTCCGACGGTCGGTCCTCGTCCGGGCCGGGGTCCGCGTCGAGCCCCTGCCGACCGGTACGGTCGAGGCCGGTGACTGGCTCGTCGCACCCGACCGGACGAGCGCGCTCCGGGCCCGGCTCGTCGAGGTGGTCAAGGCCTCGGACACCCCGCTGTCGCGGGGCGTCTCCTTCGCCGCAGCCGCCCACGCCCTCGGTCTCCCCGACGCCGCCATCGTGCCCGCCCTCGCCGCGGCGCCCTTGCGCACCGGCGGCGGGATGGTCACGCTGGCCGCCGAGCGCGCCCTCCCGCCGGCCCTGGTGTCGGCCCTCGAGGGACTCGCCTCCGACCTGGCGGCGGCTCCCTTCGCGGCGCCGACCGCCGGCCGCCTCGCCGAGCTCGGGCTCAACGCGCGGACCGTGGCCGGGCTGCACCACTCCGGTCACGTGCTGCGGGTCGCCGAGGGCGTGGTGCTGCTCCCCGGAGCCGACGACGCGGCGGTCGAGGTGCTCGCCGGTCTCGACCAGCCGTTCACGACGAGCGAGGCCCGTCAGGCCCTCGGCACCAGCCGGCGGGTCGTCCTGCCGCTGCTGGGCCACCTCGACGCGACCGGGCGCAC
>JBDSSS010000096.1:0-44229 GCA_039928615.1 Terracoccus sp. | reverse complement strand
GATGAGGCCGTTGCTCGGGTCCGCTGTGCAGGTGCGCTGCTTCGTCCCCTGGATCGCGCCGGTCTGGAAGACGAGTCGCCCGCCGGTGCCGCCGTAGTAGCCGGTCCGATATACGTCCGCCGTGAAGGACTGCGAGGGGCTGACGCTGACCATGAGGTCGATCTGGCCGCCCTTGTTGACGCTCGTGGCCGAGGCGTATCCCTTGATCTGGCCGGTCGCGTCGTTGCTGACGGCCGTCCCCGGCGCGCCCATCTGCCATGACGTCGTCCCCGGGAGCCGGTTCTCGACGACGACCGGGTTGTCCGCGGCCACCGCCCCGGGCAGGTGCAGGTCGGCCCCGAGGACGGAGGCGGAGGTGAGCGCGAAGACGAGCAGAACGGTCCACCACCCGTGCCGTCGCCTGCTCGGACGGCCAGCTGTGGACACGTGCGAATACGTCATGAAGACGTCCCCCTCGCCGAAGCGCTCATTCCCCAGATCGCCGGGCCCCCCGGCCACGACGCGCCGACACGGCCTCCCCGGGCTGTGCAGACCCAGCCAAAGGTTAACCGTCGAGGTGCCGGCGCATGGTCGGTTTCCGTTTGATCCCATTTGCACACAACCGCGACGCGATCGGCCCGGCTCGTGCTCGAGCAGATATCCTGTCTGCCTCGGACGACAGAAAACCCCCGAACCCGGGGGTTCGAGGGTTTTCGTTGTGCTCGGCACCGACGTGCGGTGCGGACCTGGCGGTGGCGGTGGGATTTGAACCCACGGTGGAGTTACCCCCACACACGCTTTCGAGGCGTGCTCCTTAGGCCGCTCGGACACGCCACCGAGGGGAACCTTACCGGAGCCTGCGGCCCTCGAAGAAATCGACGAGCAGGCTCGCGGACTCCTCCGCGCGCACTCCCCCGACCACGTCGACGGGGTGCAGGGACAGGGGGTCGCGCAGCAGGTCCCACACCGATCCGCAGGCCCCCGCCTTGGGGTCCCAGGCGCCGAAGACGACTCGCTCGACCCGCGCTGCTGCGGCCGCACCGGCGCACATCACGCACGGCTCGAGGGTGACCACGAGCGTGCAACCGGTGAGCCGCCACGTCCCCAGCCCCGCCGCCGCGTCGCGGAGGGCGACGACCTCGGCGTGCCCGGTCGGGTCCGACCGCTCCTCCCGGACGTTACGGCCGCGGCCGACGACCAGCCCGTCGGGGTCGACGACGACGGCGCCGACCGGCACGTCCTGCGAGCCGGCGGTCGCGGCGGCCAGCGCGAGCGCCTCGCCGAGCCAGGCGGCATACGTCCGTGCGTCGGTCAGGGTCTCCGGTGGCTCGCTCACGCGCTAAGTTTCCACCCATGGACGTCCACGTCGCAGACCACCCGCTCATCGCGCACAAGCTCACCTACCTGCGGGACGAGCGGACGGACAGCCCGACCTTCCGCCGTCTCGCCGAAGAGCTCGTGACGCTGCTCGCCTACGAGGCGACGCGCGAGGTGCGGGTCGAGCCCTTCGAGATCACGACCCCGGTCGCCCCGACGACCGGGATCAAGCTGGCCAACCCCAAGCCGATCATCGTGCCTATCCTGCGCGCCGGTCTCGGCATGCTCGACGGGATGGTCAAGCTGCTCCCGAGCGCCGAGGTCGGCTTCCTCGGGATGGTCCGCAACGAGGAGACGCTCGAGGTCTCGACCTACGCCAACCGTCTGCCCGACGACCTCAGCGGTCGGCAGGTCTTCATCCTCGACCCGATGCTCGCGACGGGCGGCACCCTCGTCATGGCGATCGACTACCTCACCGCCAAGGGCGCGAGCGACATCACCGCCGTGTGCCTGCTCGCGGCGCCGGAGGGCATCGCCCACCTCGAGGCAGAGCTCGCCGACAGCGACATCCCGGTCAAGGTCGTGCTCGGCACCATCGACGAGAGGCTCAACGAGAAGGGCTACATCGTGCCCGGCCTCGGCGACGCCGGCGACCGTCTCTACGGCGTGGTCTGACCGAGCCCGCCGTCGGACGATGCCGTATGCCGCTGGGCTCAGTGCGGCAGCTCGTCGCCCCACTGTGCGTCGCGCGCTTCGCGATAGACCGAGCCGGCCTTCCTCGAGACGATCTCGCGCCCGGTCGTGCCGTCGGGGCGGCAGGCCTGGAACTCCACGAGGCCCTTCCGCTTGAGGGGGTGGCGCAGGATCCGGGCGGCCGCCCCAGGCAGCACCGGCGTCGCCGGCTCGGTCGCCGCGACCCACGCGAACTTCTCGTCCTCGTAGGACAGCTCGCCGCCCTTGATTCGCCGGTGCTCGGCCGACCGTTCGGTCCGCGCCACGAAGTGGCACCAGTCGCCGCGACCGAGGGGGCAGGCCGCCTCATGGGGGCACGGGCCTGCGAGGTGCCACCCGGCATCGAGCAGCGCCGAGCGCACTCGCAACACCCGGGCGTAGCCGTCGGGCGTGCCCGGCTCGACGACGACGACGACCCGGCCGCGGGCCATCGCGTCGGCCGTGAGCCGGTCCTGCTGCGCCGTCGACAGCTCGCTGAGGACGTAGGAGACGGTGACGAGGTCGGCGCGGACCTGCGGCCACGCGCCGGCGACGGCCCGCTCGAAGCGCGCTGCGCGCAGGGCCGGGTGGGTCGCCTCCGCGACGAGGTCCCGGCCGAGAGCCAGCGCGGCGTCGACCTGGTCGAGCACCGTCACCGCCGTCAGGTCGGGGAAGGCCGCGGCCGCCGCCCAGGCGGCGGCCCCCGTCCCCCCACCGAGGTCGAGCAGGGTCCGGGGGGCGAGGTCGACCTCGTCGAGCCGTGGGGCGAGCTGGCCGAGCAGCCGGGCCAGGGCGGCGTGAGTGGCCGGCATCCGGTAGGCAGCGTAGGCGGCGACGTGGGCGCTCGAGGCGAGGATCGCGGCGTCGGCCGGGGCCACCGCGCGGTAGCGGGCCACGAGGGCCGCGGTCGCCCGGGCCAGGTCGCGCTCGGGCACCCCGCGCAGGGCCCGCTCGAGGGCGGACCGCAGCTCGGCGGCATACGAGCCGTGCGAGGGGGACGAATCGGGTGACACGGGGCGAGACTACTGCCGTCCCACCCGACACGCGGGCCCCATCCCTCACGCCACTCCCGCGCTGGGGCACACTGAGGGCCACCCCTGCGCCGGGGACTCGGTCAGCGAGCCCGGCCACTGCGACGAGGAGCACCGACGAATGAGCAAGGCGAAGAAGGTCATCCTGTGGGTGGTGCTCGCGTTCTTCGTCTATGCGATCTTCACGTCCCCCGACAAGGCCGCGGACATCGTCGCCAACATCTGGGGCGTCATCGTCGACGGGTTCAACGCGATCCTCCAGTTCTTCAACTCGCTGCTCAGCCGCTGATGCGGTCGGGTTGACGGGCCCGCGATGGCGCAGCGAGGACGCACCCGGAAGGTCCCCCACGGACTGACCCCGGTCCTGCTGCCCGGTGAGCGGCTCGTCGCCGCCGTGCACGCCCACTGGGCCAAGCAGATCGAGCCGGTCGCCTCGACCGTCGGGGCCTTCCTGCTCGCCGCGTGGATCGACTCCAACCTCACGACGAAGACCCAGTCCGTCGGCACCATCGTCTGGCTGCTCGCCCTCGCCGTCGCGCTCCGCCTCGCCTGGCGCCTGCTCGAGTGGCGCCACGACTGGTTCGTCGCCACCGACAAGCGGCTGATCATGCGCTACGGCCTGATCACGCACAAGGTCGCGATGATGCCGCTGATGAAGGTCACGGACATGAGCTACCAGCGCACCATTCCCGGCCAGCTGCTCGGCTACGGCAGGTTCGTGATGGAGAGCGCCGGGCAGGACCAGGCGCTGCGGGTCGTCAGCTGGGTGCCCGACTCCGACCGCATCTACCGGGCGATCTGCTCCGAGATCTTCCACATCGACCCCGACACCACCGCGGACGCCTGGGCCACCTTCACCGAGGACGACGACGACGCGGACCCACGCGGCGAGGCCCCCTCTCCCCGTAAGCCCACGCCCCCCGCCGCCGCCGATGACACCGACGACGACGGCTATCCCGACGTGCCGCCCATCCACAACCCGGTGCAGGACCGGCTCGACTCCTACTCGCGCGCGATCCCCGTCCGGCCCCGGTCGGGCGGCGAGTCGATCTACGAGAGCGAGGACCGGCGCCGGCGCCGCCGATCCGACGACACCGGGCCGATCTGGCCTCGATCCTGAGCGTCTCCTCGATACTTCCTGAGAGGTGACTGAGAGGTGGCAGTGAGGTGGATGCGCCACGCCTCGGCCGGTCCCGAAAGAGGTCGAATCCTCGGCCGCCGCAAGGGGTCCCGGCAGGTCTAGTTTGGGTCGCACCCACCCAGTCGGCGTCCACCCGGAGGTCAGGATGAACCTGTTTCGCACCAAGTCGATCGAGCAGTCGCTGGCTGCCGCGGACGAAGCCGACCACCAGCTGAAACGTCGCCTCACGGCGCTCGACCTCACGGTCTTCGGGATCGGCGTGATCATCGGTGCCGGCATCTTCACCGTCACCGGCAAGGCCGCCAAGGAGTATGCCGGCCCCTCCATCGTGCTGTCGTTCGTCCTCGGCGCCGTCGTCTGCGGGCTCGCCGCGCTCTGCTACGCCGAGTTCGCATCGACCGTGCCGATCTCCGGGTCGGCCTACACCTTCTCCTACGCCACGCTCGGCGAGATCGTCGCGTGGATCATCGGCTGGGACCTGCTGCTCGAGCTGATGCTCGGCGCGAGCGTCGTCGCCCAGGGCTGGTCGCAGTACCTCGTCACCCTGCTCCAACAGCTCGGGGTCACCTGGCCGGAGTCGGTCGGGCCCGGCTCGCACGTCGACCTGCCCGCCTTCCTGCTCGTCGCCGCCCTCACCCTGCTCATCGCCAAGGGCATCAAGGAGTCGCTGCGCGTCAACCTCGTGCTCGTCGGCGTCAAGCTCTTCATCGTGCTGTTCGTCATCATCGCCGGCATCGGCTTCGTCAACCGGGACAACTGGTCGCCGTTCATCCCGCCGTCCCAGCCGGGCAAGGCGGCCGAGGGCCTGACCACCCCGCTGCTCCAGCTGCTCACCGGGATGACGCCGGCGACGTTCGGCGTGATGGGCATCATGGCGGGCGCCGCCATCGTCTTCTTCGCCTACATCGGCTTCGACGTCGTCGCAACGACCGCGGAGGAGGCCGAGAACCCGCAGCGCGACCTGCCCCGCGGCATCCTCGGGTCGCTCGCCATCTGCACCGTCCTCTACGTCGCCGTGTCGCTCGTGCTCACCGGCATGCAGCGCTACGACACGATCGACGAGAAGGCGGCCCTCGCGTCGGCCTTCACCGCCGTCGGGAAGGACGGCTACGCGACCCTCGTCTCGGCCGGCGCTGTGGCCGGGCTGACGACCGTCGTGATGACCCTCATCATCGGCGCCACCCGCGTGACGTTCGCGATGAGCCGCGACCGCCTCATCCCGGCGAGCCTCGGCCGGACCAACCCCAACACGGGCACGCCCGTCCGCCTCACGCTCATCATCGGCGCCGTCGTGGCCCTCATCGCTTCGCTCACGCCGATCGGCAAGCTGGAGGAGATGGTCAACATCGGGACGCTGACGGCATTCATGCTCGTCTCGCTCGCCATCCCGATCCTGCGCAAGCGCCGCCCCGACCTCAAGCGGTCCTTCACGGTGCCGGGCAACCCCGTCGTCCCGTGGCTCTCGGCGGCCTTCTGCTTCTACCTCGTGCTCAACCTCAGCGTCGAGACGTGGATTCGTTTCGTCGTCTGGATGGGCCTCGGCTTCATCATCTACTTCACCTACTCGCGACACCACAGCAAGCTCGCGACCGACGAACCCGCCAAGGAGTCGGTCCGGCAGGGGTGACGCCCGTCAGTCACCGTCCGGGACGTTGGCGTCGAGCTCGTCGAGCCAGGCGGCGGCGCTGACGTCCGACGGCATCCGCCAGTCACCTCGCGGTGACAGCGAGCCGCCGGCGACGACCTTCGGACCGTTGGGCAGCGCCGAGCGCTTGAACTGGTTGGCGAAGTAGCGCCGGACGAACAGCTCCAGCCAGCCGCGGATCGTCGCGAGGTCGTATGCCGTCCGCTCGGCGTCCGGATAGCCGGCGGGCCACTCGCCCGCCTCGGCGTCGTGCCACGCGTGCCAGGACAGGAAGGCGATCTTGGAGGGGCGGTAGCCGCGGCGCAACACGTGGAAGAGGGTGAAGTCCTGCAGCGAGTAGGGCCCGATCTTGGCCTCGGTGCTCTGGGGCCGCTCCCCCTCCTTCGCCGGGACGAGCTCGGGGGTGATCTCCGTGTCGAGCACCGACGTGAGGGTGGCGCCGACCCGGTCCGGGAACTGTCCCGAGGAGACGACCCAGCGGATCAGGTGCTGCATCAGCGTCTTCGGGATGCCGGTGTTGACCGCGTAGTGCGACATCTGGTCACCGACGCCGTAGGTGCACCAGCCGAGAGCAAGCTCGGAGAGGTCCCCCGTGCCGAGGACGATCCCGCCGCGCTGGTTGGCGATCCGGAAGAGGTAGTCGGTGCGCAGGCCGGCCTGGACGTTCTCGAAGGTGACGTCGTAGACCTCCTCGCCCCGGCCGAAGGGGTGGTCCATCGCCGCGAGCATCGAGGTCGCGGCGGGCCGGATGTCGAGCTCCTCCCACGTCACCTCGAGCGACTCCATCAGCTCGATCGCGTTCGTCTTCGTGTGGTCGCTCGTCGCGAAGCCGGGCATCGTGAAGGCGAGGATGTCGGTGCGCGGCCGTCCGAGCCGGTCCATCGCCTTGGCGGCGACGATGAGGGCCTGGGTGCTGTCGAGCCCGCCGCTCACGCCGATGGCGACCTTCGGCTGTCCGATGGCGCGCAGCCGCTGCTCGAGCCCGGAGACCTGGATGTTGTAGGCCTCGTAGCAGTCGAGCGCGAGCCGGGCCGCGTCGTCAGGGACGAAGGGGAAGCGGTCGACCTTGCGGCGCAGTCCGATGTCGCCGGTCGGCGGGTCGAGGGTCAGCTCGACGGTGCGGAACTCCCCGGTGCGGGCCGCGTGGGTGCGCCGGTTGTCGTCGAACGTGCCCTGCCGCTGGCGCTCCTGGCGGAGCAGGTCCAGGTCGAGGTCGGCCACGGAGGAGCGCGCGCCCTCGGGGAAGCGCTCGGTCTCGGCGAGCAGCACGCCGTTCTCGTAGACCATCGTCTGCCCGTCCCAGGAGAGGTCGGTCGAGCTCTCCCCCTCGCCGGCGGCGGCGTAGAGGTAGGCAGCGAGGCAGCGGGCCGAGGCGCTGCGGCAGAGCAGGTGCCGGTCGTCGGCCTTGGCGACGGTGATCGGCGAGCCGGACAGGTTGACCAGGACCGTCGCCCCGGCCAGCGCCGCCTCGGCGCTCGGCGGGACCGGCACCCACATGTCCTCGCAGACCTCGGCGTGGACGACGAGCCCGGGCAGGTCGCTCGCCCGGAAGAGCAGGTCGGTGCCGAAGGGGAAGCGGTGGCCTGCCGCCTCGAGGACCTCGCCGCGCTGGTCGTCGCCCGGGGCGAAGTGGCGCCGCTCGTAGAACTCCCGGTAGGTCGGCAGGTAGGCCTTTGGCGCGGCCCCGATGATCTCGCCGCGGTGGATGACGACGGCGCAGTTGTAGAGCCGGTTGCCCTTGGCGAGCGGGGCGCCGACCACGATGATCGGCCGCAGGTCGGCGGTGGCCTCGGCGATCCGGGCCAGGGCGCTCTCGACCGCGTCGAGGAGCGGGTCCTGGAGCAGCAGGTCGTCGATGGCGTAGCCCGACAGGCACAGCTCGGGATAGAGGGCGAGCGCCACGCCATCGCCGTGCAGGGCGCGCACCGAGGCGATGACGGCGTCGGCGTTGCGCTCCGGGTCGGCCGCGGCGATCGGCAGGGTCGTGGCGGCGACGCGCGCGAACCCGTGTCGGTAGGCGCTGAAGAAGTCCATGGCGACAGTCAATCGCATCGGGTGGCCGGCGTGACTCCGGTCGCAAACCTGGGACGCGCCCGCGCGATGATACTACGATTTGTAGTAGCCGGATCGGCTCGCGGTCCGCGCCAACCGACTCCCGAAAGGTGGCGACCATGTCCGACCACGACAGCCCCGTCCACATCCTCCATCCGGAGGAGTCGTGGCAGTTCCTGCGCTCACACGAGTTCGGCCGACTCGCCTACCACCTGGCCGGCGAGGTCCACATCACGCCGATCAACTACGCGATCGATCGGGAGCGCCTGCTCTTCATGACGGCGGAGGGCAGCAAGCTTCTCGGCGTGACGATGAACGCCGACTCCGCCTTCGAGATCGACGAGATCACCGCCGAGCACGCGACGAGCGTCGTCGTCCGGGGCATGGCCCGCGAGCTGCACGGCCGGGAGAAGGACGTCATCGAGTCGCTCCCGCTCCGGCCCTGGGTCGACACCCCGAAGTTCTGCGTCGTGGCCATCGCCGTCGACGAGATCACCGGCCGCCGCTTCGACCTGACCCGCCCGTGGCTGCACGAGCGGACCGACGTGGCCTCTGCCTGACCCGACCTGGTTCGACCGCCTCCGGGCGGGCCCTGTTCGTGGGGGTCCGCCCGGACCCGTCCGTGCTCAGTCGATCGCGTCAGTCGATCGCGGCGTCCGCGGCGACGAATGCCTCGACGCAGGTGCGCACGTCCCGCTCGGAGTGCGCCGCCGAGAGCTGGACCCGGATCCGAGCCTTCCCCTTCGGCACGACGGGGAAGCTGAAGGCGACGACGTAGACGCCGTGCTCGAGCATGTGCTCGGCGACCTGCGCGGCGCGACGGGCACCGTCGTCACCGGGGAACATGACCGGCCGGATCGGGTGCGTCCCGGGCAGCAGCTCGAAACCCGCCTCGGTCATCAGGCTGGTGAACAGCTCGGTGTTGCGGCGCAGGGCCTCGCGCTTGTCAGAGGAGCCCTCGACGAGCTCGAGCGCCGCCATCGACCCGGCCGCGACCGCGGGCGCGACCGAGTTGGAGAAGAGGTAGGGCCGCGAGCGCTGCCGGAGCAGCTCGACGACCTCCCGGTGGCTGCTCACGTAGCCCCCGGACGCACCACCGAGGGCCTTGCCGAGCGTGCCGGTGACGATGTCGACGCGGTCCATCACCCCGAACAGCTCGGGCGTGCCGCGACCCCCGGCCCCGACGAAGCCGACGGCGTGCGAGTCGTCGACGAACACCATCGCACCGAACTCCTCGGCGAGGTCGCAGATCTCGTCGAGCGGGGCATACGAGCCGTCCATCGAGAAGACGCCGTCGGTGACGACGACGATCCGCCGTGCTCCCCCGTCGTTCGCGGCGGTCAGCTGGGCCCGCAGGTCGTCCATGTCCGCGTTGCGGTAGCGGAAGCGCCGCGCCTTCGACAACCGCACGCCGTCGATGATCGAGGCGTGGTTGAGCTCGTCGGACACGATCGCGTCCTCGGCGCCGAAGAGCACCTCGAAGACGCCCCCGTTCGCGTCGAAGCAGCTCGAGTAGAGAATCGTCGACTCCATCTCGAGGAAGTCGCTGATCCGGCCCTCGAGGTCGGTGTGCAGCGTCTGCGTCCCGCAGATGAAACGCACCGACGCCATGCCGAAGCCCCACGTGTCGAGGGCGTCCTTGGCCGCGGCGACGACGGACGGCTCGTTGGCGAGCCCGAGGTAGTTGTTGGCGCAGAAGTTGAGCGCCTCGGCCTTGCGCGTCGTCACGTGGGCCGACTGCGGCGAGGTCAGCTCGCGCTCGCTCTTGTAGAGCCCCGCCTCCCGGATCCCCTCCAAAGTGGCCGCGAGATCGTCCTTGACTGAGCCGTACATCGGTGTCCTTCAGGTCGGGTGCGTCTGGCGACCCCAGCGTATGCCGCTCGCGACGGTTGCCGTCCGCGACCGAAGGTGGTGGGCGGGCTCAGGGGCGGACGGCATACCGGACGAAGACGGTGCCGCCGGTGAACCGGCGCTCCTCGAGCAGCTCCAGACCGACGCGGTAGCCCTCGGGCATGGCCCGGGTCCCGCCGCCGATGACGACCGGGACGAGGAAGAGGCGGATCTCCGAGACGAGGCCGGACTGCAACGCGTAGCCGGCCAGGCGGGGTCCACCGACGCTGACGTCGGCATCGGCGGCGGTGACCATCGCCCGCACCTGCTCGGGGTCGAAGGCCCGCTCCACCCGGGTGCGTGCGCTCGCGGCCGCCCCGAGGGTGCTCGAGTAGACGACCTTCTGCGCCGACTGCCAGATCTGCGCGTAGTCGTCGAGCACGGACCCGGCCGGGTCGTCGGTGGGGGCGGTCTCCCAGTAGACCATCGTCTCGTAGAGGCCGCGGCCGCACAGGTAGGTGCCGACGGGGCGCTCGAGGTCGTTGACGAAGGCGTGCACCTCGTCGTCGGGCCCGGCCCAGTCGAAGTTGCCGTCGGCGTCAGCCACGTAGCCGTCGAATGACGCGATGGTGGTGTAGACGAGTCGTCCCATGTCCTGCCCTTTGTCCGGTACCCCGCGGCCCCACCCTAGGGCTCGCCACCCCCGGCTAGGGTGCGATCGTGAGTGGACTCGTGCTGACCGTCGTCCTCGTGCTGGGCGTCATCCTGCTGACCCCTGTCGCCGACCGCGTGCGGATCCCACAGCCGGTGCTGCTGACGATCTTCGGGCTCGGGCTGGCCCTCGCCGCGCCGACGACCCAGCTCGCGCTCGATCCCGAGCTGATCCTCCCCGTCGTCCTGCCGCCACTGCTCTTCGCCGCGACCCAGCGCACGACGGTCAACGAGTTCCGTGAGCACGCCGGAGCCGTCTTCGTCCTCGCCGTCGGGCTCACCCTCGCCACGGTCGGCGTCGTCGCGTTCGTCGCGCACGCCTCCGGTCTGCCGTGGTCGGTCGCGTGGGTGCTCGGCGCGATGGTCTCGCCGCCCGACCCGGTCGCGGCGACGGCGGTCGCCCGCCGGCTCAAGCTGCCCCACCGGCTCGTCACGATCCTCGAGGGCGAGGGGATGTTCAACGACGCGACCGCCCTCGTCGCCTACAAGGTGGCTATCGTCGCCGCCGTGACCGGCGACATCACGGTCTCCGACGTCGGCCTCGAGCTCGTCGAGGCGGTCGTGCTGGGCGTGCTCGCCGGTCTCGTCCTGGGCTACGTCGCGAAGGTCGTGCTGTCCCGGATCCACGACGGGTATGCCGAGACGACCGTCACCGTGCTCGTGCCCTTCGTCGCCTACGTCGGCGCCGAGCACGTCAACGGGTCAGGAGTGCTCGCGGTCCTCGTCCTCGGGCTCTACCTGCGCACCTACGCCCACGACGCGACGACGAGCGGTGGCTGGCTGCTCGGCCGGGCCGTCTGGTCCTACGCCGACTTCCTCATCACGAGCCTCGTCTTCGCCCTGCTCGGCTTCGAGCTCGTCGCGGTCATCCGGTCGACCGCAGTCGACGAGCACACCATCATGCTGTCCCTGCTCGTCGTCGCGACGCTCGTCGTCTTCCGGGCCGCCTGGATCTTCCCCGGCGCCTGGATCGGCCGGCTGCGCGCCCGCCGCAAGGACCTGCCCGTGCCGACCGGCTGGCGGGAGTCCGCCGTCGTGTCGTGGGCCGGCATGCGCGGGGTCGTCACCGTGGCGACCGCCCTCGCCCTGCCCACCGTCGTCTCCTCCGGCGGGCCACTGCCCAACCACGACGAGATCGTGGCCGTCGCCCTCGTCGCCGTCCTGCTCACCCTCGTCGTGCAGGGCCTGACGCTCACCCCGCTGACGAAGTTCCTCGGCGTCGGCAGCGACGCCGACGAGGCCAAGGAGATCTCCGGCCTGCGCCTGCGGGCGAGCGAGGCCGCCCTCGAGGAGATCCGGGAGCGCTCCCCCGACGCCGACGAGGACGTCCGGGAGGCCGCCGTCGCGCAGTACGAGGGCTACCTCACCGCGCAGCGGACGATGGACCGGGCCCGCTCCGGCGACGGCAGCGAGGAGACCGAGCAGCGCGGCCGGGCGCTCGAGTCGCTGCTGAGCCGGGCCAGTGACATCGAGCGGCAGCTCGTCCTCGAGGCCCGCCGCACCGGCGAGGTCTCTGCCGGCAGCGCCGACGAGGTGCTCCGCGACATCGAGAACCGGGCCCTGCGCGACTTCTCCTGACCCCGCGACCCTTCTTTCATTTCCCGGTTCGATGTATCTGCGCGCCCGGTAGGGCGCGCCGATACATCGAATGGCGGAGGAAACCGGAGGCGGGGCGAAGGGGGAACTAGTCCTCGTCGAGGAAGGCCGTCGTCAGGGCGGCGAGCTCACGGGCCGACTCGACGTTGAGCAGGGCGCCAGCCCCGCCCAGCACCTCGAGCCGGGCCCCGTGGATCTGCTCGGCGAGCTGGCGGGCGGCGACGACCCCGGCCCGGTCCCGCGACCCGGCCACGACGAGCGTCGGCGCCGTGACCTGCCGCAGCGCCTCGGTGCCGTCGAAGCCCTTGAGGGCGTCGAGCACCGCGAGCATCCGCGGCCGGGACACCCCCGCCGAGACGAGCTTGCTCTCCGGCACGAGGCGCATCGCCAGGCGCTGGAGCCGCAGCGACCCGTTCGACGGGCGGACGAGGGCGCCGCCGAGCACGAGGCGCCCGACGAGCTCGGGCCGCTCGACCGCGAGCCGCAGGGCGACGCTCGCTCCGACCGAGACGCCGAGCAGGTCGGCGCGCCGGATGCCCTGCAGCTCGAGCTCGTCGGCGACCCCCGCGGCGGCCGCACCCAGGTCGAAACCGACGGGGTCCCCGGGCCGCAGCCCGTGCATCCACGGGGCGTTCATCGGCCGGCCGGCGCCGAGCGCGGTGACGACGTCCTGCCACGCGATCGGCGACTGGCCCAGCCCGTGGAGCAGGACGAGGGGACGGGGTCCGGGGCGGTGGTCCATGCTCAGCTCCAGTCGAGGACAACCTTGCCGCATCGTCCCGACCGGGCGATCTCGAAGGCCTCCTCCCACTGCTCGGCGGGCAGGCGGTGGGTGATGACCTGGGTGACGGCGTCGCGGAAGCGCTCGGACGTCGCGACCATCTGCGACATCGCGTACCAGGTGTCGTACATCTCCCGGCCGTAGATGCCCTTGAGCGTGATCATGTGGGTGATCACGCGGCCCCAGTCGAGGTCGTAGGCCTGGTGCGGGAGGCCGAGCAGGGCGATCCGGCCGCCGTGGTTCATGTTCGCGAGCATGTCGACCACCGCCGGCCCGGCCCCCGACATCTCGAGCCCGATGTCGAAACCCTCCTTGAGCCCGAGGCGCTGCTGGGCATCGGCGAGCGACTCCCGCGTGACGTTGATCGTGAGGTCCGCCCCGGCGTTGCGGGCCAGCTCGAGCCGGTAGTCGCTCGTGTCGGACACGACGACGTAGCGGGCGCCGGCGTGACGCGCGATCGCGGCCGCGATGACGCCGATCGGCCCCGCACCGGTGATGACGACGTCCTCGCCGACCATCGGCCACTGGAGGGCCGTGTGGGTCGCGTTGCCGAGCGGGTCGAAGACGGCGCCGAGGTCGGGGTCGAGATCGGGCGGCTGCACCCAGGCGTTGGTCGCGGGCACGACGACGTAGTCGGCGAAGGCGCCGTCGCGGTTGACCCCGACGCCCTTGGTGCGGATGCAGAGGTGTCGCCGGCCGGCCCGGCAGTTGCGGCACCGTCCGCAGACGACGTGGCCCTCCCCCGAGACGCGGTCGCCGACGTGGACGCCGATCACCGCGTCGCCGGCCTCCACGACCTCGCCGTAGAACTCGTGGCCGATGACGAGCGGCGGCGTCACGGTGGCCGCGGCCCAGTCGTCCCAGTCGGCGAGGTGCAGGTCAGTGCCGCAGAGGCCCGCCCGCATGACCCGGATCTTGACGTCCCGCGGCCCGCAGACCGGCTCGGGACGGTCGACGAGCTGCAGCCCCGGGCCGGGCGCCAGCTTGGTCAGTGCACGCAAGGGGGGTCCTCCGGTCGGTCAGGTGGCGGGGTCAGTCGGTGCCACGGAGTCTGCCACCCCCGCGGCCGACGCCGGGCGAGCCTCCCCCTCGCGCGCCGCAGCCGCCACAATGGTCGGGTGGAGCCGACCCCGACGCCCGAGAGCCCCTGCGTGAGGCAGGCGCTCGACCGGTTGCGCGCGGCGGGCGAGCGGGTCACCCCCGCCAGGTATGCCGTGCTCTGCGTCGTCGACGCCGCGGACCGCGCCGACGAGCACCTCACCGCCGAGCAGGTGGGCGAGCGGGTCGCCGTCCGGGCCCCGGCCGTCCACCGGGCCACGGTCTACCGGACCCTGACCTCGCTCACCGACGCGGGTGTCCTCTCGCACGTCCACCTCGGCGGGGCGGCCACCGTCTACCACCTCGCACCCGCCGCCCCCGGACCCGCCGTGACCGAGCACGCCCACCCCGGGCACGCCCACGTCCAGTGCGAGCGCTGCGGTCGGGTCCAGGACGTGCCCGGCGACGCCCTCGACGGCGTGGCGACGCGGCTGCTCGACGAGCTCGGCTTCGCGCTGTCGACGAGCCACGCCGCCCTGCTCGGACGGTGTCGCTCCTGCGCGACAGCGGAGAGGGTTGCTCAGGAGGCCCAGCGCTTGCCACGATGAGTCCAGGCCCTGACAGGAGAGCGACGATGACCCCGACCGACGACTCCCGCCCCGCGCGCCCCGAACACCTCGGTGACCTCGCCGACGCGCGGTCCCACGACGGGCGCACGTTCGTCGCGGTGACCGACGACCTGCACCCCGGTGACCTCGCGGTCATCGAGAGCCGCGACGGCACGACCGCCCTCGCGCAGGCCCGCACCCGAGGTGGCGACCCGGCCACGGTCTCCGGCCTCGTGCTCGGCCGACTCGCCGACGGACGGCTCACGCGCCCCCGTGGCCGGCACGCCCTCGACGACGCGACGATCCGACCGGCCACCGCCGCAGAGGCGGAGGAGCTGCAGGTCGCGACCCGCGCGACGATGGCCGTCGGCACGTGGCAGTGCGGGGCCGTCGAGCCTGACCTCCGGCTCCGGCCACAGGGCTTCGGACGGCACACCTTCCTCTGCGGCCAGAGCGGGTCCGGCAAGACCTACGCCCTCGGGGTGCTGCTCGAGCACCTCATCCTCGAGACCCGGTTGCCGATCGTCGTGATCGACCCCAACGCCGACTTCGTCCACCTCGACACGGCCCGCGACGACGCCCCGGCCGGCGCGGGTGAGCAGCTGCGCGAGGCGGGTGACCTCGACATCCTCACGGCCCACGCCGAGGCGTCCCACGCCCTGCGCGTGCGCTTCGGCGAGCTCCCGATGGCGGCGCAGGCGGCCGTGATGGAGCTGCACCCCGTCCAGGACCGCAGCGAGTACAACCAGTGGCTGCACGTCGACCGCACGGCCCTCGCCACCGACATCTACGAGATCCTCGACCGGCTCGCCCAGGGCAGCCCCGACGAGCGGGCCTTCGCCCAGCGGGTCGAGAACCTCGGGATCGCCGACTGGGACCTCTGGCCGCGACAGGAGCCGGGCTACACGACGGTGGGTGAGCGCAGCTCCCGGGTGACCGTCCTCGACGTGTCCGGGTTCGGTCGGCACGAGGAGCAGCTCGTCGTCGCGCTCGACCTCGTCGAGCGGCTGTGGGCGGCGCGCGAGAGCCGGCGGCCGACGCTCGTCGTCATCGACGAGGCGCACAACGTCTGCCCGGCCGAGCCGAGGACCCCCCTCGAGCGGGCCGTGACCGACCGGCTCATCCAGATCGCCGCCGAGGGCCGCAAGTACGGCCTGTGGCTGCTCCTGTCGACCCAGCGGCCCTCCAAGGTCCACCCGCAGGTGATCTCCCAGTGCGACAACCTCATGCTCATGCGGATGAACTCCCCGTCCGACGTCGCGGACCTGTCGCGGCTCTTCGGCTTCGCCCCGGAGGCGATGCTCGACCGGTCGCCGAACTTCCAGCAGGGTGAAGCCCTCTTCGCCGGGTCCTTCGTCCCGGTCCCCTCGCTCGGACGGATGGGCGCCCGCCTCACCGTCGAGGGCGGCGTCGACGTGCCCGTGCCCCTGGGCTGACCCCGTCAGGCGCTCGGGTGCATCGCGCCGAGCGCCGCCCGGTAGTCGAGCCAGCCGACCACCTCGTCGCCGTCCGCCGCGAGGACCGGAATGGCGCCGATCCCGCTGTGGTCCAGGGCCTCGATCGCCCGGTCGAGGTGGTCGTCCTCACGCAGCGCCTCGGGCAGCTCGCTGAGCAGCTCGGCCGGGTCGACGTCGTGCCGCCCGTCGGCGAGCGCCTCCGACACGGCCCGGGCCGTGAGCACCCCGAGGTAGTCGCCCCCGGGGCCGGTGATCGGCAGCACCCCGTAGTGGGCTGCGGCGAGGAGGCTCGCGACCTCGCGGATTGGCCGGTCCGACGGCACGGCGACGGGCAGCGGGCCCATCACGTCGTGCACCCGGATCCCCGGGGCGACGGCCCGCGACTCGGGGGCGCTGAGGTCGACCCCGCGGCGGCGCAGCTTGAGGGTGTAGATCGTGTCGGGGGTGAGCCGGTGGCTGACCAGGGAGGCGATGACGATCGCAGTCATCAGCGGCAGGATGATCGAGTACTCACCGGTCAGCTCGAACATGATGATGACCGCCGTGATCGGCGCCCGTGCCGCCCCGGCGAACACCGCGCCCATGCCGATCAGGCCGTAGGCCCCGATCGGCCCCACCTGGCCCGGCATGACCGCGTGGACGACGGCGCCGAAGGCCGACCCGAGCATCGCGCCGATGAACAGGCTCGGGGCGAAGACGCCGCCGGACCCGCCGATCCCGATCGTCAGCGACGTGGCCACCATCTTGCCGACGAGCAGCAGCAGCAGGAAGCCCACGGCATACCGCCCGTCGATGGCATTGCCGAGCACGGGGTAGCCGACGCCGTAGAGCTGCGGCAGGAGCAGCAGGACGAGGCCGAGCAGGATGCCGCCCACGGCCGGACGCAGCCACTCCGGCCCGCGCCACACCGCGTCGCAGAGGTCCTCGATCCGGTAGAGCACCTTCGTGAAGCCCACCCCGACTCCACCGGCGAGGATGCCGAGGACGGCGAAGAGGAGGTACTCGGTGGTGTGCTCGACGGTGAAGGTCGGCAGCGACAGGAAGGCCTCGTCACCGAGGACGGCGCGACCCAGGGCCGAGGAGGTGACCGCGGCGAGCACGACGAGCCCGAAGGACTGGGCGGTGAAGTCGGCGAGGATCAGCTCCATCGCGAAGAAGACGCCGGCGAGCGGCGCGTTGAAGGTGGCCGCGATGCCGCCCGCGGCCCCGCAGGCGACGAGGACCCTCATCCGGGGCTCGGGCACCCGGACGATCCGCCCGATGGTCGACCCGAGCGCCGAGCCGATCTGGACGATCGGGCCCTCGCGGCCGACCGACCCGCCGCCTCCGATGCACAACGCCGACGCGAGGGCCTTGACCGCGGCGACCTGGGGCTTGATCCGGCCGCCGTTGCGGGCAACGGCATACATCACCTCGGGGACGCCGTGCCCGCGGGCCTCGCGGGCGAAGAAGTAGACGAGCGGGCCGTAGAGCAGCCCCGCGACGACCGGGGCGCCGATGACGAACCACCGGCCGAGGCCCGGCAGGGCCGGGTGCGCGGCACCCGGAACGGCTGCGTAGTCGGGGTGGCCGGACAGGATGAGCGTGAAGGTCTCGACGAGCCACCGGAAGACCACCGCGGCCCCGGCGGCCCCCGCCCCGACGAGCAGGGCGAGCGCGAGCAGGCCGCCGCTCGAGGTGCGCAGCCGTTGGACCGAGAGAGGTCCGCCCCGGCGAAACGGGCGGGTCGGCGAGAAGGGGGAGGGGGACGCGTCCGCTGGAACCGAGGGGGGCATGACTTGCAGTATGCAATAGTTGCCCCCACGAACGACAATGGAGACCTTCGTGAGCACTCACACCAGGCCGGGCGCCGCCGGCCGCCCCCACCCGACCACCACCGACCAGACCGACCAGCAGCACGACCCGCTCGAGTCCGATCAGCTCGTCACCGCACTGCTCACCGCGTCCCGCGCCCTCGTCGGGGTGTCGGCGCGGTCGCTCGCCGGGATGGAGGACGCGGTGACGCTGACCCAGTTCCGCACGCTCGTCGTGCTGCGCACGCACGGGCGGCAGCGCCTCGCCGGGCTCGCCGACCGCCTCGGCGTCGGGTCCTCGACGGCGCTGCGGATGGTCGACCGGCTCGTCGCCTCCGACCTCGTCGACCGAAGGGAGAATGCCGCTGACCGCCGCGAGGTCGTCATCGAGCTGACCGCGCGGGGCCACGCCCTCGTCGACGAGGTCACCCTGCGCCGCCGGGAGTCCATCGAGAAGATCGTCTCGGTCATGCCCATCTCGGACCGGTTGGGCCTCGTCCGCGCCCTCACCGCCTTCGCGGAGGCCGCCGACGAGCCGTGCGGGCCGGCCGACCCGGCCGCACGACTCGGCTGGTGAGCCGCGTCCGGACGGCTCAGACCGCCCGGACGTCGAGCAGGTAGCCCTGAGCCGGCGCGAGGACCGGGGCGGCGAGGCCGACACCGGAGAGCACCGAGCCCGGCACGACGATGCCCTCCTCGGAGCACGCCGCCGCCCACCAGGCGGGCGGCGCGATGTGCGTGAAGGCCGGGGTCCCGGCCTCCCCGCGGACGCGGACGGCATACGACCGCGCGGGGTCCAGTCCCGGTAGCGGGATCGCGCCCGGGACGACCTGGCGCGAGCTGACGAGGGCAGCCAGGACGTAGACGGCGCTCGCCCGGTCGGACGAGACCGTCCCGGTGAGCTGGAGCGAGTCGTCGGGCAGGTCGGCCCGCACGAGGTCGCCGCTGTGCAGGAGCGGCCGGAGCTCACGCACGAGCGAGGTCCACGCCGTCAGCGTCGTCAGCTCCTCCTCGGAGCACGTCGTGATGTCCCACTCGAGCCCGGCATGGCCCTGCAGGGCCATCAGCATCCGGAAGCCGAGGTCGAGGTGGCGGTGCGTCGTGTGCGCCGTCGGCGGACCGATGTGGCTCCCGACGAGCTCCGGCGGGACGAGCAGCGAGGTCCAGCGCTGGATGCTCGCGCGCTCGAGGGCGTCGTTGCAGTCGCTGGTCCAGACCCGGTCGGTGCGCTCGAGGACCCCGAGGTCGACCCGGGCCCCGCCACTGCTGCACGACTCGATCTCCAGCTCGGGGTGCCGCTCGCGGAGTGCGTCGAGCAGCGTATAGAGGGCGAGCGTCTGGGCGTGCACCGCCGGCGCGTCGACGACCCCGTCCACGGTGTGGACCGCCTCGTGCAGGTCACGGTTGTGGTCCCACTTGAGGTAGTCGATGGCATAGGTCGCAACGAGGCCGCTGATCCGCTCGAGCAGCTGGTCGAAGGCCTCGGGTCGGGTCAGGTCGAGCAGCTGCTGGTGACGCCATTCCCGCGGCGAGCCGGCCAGCGGCCGCAGCACCCACTCGGGGTGGGCGCGGACGAGGTCGCTGTCCTCGTTGACCATCTCCGGCTCGAACCACAGGCCGAACTCGAGGCCAAGGCCCTTGACGTGGTCGACGAGGGGCGCCAGCCCGTCGGGCCAGACCTCGTCGCTGACGACCCAGTCGCCGAGCCCGACCCGGTCGGTGCGGCGGCCGCCGAACCAGCCGTCGTCGAGGACGAACCGCTCCACCCCGATCCGGCTGCCCGTGTCGGCGAGCCGCTTGAGGTGGTCGAGGTCGGTGTCGAAGTAGACCGCCTCCCACGTGTTGAGCACGACGGGGCGCGGGCTGCTCGGGTGGCCGGGACGGGCCCGGAGGCTGCCGTGGAGCCGACGCGACAGACCGTCGAGACCGTCGGTGGCGTGGACGAAGACGACGGTCGGCGCGGCATAGCTCTCCCCGGGACCGAGGCGCACCTCACCCGGGGCGAGCAGCTCGCCGCCACCGAGGACGGCCGCGTGCCGACCGGCGCCCTCCGGCAGTGCCTCGACGAGGTGCTCGTGGTTGCCGCTCCACGCGGTGTGGACCGCCCAGACCTCACCGTGCCGCCAGCCGAAGCCGGACTCGCCCGCGACGAGGAGCAGGGTCGCGTCGTGGCCGGTGCGACCGCGGCGGCTGGCCCGCAGGTGGGTGCCGTGGTCGAGCCGGCTGCGCTGCGGCGACCGCTCCCGGCACCAGCGTCCGGTGAGGTCGAGCACCTCGTCGGCCCGGCTCGGCAGCGGCAGGATGGAGCGCAGGGCGGAGACGTCGAGCGGCTCGCTCGCCTCGCTCGTGTTGGTCACGGAGGCGTCGACCCGGAGCACCCCGTGGGCGTCGAGGGCGTGGCGCAGCTCGACCGCGAGCCCGCTCGCGGAGCGCGCCCGGGTCATGAGGACGCCGTCGCGCTCCTCGACCGTGACGTCGTCCCAGCGGACCGCGCCCGACCCACCCGCACGGTGACCGGCATACCCAGGCGTCCCCGACCACCCGTCGGCCTCACCGGGCAGCAGCGTGAGCGGCCACGGCTGGTCGAAGAGGCTGTGCGCCACCGGCCGCCCGGTCGCCAGGGGCAGCGCGTCGTATGCCGCCCTCCCGCCCTCGAGCGACGAGCCCCAGTGGAGCACCTCGGGCAGCCCACCGCCGACCGCAGCCCCCACCACGAGGGCGGAGCCGGCGGACTCGATGAGGATCAGCGGGTTCGTCTGTGTCGCAGCCACACTCATCCCTTGGTTGCGCCGAGCGTGAGGCCGGCCACGAAGTGGCGTTGGAGCACGAAGAAGATGACCAGGGTCGGGATCGCGACGATCATCGAGCCGGCCGCCACGAGGTTGTTGTCGGTGAAGAACTGCCCCCGAAGGTTGTTGAGCGAACTCGTCACCGGGAACTTGTCCCCTGACTGGAGCAGCACCGTCGCCCAGAAGAACTCGTTGTAGATCCAGGTGGTCTCGAGCACCGCCAGGGCGGCGAGCGCCGGACGGCAGAGCGGCAGGGTGATCTGCCAGAACTGGCGCAGCACGCTGGCTCCGTCGATCACGGCCGACTCGTAGAGCTCCTTGGGCAGCGCCTTCATGTAGTTGCTGAGCACGAAGGCGCAGAAGCCGGTCTGGAAGGCGACGTTGACGAGGACCAGGCCGACAAAGCTGTTGAGCAGCGTGCCGGAGTCGCTGAGCCAGAACGGCACCTCGATCGAGCGGAACATCCGGTAGACCGGGATCAGGAGCGCCTGCGCTGGCAGCAGGTTCGCCGCCATGAAGAAGCCCAGCAGGGCCAGGTTGAACTTGAAGGAGAAGCGGGCCACGACGAACGCCACACAGCACGAGAGGAACAGCGTGAGGATGACCGCCGGCACGGTGATGATGAACGAGTTCCAGAAGTGGATCCCGAAGTCTGCCTGCTCCCAGGCCTTGGTGTAGTTCTGGAGGGTGAAGCCACCCCAGGAGATGTAGCCGTTTGCCGCCGTGTAGGCGTAGTCGCGGAAGGAGTTGACGAGGGCCAGCAGGATCGGCCCGAGCCAGATGAGCGAGATCACGGTGAGGATGACCGGCATCAGCCACTTGCGGCCCGACCTCGGCCCGCCCTCGGTCGGCGCCGTCAACCGGTGCCCCCGCTTCGCGGAGCGATTGGTGAGCACGGTCTGACCCGACGTCTGATCGGACATGGTCAGTCCTCCTTCATGGCGATGCGCAGGTACGCGAAGACGAGGACGCTGGAGATGGCGAGCATGATCGTCGCGAGGGCCGAGCCGAAGCCGATGCGGCTGGCCTCCCCGACGACGTTCTGGGTGACAAGGGTCGAAATCAGCTCGAGGCCGTTGCGGCCCTTGTTGATCACCCACACGAGGTCGAAGGCTCGGAGTGACTCGATGAACGTAACGACGAGCACGATGATGTTGATCGGCCGCATCACCGGGAAGATGATCTTGAAGAACGTCGTCCGCTCGCTCGCACCGTCGACCTTCGCCGCCTCACGGAGCGAAGGGTCTACGCCCTTCAGGCCCGCCAGGTAGAGCAGCATGATGTAGCCGGAGTGCCGCCAGCTGGCGGCGACGAGGGCCGCCCACAGGTTGACGCTCGGGTCGCCGTACCAGTCGGTCGTGCCGCCGGTGATCGCATTGAGCAGTCCCTGGTCGCGGGAGTAGATCAGCTGCCAGATGAAGCCGATGAGAGCGAGCGACAGCACGACGGGCAGGTAGATGCTCGTCTGGTAGAAGCGGGTCCCGGCAACGCCGCGGTCGACGAGCACCGCGAAGAGCATGCCCAGCGGGGTCGCGATGAAGAACATCACGCCGAGCCAGATGAGGTTGTGCTGGATCGCCGGCCAGAAGGGCGGGTAGATCGTGGCGATGTCGACGTAGTTCTTGAAGCCGACCGGCTTGATGCCGGACAGCGGCCCGATCCCGTCCCAGTTCGTGAACGAGAGCACGACCGAGCCGACCGCCGGCAGCCACACGAGCCACGTGACGAGCAGGGACGGCATGAGGACCATCAGGCCCACGATGACCTTGTCCCGCGCCGTTAGGTGGTCGATGCCCCGATACTTGCCTTTTGCCTTGGTTGCCATGCCGTCCCTCCTCCCGGTCAGGTTGCGAAGATGCTCTTCTTCTGGGCTTCGATGCTCTTGGTCAGGCCGTCGATGTCCTTGGGGTTCTTCAGGAAGGCCTGGATGGCCGGGATCATGACCGTCGAGGCGAAGTCCGGTCGGGTGTCGCGGTCCATGAACTGGGCGATCGACTTCGCGGACTTGACGAACTCCACCGACTTCTTCTGGAGCGAGGTGTAGCCCGCGGTGTCGGCGCCGTCGTTGGTGGCGATGACGCTGGGGTCGGCCTTGACGACGATGTTCTGCGCGTCCGGCGAACCGAGGAAGGCGAGCAGCTTCTTCGCGGCGGCCTCGTTCTTCGGCCGCTTGCTCATCATCCAGCCGTCGATCGGCGCCTCGATCGCATCGGTGCCGATGGTCGAGTCGACCTCGGGGAAGGTGAAGAAGTCGAGGTCCTCCTGCTCGGCGCCCTTCGCGAACTGCTGGGCGACGAAGGAGCCGAGGACATACATGCCGGCCTTCTTCTGCTGGAGCGACTGGGCCGCTTCCTGCCAGGTCCGGCCGAGTGCGTCGGACTGGTGGAGCGGGAGGATTCCGGCCCACGTGTCGAAGACCTTCTTGACCTTGGGGTCGGCCCACGACTCCTTGCCGGCCATCAGGCTGATGTGGAAGTCATAACCGTTGACCCTCAGATTGAGCTGGTCGAAGGTGCCCATCGCGGGCCAGCCGTCCTTGTCGCCGAAGGCGATCGGGACCAGGCTGTCCTTCTTCATCTGGGCACCGAGAGCGTTGAGGTCGTCGAGGGTCTTGGGGACCTGGTAGCCCTTGTCGGCGAAGACGCTCTTGCGGTAGAAGACCGCCCAGGGGTACGTCGTGGCAGGGACGAAGTACTGCTTGCCGTCGTCGCCGGTCGAGGCCTTCTTGAGCGCGTCGCTCATGCCGTTGAGGTTCGTCCAGACATCGGAGATGTCCCCGGCCAGGTCCTTGCTCGCGAAGAAGCGCATGCGGTAACCCGCGAACCACGTGTAGATGTCGTCGGGTGAGCCCTGGAGGTAGTTGTTGATGTTCTCCTGGAAGCTGTTGTGGTCGATCGTGTTGATCTTGACCGTCGTGCCGGAGTTCGCCTTCTGGAAGGCGTCCATGACCGACTGCATCGCGGCCTTGGGGACGGCATCCGACTGGTTGGAGCCGGCCGTGACGGTGCCGGAGACAGGGCCGGTGGGCACACCGGTGGCCGTGTCGGCGCTGCTGCCACCACAGGCGGCGAGAGCGCCCGTTCCGAGCAGGGCGCCGGCGCCGACGGCTCCGCGCAGCAGGGTGCGGCGGTCCAGGCCGCGGACGGACGGGGGGACGAGGCGGGCGAGGTACTCGGCCTCACTCTGCGGGCGGGTCATGGCAGTCTCCTTTGACGCTTACCGGGGTCCGCCGGTGGCGACATGGAATCGAACAGACTCCATCACAAACCACCAGCAATGGACAGAGCGTGACCTCTCCTCGTGGTCCTGTCAAGACTCGCCGCCAAATTGAGACCTCCCCGACGCCCCCGCGCCCCAACGGTGGACGGACGACTGAACAGAAGCCTGAACCCATTGATCGACAGTCCAACTCACCAGACCTGCACCGACGGGGCGCGGTAGGATCCGTCACGTCGAGCCACCAGTAATTCCTCAGACACCACTGTGGGCTGGTGTTGGAAGTTGTTGACATCTGGGAGTGGCGCGGCCACGCTGTCCCTCATGCGCGCTTGGCCGACGAAGACCCTCGCCCTCGGTGGCGATTACAACCCCGAGCAGTGGCCTCGTGCCGTCTGGGCCGAGGACATCGCGCTCATGCAGCGGGCCGGGGTCAGCTTCGTCAGCCTGGGGATCTTCTCGTGGTCCTGGCTCGAGCCGGCCAAGGGCGAGTACTCCTTCGAGTGGCTCGACACGATCATGGACCAGCTGCACGCCGCCGGGATCGCCGTCGACCTCGCCACGGCCACGGCCACCCCGCCGCCCTGGCTCTCGGCCGCGCACCCGGAGATCCTGCCGGTCGACCACGAGGGGCACACCCTCTGGCCCGGGAGCCGCCAGACGTGGTGCCCGACCTCGCCGGTCTACCGCGAGTACGCCCTCGCGTTGACCCGTCAGCTCGCGACCCGCTACCACGAGCACCCGGCCGTCGCGATGTGGCACGTCTCCAACGAGTACGGCTGCCACAACCTGCCCTGCTACTGCGACGAGTGCGCCCGCCACTTCCGCTCGTGGCTCGGGCGCCGCTACGCCGGCGGCCTCGACGAGCTCAACGACGCGTGGGGGACGGCCTTCTGGAGCCAGCGCTACACCGACTGGGCGCAGATCCTGCCGCCCCGGCGCTCGACGGCCTTCTCCAACCCGACGCAGGTGCTCGACTACCGGCGATTCTCCTCCGATGCCCTGCTCGACTTCATGAAGGCCGAGCGGGCGGTGCTCGACGAGCTCTCTCCCGGAGTCCCGGTGACGACGAACTTCATGACGATGGACCACTTCCGCCACCTCGACTACCAGGACTGGGTGCCGACCGTCGACGTCATCAGCACCGACCACTACATCGTCGCCTCCCTCCCCGACCCGCGCGCGGAGCTCGCCTACAGCGGCGACCTCACCCGGGGTCTCGCCGGTGGCGCGCCGTGGATGCTGATGGAGCACTCGACGAGCGCCGTCAACTGGCAGCCGACCAACCACGCGAAGGACCCCGGCCAGACCATTAGCGACGCCGTCGCCCACGTCGCGCGCGGCGCCGACACCATCGCGTGGTTCCAGTGGCGCCAGTCGCGCTCGGGCTCCGAGAAGTTCCACAGCGCCGTCGTCCCGCACGCCGGCGCCGACAGCGCCCGCTTCCGCGAGGTCGAGGAGCTCGGCCGCATCGCCGGCCGCCTCGGCGAGCTCGTCGGGAGCCGGGTCGAGGCGAGCGTCGCGATCCTGCACGACTACCAAGCGATCTGGGCGGCCGAGGGACCGTGCATGCCCTCCTCCGACCTCGACGCCCTCGGGGCGGCCCGCCGGATCCACCGCCTCCTCCACGACCGCGGCGTCACGGCCGACGTCGTGCATCCGAGCGCCGACCTGTCCGCCTACGACCTCGTCGTCGTGCCGCAGCTCTACCTCGTCACCGACGCGCACGCCGAGGCCGTAGCCCAGGCCGCCGCCGGTGGCGCCCAGGTGCTCGTGACCTACTTCTCCGGCATCAGCGACGAGAACGACCACGTCCGCCTCGGTGGTTACCCCGGCGCCTTCCGCGACCTGCTCGGGGTCCGGGTCGAGGAGTTCTTCCCCCTCGGGCCCGACGCGACCGTCGCCCTCGGCAGCGGGTCGGGCACGTGGTGGAGCGAGCACGTCGAGCTCGCCGGCGCCACGGTCCTCGAGACGTATGCCGCCGGGCCCCTCGCCGGGCGCCCCGCGATCACGCGCAACGACGTCGCAGACGGGTCCGCCTGGTACCTCAGCACCCTGCCCGACGACGAGCGTCTCGGCGCCCTCCTCGACGACGTGCTCGCCGCTGCCGGAGTGCAGCCCACGGTCGAAGGCCTCCCCAAGGGGGTCGAGGCCACCCGGCGCAGCAGCGACGACGGCTCGTGGCTCTTCCTGCTCAACCACACCGACACCGAGCACGTCGTGACGGCGGCGGGCCAGGACCTCGTCGCCGACCGTCTCGTCGACGGCTCGGTCACGCTGGCCCCGGGTGCCGTCGCGGTCATCCGGGAGGTGTGATGTGCTCGCCAGCCAACGTCGGTCGGTGATCCTCGAGCTCGTCGAGGAGGCCGGTGCCGTGCGCGTCTCCGAGCTCGTCGACCGGCTCGGGGTCTCGGACATGACGATCCGGCGCGACATCGAGCGGCTCTCGGTCGAGGGCCGGATCGAGCGGGTCCACGGTGGCGCACTGGCGCTCGGCGGCGAGCACGCGAGCGACGAGCCCGGCTTCTCCGCCAAGTCCGAGCTCCAGCGCGCCCAGAAGATGGCGATCGCCCGGGCCGCAGCTGCGCTCGTCGAGCCGGGCACGGCCGTCGGCATCTCGGCCGGCACGACCACCTACGAGCTCGCGCTCGCGGTGCGCGACGTGCCCGACCTGACCGTCGTGACCAACTCGGTCCCCGTCGCCCAGCTGCTCCACGAGCACCGTGCGTCGGGCCAGACCGTCATCCTCACCGGCGGGGTCCGCACCCCGTCGGACGCGCTCGTCGGGCCGGTCGCCGTCGCGTCGCTGCGCTCGCTCCACGTCGACCTGCTCTTCCTCGGCGCGCACGGCGTCGACGCCCGGGCAGGCCTGACCACCCCCAACCTCGTCGAGGCCGAGACCAACCGCGCCCTCGTCGACTCGGCACGGCGGGTCTGCGTCCTCGCCGACTCGAGCAAGTGGGGCACCGTCGGCCTCAGCACCTTCGCCGACCTGTCCGAGGTCGACCTCTTCGTCACCGATGACGGACTACCGGCACGGGCCCGCTCGGCCCTCGCAGAGATCGTCGGTGGCCTCGAGGTCGTCAGCCCCGAGGAGGCTCCCGCATGACCGCTCCCCCCCGACCCACCCCTCCGACCCACCTCGCCCGCCCGGTCCGGGTGACCCGCCGGCTGCTCGCCGACGGGCGGGAGATCCGCTACGTCGACGAGGAGGGCACCCCTCCGCGCATCGCCGAGGACCCGCGCCCGAAGGAGGAGCGGGTCCACTCCGGCGAGCTGCGGCACGACGCGCTCGTCGGCGACTGGGTCGCCGTCGCCGGCCACCGCCAGAACCGCGTGCTCCTGCCGCCGAAGGACGAGTGCCCGCTCTGCCCCGCCGGGGTGGGCTCGGCGCCGTCGGAGATCCCCGAGACCGACTACCAGGTCGTCGTCTTCGAGAACCGGTTCCCCTCCTACTCCTCCGTCCCCGACGGACGCGAGTCCCCCGACCCCGCAGGGCTGCTCGACGTGAAGCCCGCTGCGGGCCGGTGCGAGGTCGTCTGCTTCACCAGCGACCACGACTCGGCGTTCAAGGACCTCCCGCTCGAGCGGGTCCGCACCGTCATCGACACGTGGGCCCAGCGCACCGAGGAGCTCGGCGCGCTCGAGAGCGTCGAGCACGTCTTCTGCTTCGAGAACAGGGGCCGCGAGATCGGCGTCAGCCTGCACCACCCGCACGGTCAGATCTACGCCTACCCCTACCTGCCCGAGCGGACCCGCCAGCTGCTCGACCGCGCGCGGCAGCACTTCGCCGCGACCGGGCGGCTGCTCGGCGCCGACCTGCTCGCGGCCGAGCGAGCCGACGGCTCACGGGTCGTGCTCGAGGGGACGCACTGGACGGCATACGTGCCCTTCGCTGCTCGCTGGCCCCTCGAGATCCACCTCGCGCCACACCGCGACGTCCCCGATCTCGCGACCCTGCACGACGAGGAGCGTGACGAGCTCGCCCTCGTCTACCGCGAGCTGCTGCGCCGGCTCGACCGCTACCACGTCGCCGAGGACGGGTCGCCGGTGACGATGCCCTACATCGCCGCGTGGCACCAGGCCCCCGCGAAGGAGGGTCGCGACGTCTCCCGCCTGCACCTCCAGCTGATGTCCGTGCTGCGGGCCCCCGGCAAGCTGAAATACCTCGCCGGCTCCGAGTCCGGGGTCGGGGGCTGGGTCAACGACGTCCTGCCCGAGTCGACTGCGGCGCGGCTGCGCGAGGTCGCGTCATGACCGACCGGACACCCGAGGAGCTCGTCGCGTCCGTCACCGACGCCTTCCGCACCCTCACCGGCAGCGAGCCCGCCGGCGTGTGGTCGGCCCCCGGCCGGGTCAACCTCATCGGCGAGCACACCGACTACAACGGCGGGCTCTGCCTGCCCATCGCCCTCCCCCAGCGCACGTATGCCGCGTGCTCCCGACGCAACGACGGCGTGCTGCGCGTCCGCTCGCTCCAGATCGACGAGACCGTCGAGGTCGCGGTCGACGACGTCTCGGCCGAGCGCCCCGGCGGCTGGGCGGCCTACGTCGCAGGAGTGCTGTGGGCCCTGCGGGAGGCCGGGCACGACGTGCCCGGGCTCGACGTCGTCATCGACTCGACAGTCCCCTTCGGTGCCGGGCTCTCCAGCTCGGCCGCTCTCGAGTGCGCCGTCGCCGCGGCGGTCGACGACCTCGCCGGCATCGGCCTGCTCGGGACCAGCGCGGGGCGCTCTGCCCTCGCGGAGGCGTGCAAGAACGCCGAGAACGACATCGCCGGCGCCCCGACGGGCGGCCTGGACCAGTCGGCGTCGCTGCTCTGCGACGACGCGAGGGCGCTGCTGCTCGACTGCCGGTCCGGCGCGACCGAGCAGGTCCCCTTCGACCTCGCCGACCATGGTCACGTGCTGCTCGTCACCGACACCCGGGCCGAGCACTCCCTCGTCGACGGGCAGTACGCCCAGCGCCGCGCGAGCTGCGAGGAGGCCGCGGCGGAGCTCGGGGTCGAGACCCTGCGGGAGGTGTCCGTCGACGAGCTCGACGCGGCCCTCGCCCGCCTGCCCGAGGGCGACCTGCGCTCACGGACCCGTCACGTCGTCACCGAGATCGACCGGGTGACCCGGACGGTCGCCGCCCTGGAGGACGGCGACCTCGCCGAGGTGGGCCGGCTCTTCGACCTGTCGCACGCCTCGCTGCGCGACGACTACGAGGTGTCCTGCGAGGAGCTCGACGTCGCGACCGCGACGGCGCGGGCCCACGGCGCCGTCGGGGCCCGGATGACCGGTGGCGGGTTCGGCGGGTCGTGCATCGCGATCGTGCCGACCGACGCCGTCGACGAGGTGAGCGCGGCCATCACCGCCGCCTTCGTCGAGCACGGCTTCACCGAGCCGGCGTCCTTCGCGGTCGTCGCGAGCGCTGCGGCCCACCGCGACACCTGATCACCACGCGCGAGGAGCCCTTCGGGCGCAGGAGCGCCACTAGGGTGCCGAGCATGGACGGCACCACCCCGGCACTGGCGCCGGCCCTGACTCGGTCGGTCCGACGCGGCTACGGCCTCGGCTCGGTCGCGACCGGGTCGTTCGCAACGGTCCCCGGGCTGCTCCTGCTGCCCTACCTCACCGACCACCTCGGGGTGGTCCCCGCCCTCGCGGGGCTCATCGTCTTCGCCCCGAAGGCCTGGGACGTCGTGCTCAACCCGCTCGTCGGTCGGATCAGCGACCGGTCGACGCACCTGGACGGGCGGCGGCGACCGTTCCTCATCCGGGCGGGTCTCGCGCTGGCCGCGGCGTTCGCCCTGCTCTTCCTCGGGCCGACGACCCCGGTCTGGGCGGGGGCGGCGTGGGTCGCTGTCATCTACCTCGCGTGCGCGACGGCCTACAGCTTCTTCCAGGTCCCCTACGTCGCGATGCCGGCCGAGATCACCGACGACTACGACGAGCGGACCCGGCTGATGACGTGGCGAGTCGCGATCCTCGCGCTCGCGATCCTCGTCAGCGGCGGCCTCTCCCCCGCCATCCGCGACCTCTTCGGTCCGGACCTCGGCTATCCCGCGGTCGGGCTCTTCGTCGCCGCCCTCATCGCCGCCGGCGCCATCGGTGCGTGGCGGGGCACCCGGGCCGCGCCGGTGCGGCCCGGTGACGGCGTGGGCGCCACCGTCGGCGAGCAGCTGCGGGTGATCCGCTCCGACCGCCCCTTCCGCGTGCTGCTCACGACGTTCCTGCTCCAGGCCCTCGCCACCGGGGCGATGCTCGCCGGGGTCGACTACGTCGCGCGCTGGATCATCGGCACCCCCATCTCGGCGAGCCTGCTCTTCGTCTGCTTCGTCGGGCCGGCTCTGGTCGTCACCCCGCTCTGGCAGCGCTACGGCACCGCCCACGACAAGAAGCGCGGCTACCTGCTCGCCTCCCTCCTGCTCGGAGGCGGCGCCCTCACCCTGGCCGTGTCGCGGTCGGTGCCCGACGTCGTGATCTACCTCGGGGTGGCCGTCGTCGGGGTGGGCTACGCCGGCGCGCAGATGTTCCCGCTCGCGATGCTCGCCGACGTCGCAGGCCGCGACGGCGACGCGCGATCGCGGGCCGGGCTCTACACCGGGGTGTGGACGGCGGGCGAGACCCTGGGTCTCGCCCTCGGACCCGCGGTGTATGCCGCCGTGCTCGCGCTCGGGGGCTACGTGTCGTCGAGCGGTCGTGCCGTCGCACAACCCGATTCGGCCGTCACCGCCATCGCGCTCGGCTTCTCGCTGCTGCCCGCCGCGCTCGTCGCGCTCTCCCTCGTCGCCCTCCGGGGCTACACCCTCGACCGCAGCCCGCACCCGACAGGAACAGAGCGCCCGTGACGACCCTGCCAGCACGACCGGACGCACCCGACGGCCTCGACGCCGACGAGATCCGGCAGCGGCTCGAGGCCATCCGGGGCCACGACCTGCCGACCCACGGCGGCCGGACCCTCGCTTACGTCTACGACTCCGGGTTGGCCAGCGCCGACCTCATCGGACGGGAGGCGCTCGCGTCCTTCTCGTCGACGAACGGCCTCGACCCCACGGCCTTCCCGTCGCTGCTCCAGATGGAGAACGACCTCGTCGGCATCGCCGGCCGGCTCGTCGACGCCCCGGCCGGGTTCGCGGGCGTGGTGACCTCCGGGGGCACCGAGTCGATCCTGCTCGCCGTCCTCGCCGCCCGTGACTCCCGGCCCGAGGTCACTGCGCCCCGGATGGTCCTGCCCACGACGGCCCACGCGGCCTTCCACAAGGCGGCGCACTGGTTCGGGGTCGAGCCGGTCTTCGTCGACGTCGACCCGGTGACGAAGCGGGCGGACGCTGACGCCATGGCCGCCGCCATCGACGAGCGCACGGTGCTCGTCGTCGCCTCTGCCCCCTCCTACGCGCACGGCGTCATCGACCCCGTGGGAGCGATCGCCGCCGCGGCCCGGGACGCCGGGGTGCGCTGCCACGTCGACGCCTGCATCGGCGGGTGGGTCCTGCCCCACCTGCGCGACACCGAGCCCGGCCAGCTGCCGTGGACCTTCGCGGTCGACGGGGTGACGAGCCTGTCGCTCGACCTGCACAAGTACGCCTACACCCCCAAGGGCGTCTCGGTCCTGCTGCACGCCTCGGCCGATCTGCGGCGAGGGCACCTCTTCGCCTCGGCGCGCTGGCCCGGCTACACGATGCTCAACACGACCGCGCAGTCGACGAAGTCGGGCGGGCCGCTCGCCGCCGCCTGGGCCGTCGTCCACCACGTCGGAGCAGACCGCTACACGACGCTCGCGAGGACGGCCCGGGAGGCGACGCTCGCCCTCGCGACCGCGGTGAGCGGCATACCGGGCCTGGCGCTCGCGGCGGACCCGGACTCGACGCTGCTCTCGCTGACGACCGACGGGTCGTGCGACGTCTTCACCATCTCCGACGAGATGCTGGCGCGGGGCTGGTTCGTCCAGCCGCAGATGCGCTTCCGCGACCTGCCGGCCACCCTGCACCTCACCTTCTCCGCCGCGACCGCCGCCTCCTCCGACGACATCGCCGCCGACCTGGCCGCCGCGACGGCCGCGGCCCGGGAGACCGGCCCCGTGCAGTTGCCGGCCGACCTGCTCGCGATGGCCAGCTCGCTCGACCCGGCGACCCTCGACGAGGCCGGCTTCGAGGGACTGCTCGCGGTCGCGGGGCTCGGCGACGGCTCCGGCGGTCTCGCGCTGCCCGAGCGGATGGCGCCGCTCAACGCGCTGCTCGACGCCATCGACCCCGGGCTGCGCGAAGCCCTGCTGCTCGGCTTCATCGACCGGCTCTCCCGGCCCGTCTGAGGCCTCGAACCACACGGCCGCACGCCCCCGGAGACGGGTCGAGGTGATGTCGTCGGCGCGGGGCCGTCGACATCACCTCGAACCAGGTGGTGCTGGGGGTCAGGCGGGGACGATGAGTCCCGCCAGGCCACGGGCGCGCTCGAGCCGAGCGGCGACGTCGGGCCAGTTGACGAGGTTCCACCAGGCCTTGACGAAGTCACCCTTGGCGTTCTCGTACTGCAGGTAGTAGGCGTGCTCCCACATGTCGAGCTGGAGGATCGGGATCTGTCCGACCGGCACGTTGCCCTGCTGGTCGAAGAGCTGGAGGACGTTGAGGCGCTGGCCGACGGTGTCCCACGCGAGGATGGACCAACCGGAACCCTGGATGGCCATCGCGTTGGCGTTGAACTGGCCCTGGAACTTGTCGAAGCCGCCGAAGAACTCGTCGATCGCTGCGGCGACCTCACCCTCGGGGCTGCCACCACCGTCGGGGCTCATGTTCTGCCAGAACACCGAGTGGTTGGTGTGGCCGCCGAGGTGGAAGGCGAGGTTCTTCTCGACGCCGTTGATGGCCGCGTAGTCCCCGGAGTCGCGCATCGACTCGAGCTTGGCGACGGCCGCGTTGGCCCCGTCGACGTAGGCCTGGTGGTGCTTGCTGTGGTGCAGCTCCATGATGCGAGCGCTGATGTGCGGCTCGAGGGCTGCGTAGTCGTAGGGGAGTTCGGGAAGCGTGTAAGCCACGTGTCGTTCCTTTCATCGAAGGTCGTCCGGCTCCCAACACTCTATGCCGGTGGCGTGGCGCCCGACAGGGTGCCCCGGGCATCCAGCCTCGGTCAGGGGCCCCGCGGTGGGAGGCTGGACGACATGGACGAGGCCGTGACCTTCGAGTCCGAGCGGCCGCGCCTGCTGCGGCTCGCGGCCAGGGTGCTCGGCGACGGGGCCGAGGCGGAGGACGTCGTGCAGCAGGCCTGGCTGCGGCTGCACGGGACGAGCTCCGACATCGAGAGCCTGCCCGCGTGGCTGACGACCGTGACGACGCGGCTGTGCCTCGACCGGCTCCGCGCCCGGGTCCCCGCCCCCACCGCGGAGGTGCCGGAGGTGCCGGAGGCGGGGACCGCCGCCGACCCCGCAGAGGCCGTTGCCCTTGCCGAGACCGTCGGGCTCGCGCTGACCGTCGTGCTCGACCGGCTCACGCCGTCGGAGCGGGTCGCGTTCGTCCTGCACGACAGCTTCGGCTTCGCGTTCACGACCATCGCCGCCGTGCTCGACACCACGCCGGCCGCCGCGCGCAAGCTCGCCTCCCGGGCACGCGCCAAGGTCGGACAGCCGGCCGCCGACGACCGGCTCTCCGACTGGGAGGTGGTCGATGCCTTCATGGCCGCGGCACGCGAGGGCGACTTCGAGCGGCTGCTCGCGCTGCTCGCGCCCGATGCCACCCTCACCGCCGACGACGCCGCGATCCTGGCCGGCACCCCCGAGCGGGTCGAGGGCCGCCGGGAGGTGGCGAGGTTCCTCGACGGCAGTGCACAGGCGGCGCTGCCCGTGCTCGTCGGCGACCGCCCCGGGGCGGCGTGGTTCCACCGCGGCACTCCGCGGGTGGTCTTCGACTTCACCGTCGACGACGGTGTCGTGCTCGGCATCACCTTCCGAGCCGACCCGGCGGTGCTGGCGCGGGTGGAGCGACGCGACGGCCCGGAACGTCGACGGGTCGGGCGCCGTCGGTCACACTCCGGGCCCGCCGATCGTCAGACAGGTGACAGCACGCCCCCATCCCGAGAGGACACCCCATGAAGACGATGACCTGCCGCCAGCTCGGCGGACCCTGCGACCTCGCGCACCACGGCGAGAGCGCCGACGACGTGATCCAGGCCCAGGACACGCACCTCAAGGACGCCGAGCAGGCCGGCGACGAGAGCCACCGCGAGGCCCGGGAGGCGATGAAGGGCCGGTGGCGCCACCCGAAGAGGTCGCTCGGCTGGTACCGCGACACGAAGGAGGCCTTCGCCGGCCTGCCCGAGGACTGACGGGTCAGGGCAGGGCGAGCAGGTCGCGGACGTCGTCGCTCGTGATCGCGCCCGAGAGGGCGCCGCCCTCGTCGACGACCCGTTGGAAGAGGTCGCGCTTACGCTCCTGGAGGGCCACGACCTTCTCCTCGATCGTCCCCTCCGAGACGAGCCGGTAGACCGTGACCGGGCGGGTCTGGCCGATCCGATGGGCACGGTCGATCGCCTGCGACTCCGCGGCCGGGTTCCACCACGGGTCAAGGACGAAGACGTAGTCGGCCTCGGTGAGGGTCAAGCCGAAACCCCCGGCCTTGAGGCTGATCAGGAAGGCCGCCGCCTCCCCGTCACGGAAGCCCCGGATGACCGCCTGTCGGTCGGTCGTCGACCCGTCGAGGTAGCAGGTGCGCAAGCCGGCCGCGGTGAGCGCCCGCTCGACGATGCGCAGGAATCCGGTGAACTGGCTGAAGACGAGGGCGCGGTGCCCCTCGGCGGCGAGCTCGGTCAGCTGCTCGACGAGGAAGTCGACCTTGGCCGCCGTCGCCCGACCGGCGTAGCCCTCGTCGACGAGGGCGGGGTCGAGCGCCAGCTGCCGCAGCCGGGTCAGGGCCGCGAGGATGGCCACGCGGTTGGCCTCCGGGTCGTCGAGCAGGCCGAGGACCCGCTGGCGCTCCCGCTGGAGGTGCTGGTCGTAGATGTGGGCGTGCACGGGGTGCTGCGGCACGGGTAGCACCTGGACCTGCTTGGGCGGCAGGTCGATCGCGACCTGCTCCTTCGTCCGCCGGAGCATGAGTGGCCGGATCCGGCGCCGGAGCAGGTCGAGCAGCTCGGGCCGCTCCCCCGACTCGATCGGCTTGCGGTAGCTCTTGGTGAAGACGTCGGGCCGGGGGTAGAGGCCCGGGGCGGTGAGCGACAGCAGCGACCACAGGTCCATCAGCGAGTTCTCCAGAGGGGTGCCGGTCACCGCGACGGTGAAGGGCGCCCCGAGACGGCGCACCGCGATGTGCGTCTTGGCCTGCCGGTTCTTGACGAACTGTGCCTCGTCGAGGACCACCCCGCCCCACCGCATCCCCTGGAAGGCGGGAGCGTCGAGACGGAGCACGGCATACGAGGTGATCACGACCTCGGCGCCGGCGACGACCTCGGCCAGCGCGGTGCCCCGCTTGCGCTCCGTGGCGCCCACCGCGACGACGGGCAGGTGCGGCGCGAAGGTCTCGAACTCGCCGAGCCAGGTCCCGACGACGCTCGTCGGCGCGACGACGAGGACCGGGCCGTGCGAGGCCGGTCCGTCGCCCAGCTCGCCGCGGTCGTGGGCCCGGACGAGCGTGGCGATCGTCTGGAGCGTCTTGCCCAGCCCCATGTCGTCGGCGAGGATGCCGCCGAGCCGGGCGTCCCAGAGCCGGGAGAGCCAGCGGTAGCCGTCGACCTGGTAGGGCCGCAGGGTGGCTCGCAGGTCGGCCGGCACCGGCTCCGGTGGACCGTCGTCGACGGCAGCACCGAGGGCCCCGATGCTCGCGGTCCAGCGGGCGCTCTGCTCGTCGACGACCCCGAGCGAGACGAGCTCGTCCCAGAGATCGGCGTGGTGGGCGCTGAGGCGCAGCTGCTTCGCATCGGGGTCGGACAGCTCTCGGGCCTCCTCGATGAGGGCGCGGAGCTGCAGCAGATCGGGCCGGTCGAGCCGGAACCACGACCCGGAGTCGAGCATCATGATGTCGTCGCCAGCGGCGATCGCCGCGAAGAGGGGCTCGAAGGGCACCTCCTCGCCGTCCACCTCGATGCTCACGTGCAGGTCGAACCAGTCGCCCCCGCCCTCGCCGCGCCCCTCCCGCTGCGCCCCGGGCGCCCCGGCACGGGACGCGCCGTCGACGTCGGTCGTGCCGAGCCGGATCACCGGGGCGGCCGTCACCTCCTCGAAGGCGGGCAGCTCGCCGTCGACGACGACCGTGACGTGGTCGTCGGCCTCGAGGGCCGGCAGCAGGTCGGTGACGAACCGGGCCGCGTCGAGGCCGCGCAGCACGACGGCGGTGACGAGGTACGGCGAGTCGGTGACGTCCAACCGGGTGGCGCCCGGGATGGCCAGCACCGACGTCGCGGCGGCGACGGCTGCCGCCTCCGCGGTGCGGTCCCGGGCGCCCGCCCCGGTGAACCGCGGCGTGCTGAAGGTGCGGGCCCGGCCGTCGTAGGCGTGCCCGAGCTCGAGGCGCACCTCCCCGGGCACGTCGGCGCTCACGGTGACGAGGACGGTGACGACGGGGCCGACCGGCGCGCCGCCAGCACCCGTCCCGACCGCGCCCGTCCCGCCCGCGGCGTCGTCGGGGACCGGCAGGGGCACCTCGGAGCGGACCCGGACCCGTTGGCGCAGCCCGGGGATGGCGGTGCGCAGGAAGCGGGCCCGCTCGTCGGCCGGGACCCGCAGGCCCGCCTCGGCGCGCAGCAGGGCCCCTCGACCCAGCTCGAGGTCCTGCTCGAGCGGGAGGAAGGTGAGCGCCCCCTCCTCGTCCTCGAACGCCAGACCGTGGACGGGGTCGCCGATGAGCAGCCGCTCCCCGGCGAGGTCGTCGGGCAGCCCCTCGATGTAGACCCGGACGCTGAGGTCGCCGGACTCGTCGGTCGCCCGCAGCACGTGCAGGACGAGTCGGGCCGCGTCGGCGAGGACCGTGACCGGGCCGCTCACTCCCTCGCCGGGCAGCAGCTCGATGCCGGCCTCCTGGGCCCGGCGCAGGTGGGCCCACACGTCGGGGCTCGCCTCGAGGGCGAGGGTCGGGCTGCCCAGCGACGACGTCACGCCACCGGATCCCGGGCGCGCGGCGTCACGCAGCGCGGCCATGATCTCCTCGTGCTCGGGCAGGTAGCGCAGGCCCGCCCGCCAGCGGGGCAGGGCCTCCTGCCAGGACAGCTTGCGGTGCCACGTGCCGGCGCGCGTGCGACGGGTCGGCCGCAGCCCGTAGCCGAGCTCGGGCACCCCGCCCCAGCCGCCGGGGCTGCGGTAGACGGTGTCGACGTAGAGCCCGGCCGGCACGAGGTCACCGTGCGCCTCCGGCCGGACCGGCGCCTCCGGCTCGGTCGGCGCGGCCCGCGGTCGCACGTGGCCGAGCACGTCGGCCCAGTGGTCCGGGGCGGGTGCGGGGGCATCGGGCGTCTGGGACCCGCCGTCGGGGGTGATGCCGTGGGCGACGTCGCGCGCCACGAGGAGCAGGGCCACGACGTGCTTGCAGTCGACGGCGACGGGGCAGCTGCACCTCCCGGACCACAGGTGCGACCGGCCCCGCGGGTGCTCCCGGGCCTCGACGATGGTCTGGTAGGTGCTCGACCGGCTGCCGTCGACCGTCGCGAGGAGCATCAGCCCGTCGGCACGGGAGGCGAGCGACCGAACGCGGCGCTCAGCGGCATACGCCTCGCCGCGGTCGAAGGTGCGCGAGCCCACCTGCTGGGCGATGTCGGGGTCGGTGACGTCACCGACCCAGGTCGCCCTCCCCACGCTCCACGCCATGAGCCGACTGTAGGTGTCACAGCCGACACCCGCAGGGCTCGATCCACAGTGCGTCGCTCGGGCAGGATGGGGTGATGGCCGACGACCGCGACCCCCGGACCCTCACCCTCGCGGACTTCCCCGTGCACCGCCCGGTGACGACGCGATGGTCCGACAACGACATGTACGGCCACCTCAACAACGCCGTCTACTACGAGCTGTTCGACTCCGCGATCAACGGCTGGCAGGCCGAGCACGTCACGGTCAGCCCGATGACCGACGCGACGCAGGGGGTCGTCGTCGAGTCGGGGTGCGTCTTCCACGGCGAGGTCGCCTTCCCCAGCCCGCTCACCGTGGGCCTGCGGACCACCCGGGTCGGGACGAGCAGCGTCGTCTACCAGCTCGGCCTCTTCGTCGACGACGACCCAGCCGTCAAGGCGGTCGGCCACTGGGTGCACGTCGAGATCGACGCCTCGACCCGGCGGCCGACGCCCATCCCCGCCCACCTGCGCTCCCTCATGGAGTCCGCCCTTGCGCCGGAGGCCGGCCGGTGAGCCCAACGAGACCACCGAGCGAGCCGAGCGAGCCGTGGTCCGCGTGGGAGGCCCGGGTCGCGGGCGACCTGGCCGCGCTGACCGGCGCCGAGTGGCTGTCGTTCACGCCGGCGCCCCGGACCGTGGCCCAGCCGACCTCGTCGGCCGAGGCGCCCACCCGGCGGCGGCGCTGGCGACGGGCCCCGGCTGCGGGCGGCACGGTCCCCGAGGTGTTCCTGCAGGCCATGGTCCTCGAGGGGGTCCTCGCGCTCGAGATGATCGGTGACACCGAGTTCGAGGGCCTGACCGACCTCTCCGCAACCCAGCAGTCGGCCCTCGTCGAGGCGGGCTGGGACCAGGAGGGCGCTGACCCCACCTTCAGCCGCACCTTCGTCATCGGCGACGCCACCGCGGCGGCGGCGCTGCTGTCGGCGACCCTGCACGGGGTGCTCCAGATCGAGGACCCCGCGTCCGTCGAGCTGCGCCGGAGCTGACCCCGGGAGGTCGGCCTAGCGCTTGCGCTGGGGGAGGGTGACCGGACGGCCCTGCATCAGGCGCTCCCCGGCCTTGCGCATCGCCCGGACGTAGAGCGGACGGACGAACCGCTTGGCACGCCAGGCGACCTGCCCCTCGCGGTCGGTGAGGATGACCTGGCGTCGGGCATCGATGCCCTTGACGACGGTCGCCGCCACCTCGTCCGCGCCGCGCTGCGAGCCGGTGACGAGTCGCGTGCCCGCCTGCTGCATCTCGACGTCGGCGCCCTGGAAGGAGTCGGCGAGGTTGGTGCGGAAGAACGACGGGCACACCACGGAGACGGCGATGCCGTGCGGGCCCAGCTCGCTCGTCAGCGTCTCGCTGATCGCGACGACGCCCGCCTTGACCGCGTTGTAGCTGGCCATCCCCGGCGCGTGGACGAGGCCCGCGAGCGAGGCGACGTTGACGATGTGGCCGCTCCCCTGCGCCTTGAGCAGCGGCGCAAAGGTGCGGCAGCCACGGACGACGCCCAGCAGGTTGATGTCGACGATCCACCGCCACTCGTCCATCGTCGCGACGTCGATGCGCCCGCCCGCAGCGACGCCCGCGTTGTTGACGAGCAGGTCGAGACCCCCGAGGGTGTCGCGCACGTGCTTGAGGGCGGCCGCCCAGTCGTCGTCGCTGCGGACGTCGAGGGTGAGGTAGTCGGCCCGGGCGGGCAGCCCGTCGGGCCGTGAGGTGGCGACGTCGGTGGCGATCACCTGCGCCCCACGGGCGGTGAGCTGGCGCACGAGGGCGAGCCCGAGACCGGACGCCGCACCCGTGACGAGGATGCGCTGGTGGACGTTGACGACGGGGTGGGTGAACAGCATGCGGTTCACCCTAGGGGCGTATGCCGCTGGGCTCAGCGGACGGTGACCGTGACCTTCCCGAGCGCCCGGCGTTCGTCGATCTCGGTGAGGGCGGCGCCCGTGTCCGCGAGGGGGTGGGCCGTGCCGAGGACGGGGTCGAGGTCACCGCGCTCGAGGAGCGGCACGATCCGGTCCCACTGCGCGCGCAGGGAGGCGGGGTCGTTGGTCCAGTAGGCGCCCCACCCGACGCCGACGACGCTCGTGTTGGACAGCAGCAGGCGGTTGACCTTGACGGTGGGGATCTCGCCCGCCGTGAAGCCGATGACGAGCAGCCGCCCCTCGACGGCCAGTGACCGGAGGCTGTCGGTGAAGCGGTCACCGCCGACCGGGTCGACGACGACGTCGACGCCGCGCCCGCCCGTGAGCTCCTTGGTCGCCGCGAGGAACCCGTCCGCGAGGACGACGTCGTCGGCGCCGGACGCCGTCGCGGTGGCCTGCTTGTCCTTGCTCGAGACGACGGCGATGACGCGGGCACCGAGGGCCTTGGCGAGCTGGCAGGCGGCGCTGCCGACCCCGCCCGCGGCGCCGTGGACGAGGACGGTCTCCCCCGGCTGGAGGCGCCCTCGACGGACGAGGGCGAACTCGACGGTGAGGTAGTTCATCAGCAGGGCGGCGGCCGCCCGGAAGCCGACACCGTCGGGCAGCGGAAACACCATCGACTCGGCGACGCTCACCGTCTCGGCGCACGCCCCGAGGATCGGGAAGGCGGCGACCCGGTCGCCCGGGGCGAAGGCGCTGCCCTCGGCGGCCTCGCGGACCACGCCGGCGCACTCGGAGCCGGGGACGAAGGGCAGGTCGGGCTTCATCTGGTAGAGCCCCTTCGTCATCAGGACGTCCGGGAAGTTGACCCCGGCCTCGTGCACGTCGACGAGGACGTGACCGGCCGAGAGGGTCGGCTCGTCGACGTCGACGACCTCCACCGAGGACGGGCCGTCGAGGGCGCTGACACGGGCTGCACGCATGGGGCTCCTTCGTCGTGAACGTGGTCCGACCCTAGTCTGGAGCCGTGCCCGATCCCCTGACCCGCCTGCCCGACGGCACCGTCAAGCAGGTCAACCCGTTCACCGGGACGAAGGTCTGGACCCTCCCGGGCCGCGGCGCCCGGCCCCTCGGTGTCGTCCGCGGCGACCCGCACCCGCTCGACGGGGCCCGCCGTGGAGAGCACTGTGCGTTCTGCGTGGGTCGGCTGATCGAGACGACGCCGGAGATCGCGCGGCTCGTCCGGGACGGGGACCGGTGGCGCGAGCTGCGGGGCGTGCTCGCCGACGACCTCGACGCGACCGTGCCGGAGTTCCGCCTCTTCCCCAACCTCTTCGAGATCCTCACCTTCGACTACTGGCACTCGGCCCACGGCTACGAGCCCACCCCCGTCGCGCAGGCCCGCCGCCGCGCCTACCTCGCCACCCCGGCGGGTCGCGACCACGTGACCGCTCTGGCGCGGATCCGCATGCGGGCGAGGGGAACCCGCGGGGCGGATGCCGAGCCGCTGTCGCCGACGGACCTCGGTCGCGAGTCCGTGGGCCTCTTCGCCGGCAACCACCTCGTCGTCGTGGCCCGGCGGCACTTCGTCGACGGGGCCACCGACGACTCCCAGCTCGCATCGTCCGGCACGCTCACCCCGAACGAGCACCACGCCTACCTCGCCTTCACCGTCCGGGCGATGCGGGACGTCTACGCGGCCAACCCCTTCGCCCGCTACGTGTCCGTCTTCCAGAACTGGCTCCGCCCTGCCGGCGCCTCCTTCGACCACCTGCACAAGCAGATCGTCGCGATCGACGAGCTGGGGGCCCAGGTCGAGCGCGAGTCGGTGGCGGTGCGTGCGGAGCCGGACCTCTACGAGCGGTGGGGCGCAGAGTATGCCGCCCGCCACGGGCTCGTCGTCGCGCGCACCCCCAGCGCGATCGCGTTCGCGGGGGTGGGGCACCGCTACCCCTCGCTCGAGATCCACTCGCGCACCGGCGGACGCAGCCCGTGGGAGCTGACCGACGACGAGCTGCGTGACTTCTCCGACCTCGTGCACGCCTGCCACGCGGCGACGGGGTCGGACGTGCCGTCCAACGAGGAGTGGCACCACCGGCCACCGTCGCTCGACCTGCCGATGCCGCTGCGGGCCGTGCTCAAGTGGCGGGTGTCGACCCCGGCCGGCTTCGAGGGCGGCACGAAGATCTACGTCAACACCCTGGACCCGTGGGCCATCCGTGACCGCACCGCGGCGCGCCTGGCCGACCTCGTGGCGGCCGGTCTCGTCTCCGACCGGGTCACCCCGGGCTGACGCGGCCGCCGCCGCGGCGCGTCAGCGTCCGAAGGTCATCCCCTCCGTGAGGTCGCCACCGATCATCTCCCGGCGGTCGAGCAGGTAGTTCTGTCGCATCAGCCACGGGGCGGCATCGCCCTGCTGCGGCATCTGCGACTCGGCGCGGCGCAGGTAGCCCGACCTCAGCGGCAGCAGCGGCATCGGCTCCATCCCCTCCGGTGGGTTCGGCGCCGCCCACCGGAGCCCGTTGGCGTCGAGGTGCTCGAGCAGCCGGCAGACGTAGCGGCTGACGAGGTCGGCACGCAGGGTCCACGACGCGTTGACGTAGCCGATGCAGATGGCGAGGTTGGGCACCCCGCCGAACATCAGGCCGCGGTAGACGGTGAGGTCGCCCAGCGCGCGCTCCTGCCCGTCGACGGACAGCAGGATGCCGCCGGCGAGGTGGACCCGCAGCCCGGTCGCGGTGACGATGACGTCGGCCTCGAGCTCGGTCCCGGACGTGAGACGGATGCCGGTCGCAGTGAAGGTCTCGATGGTGTCGGTGACGACCCGGGCCGACTCGCCCCTGAGGGCCACGAAGAGGTCGCCGTCGGGGACGAGGCAGAGCCGCTCGTCCCACGGGTCGTAGACGGGCTGGAAGTGCGTCTCGACCGTCTCCTGGCCCAGCTCGGCGACGAGGCCGCGAGTCAGGAGTGACCGGGCCGTCCGTGGGCGCCGCCGGGTCAGCGCGTAGAAGGCGGTCGTTCCGACGACGTTCTTGGACCGCACGACCGCGCCGGCGGCACTCCTCGGCAGGAGTCGGTGCATCCGCTCGGCGAAACGGTCGCGGCTCGGCCTGGACACGACCCACGACGGTGACCGCTGGAGCATCGTCACGTCGGCGCCCTCGGCGACGAGGGCGGGCACGAGGGTGACCGCGGTGGCCCCGGAGCCGATGATGACCACGCGCCGACCGCTCACGTCGAGGTCCTCCGGCCAGAACTGCGGGTGCACGACCTCGCCGGTGAAGTCCTCCCGCCCGGGGAAGACCGGCTCGTTGGCCCGGTCGTAGTCGTAGTAGCCGCTGCACAGGTGCAGGAAGGTGCAGGTCAGCTCGGTGGTCTCGCCGGCCACCTCGACCGTGACGGTCCACCGCGCGTCGGGGGTCGACCAGGCTGCCGCGACCACCCTGTGGCCGAAGCGGATCCGCTCGGTGATGCCGTACTTGTCGGCAGTGCGGCGCACGTAGTCGAGGATCTGGGCACCGCCGGCGATCGCCTCGTCCTCCACCCACGGCTCGAAGGGGTAGCCGAGGGTCTGCATGTCGGAGTCGGACCGGACGCCCGGGTAGCGGAAGAGGTCCCACGTGCCCCCGATCGCCTCGCGGGCCTCGAGGACGGCCCAGGTCCGGTCGGGCAGCGTCGTCTGGAGCCGGTAGGCGGCGCCGATGCCGGACAGGCCGGCGCCGACGACGAGGACGTCCAGGTGCTCACGATTCTCACTCACCCCACCAGTCTCGTCGCTCCCGTGGCTACCGGGGGGTAACCACGGCTACCCTCGGCGGGGTGACTGCCTACCCGCACCTGCTCGAGCCGCTCGACCTCGGTTTCACGACGCTGCGCAACCGGGTCGTGATGGGCTCGATGCACACCGGGCTCGAGGACCGGAGCCGCGACGTCGACCGCCTCGCCGCCTACTTCGCGGAGCGGGCCCGGGGCGGCGCCGGGCTCATGGTCACCGGTGGTTTCGCCCCTGACCTGCAGGGCTCGCTCTACCCGGGCGGCTCGGTGCTCATGACGCGCCGCCAGGCGCGGCGCCACGAGCGGGTCACGAACGCCGTGCACCGGGAGGGCGGCAAGATCGCGCTCCAGATCCTGCACGCCGGCCGCTACGCCTACCACCCGCTCGCCGTCTCGGCGTCGAGCACGAAGTCCCCCATCTCCCCCTTCCGGGCCCGCGCACTCAGTGAGGGCGGGATCGCCCGGACGACAGCGGCATACGCCCGGTGCGCGCGCCTGGCGCGGGAGGCGGGCTATGACGGCGTCGAGATCATGGCCTCAGAGGGTTACCTGCTCAACCAGTTCCTCGCACCGCGCACCAACGAGCGCACCGACGGCTACGGGGGTTCGCCCGAGGCCCGCCGGCGCTTCCCCGTCGAGGTGGTCCGTGCCGTCCGGGCGGCCGTCGGCACCGACTTCATCATCGTCTTCCGCCTCTCGATGATCGACCTCGTCCCCGACGGGCAGAGCTGGGAGGAGGTCGTTGCCCTTGCTCATGAGGTCGAGGCAGCCGGCGCGACGATCATCAACACCGGGATCGGCTGGCACGAGGCGCGGGTGCCCACGATCGTCACGTCGGTGCCGCGCGGCGCCTTCACGCGGGTGACGGCCAGGCTGCGCCCCGAGGTCGGCATCCCCGTCGTCGCCTCCAACCGGATCACGATGCCCGACCTCGCCGAGGACGTCATCGCCAGTGGGCAGGCCGACCTCGTGTCGATGGCCCGCCCGTTCCTCGCCGACCCCGAGTGGGTGCGCAAGGCACAGGAGGACCGCGCCGACGAGATCAACACGTGCATCGCCTGCAACCAGGCCTGCCTCGACCACACCTTCGCGAAGCAGACGGCGAGCTGCCTCGTCAACC
>JBDSSS010000095.1:0-7965 GCA_039928615.1 Terracoccus sp. | reverse complement strand
GCCGTGCCTCCGGGCGGCGATGCCTTGCTGTTCACGGGGGAGCGGGGTGCGACGCCGCGGCGAGGTAACTGGCGAGCCAACGTCGGCTGGCGGGAGGCCCTGGCGGTGGCCGGCCTCCCCGAGGGCTTTCACTTCCACGACCTGCGCCACACGGGTAACCACCTCGTCGCCCAGTCAGGCGCTTCCACTCGGGAACTGATGCAGCGCATGGGGCACTCCACCATGCGGGCCGCCCTGATCTACCAGCACGCGACCGAATCACGCTCCCGGGACCTCGCCGCCCGGCTCAATCTTCTCGTCACGAACGAGCTCGAAGCGGCCCAGAATGAGGCTGGCGCTGATGAGTGAGTGCACGCTGGGGGCACGACGCACGTTCGGGGGCCCGCCAAAGACAAAGCCGCAGGCCGGGAAACGTATCCTGACCTGCGGCTTTCTGTCGGAGCGAGCGACGGGAATCGAACCCGCGTATCCAGCTTGGGAAGCTGGCGCTCTACCATTGAGCTACGCTCGCGCGGCCGCTCGGACAGGGGTCCGGAATGGCTCAGCCGAGAGTGTAGCCGACGTCAGCGCCGTCTCTTGAGCCGACTACCGAGGACGACCCAGGGGGGCCGAACCCGTCCATGGACCACGCCAAGCAGCTCGCCCTCGTCACGCACGTCCGAGGCCGCGGAGGGGACGCCGCCCAGGTGGCTGTGACCCTCGAGCAGTTCTTCGAGGGCAACGACTGCGACTGGTCCATCGGCCCGAACCGCGACGAGAACATCGACCTCGCGACGGTCCACCGGGTGCTGTTCGAGCTCCGCGACCGGTCCGACGTGCACGACGTGCGGGTCGAGCTGGACCCGCTCGAGTTCGAGACCTACCCGGACGACGAGTGGCCCTACGCGTCGGGGGTCGCGGTCATCACCCGGCTCGACCCGGGTGAGGTCGACAGCCTCACCCTGGAGGCCGACACCGACCCGAGCGGGGGACCGTCCGACTCCGCCGCCTGGCTGGTCGACGGGCCCGCCGTCCCTGACGGGCACCACTACGTCGGCGTCTGGTGGGACTGAGCCGTCCGGGCCGTCGCGGTCAGTCGGGCGTGGTCATCCCGCCATCCGTCGACTCGCCGTACGTCATCACCGGGCGCCCGGGCCGCGGCATCCGGCCGGGCATCCACCCCGGACGGTCCGGCATCCCCATGACATCGACGCCCGGACCCACGGGTCCGCCGCCCGGTCCGGCACCCGGTCCGGCACCGACCCCGAGCAGGCTGCGGGTGAGCCGGTGCGCGTCCGAGAGCAGCTCGTCGAGGGCGGCGCCGAGGTGGTCGTCCGCAGGTGGCACATCGGCGAGGGCGGCCGCGAGCACGGCCCGCCGGACCAGCTCCTTGGTGAACGACGCCGTCGTCCCGCCGGACCGGGCGGCCGCGGCCGAGAGGGCCTCGGCACCGAAGAGGTGCCCCCCGTAGAGGCGGAGCAGCTCGAGCCGCCCGTCCTCGTCGGGCAGCGGGATCTCGGCGGCGAGGTCGACCCGGCCGGGACGCTGGGACAGCGCGACCTCGAGGTCCTCGACCCGGTTCGTCGTCAGCACGAAGGCGACGTCCGCGTCGGAGTCGAGACCGTCGAGGGCGTCGAGCACCTCGAAGAGCAGCGGGGCGGCGCCCATGCCGAACGACCGGTCCTCGGCGACGAGGTCACAGTCCTCGAGCACGACGATCGCCGGCTGGTGGGCGCGCGCCACCTTGGCCGCGTCGTGGATGAAGCGCAGCGACCCACCGCTGAGCAGCACCGCGGTCGTGCCGGGCGTCGCCGACAGGAGGTAGCGGACGGTGTGGGTCTTGCCGGTGCCCGGCGGACCGTAGAGCAGCACGCCTCGCTTGAGGTGCTGGCCGTGGGCGACGAGGCGTTCGCGGTGCACCCCCATACCGATGACGTGGTGGGCGACCCGGTCGAGCAGGCCCGGCGGGAGCACGACGGAGGCCGCGTCGACCGTGGGGCGGGCGACGAAGCTCACCCCCGCGAGCTCCGGCCCGTAGGGGTCCGAGCCGAAGGTGACGACCTGCCCGCGGATGACGCTCCGCTCGTCCATGAGCGCCTGGACGCGCGCCATCAAGGCATCCGACAGCTCGCGGTCCTCCGACAGCACCTCGAGGCTGCCGGTCTCTCGGCCGAACTGCCGGTTCGCTCCCTGCTGGCGCACGGCGACGGGGCGGCCGTCGAATCGGAAGAGGCGGATGCCCGACGTCACGACCTGGCGCTGGTCGTCCGGTCCCGGACCGGTGGGCATCCGGTCGTAGTCGACCTGGCCGACCGACGCGCTCGGCCCGTGGACCGACTGGAGGAGGTCGCCGAAGGACATGTGGTGCCGGGCGTCGCCGGCGACGCCGATCATCGAGGCGTCGGGGTCGGCGGCCGCGACCTCGGTCAGGGCGATGTCGGCATCGACGAGGCGGTGCGGTGGGACGGGAGCGGACACGACGGCGAGCAGGTGCGGCTCGCGGCCGAGGTGCTCGTGCAGCGCGGCGGACAGCGGCGACCCGCCCGAGGGAGCCGGCATCTCGTCGAGCAGTCGCCTCAGCACCGCATGGAGGTCCGCCATCAGGCCGTCGTCGGCTCGGCGTGCTGCGGGGTCTCCGGCCGGCTGCGTCGCTGCGTCCATGAGCCGACGATAGGACCGCCTCGCCGTCCGGAGGGCGGGAGCGAGGGGGTGAAACCCGGCGGGCGTTATAGCCTCGGCCTGTGCTGCTCAGTGACAGGGACATCAGGGCCGAGATCGAGTCCGGACGGGTGGCGCTCGACCCGTGGGACCCGCAGATGGTCCAGCCGTCGAGCGTCGACATGCGCCTCGACAAGTTCTTCAGACTCTTCGACAACCACAAGTACCCCTACATCGACCCAGCGGCCGAGCAGCCCGACCTCACCCGGCTCGTCGAGGTCGGACCCGACGAGGACGGTTTCGTCCTGCACCCCGGGGAGTTCGTGCTCGGCTCGACGCTCGAGGCGGTGACCCTCCCGGACGACCTCGCGGCGCGCGTCGAGGGCAAGAGCTCGCTGGGCCGGCTGGGCCTGCTCACCCACGCGACCGCCGGCTTCGTCGACCCCGGCTTCTCCGGCCACGTCACGCTCGAGCTGTCCAACGTCGCGACCCTGCCGATCATGCTTTACCCGGGCATGAAGATCGGCCAGCTCTGCTTCTTCCGCCTCAGCTCGCCGGCTGAGAACCCCTACGGCTCAGCGGCCTACGGCTCCCACTACCAGGGCCAGCGCGGTCCGACAGCGAGCCGGTCGTTCAAGAACTTCCACCGCAGCGACGTGTGAGCAGCGACGTGGGCGCGGCCCCTCCATCGGTCGTCGTCAGTGACGAACCAGGTCGTATGCCGCTCGCCACCTTCGTCTGGGACGCGGCGCCCCACGACGCGGCCGTCATCGTGCTCGTCCTGCACGGCGGGGCGGTCGACGGGCGTGAGGCCAACCGCCCGTGGTCGCACAACACGGCACGCCTGCTGCCCTTCGCCTGGGCGCTCAAGGGGGTGCCCGGCCCGGTCGCCGTCGCCCGTCTGCGGTTCCGCTTCCGAGGGTGGAACGGTGAGGAGGCGTCACCGCTGCCGGACACGCGCTGGGCGCTCGCACAGATCCGGTCGCGCTATCCCGGGCGTCCGATCGCCCTCGTCGGCCACTCGATGGGAGGACGCGTCGCGATGCACGCCGGCGACGACCCCGACGTGCGTCTCGTGATGGGGCTCTCCCCGTGGATCGAGCGGGGCGACCCCCGGCCCGGAGCCGGGCGGCGGACCGTCCTCGTGCACGGTGACCGGGACGTCATCTGCCCGCTGTGGGCGTCGCGACACACCGTCGAGCAGATGCGCGAGGACGGGCTCGACGCCACTCTCGTGCGGGTCGCCCGCTCCGACCACGCCATGCTGCTGCGGCCGAGGCTCTGGACCGACCTCGTCACGGCCGTCGTCGGCAGCACGTTCGCGAACGAGCTGCGTGCGGCCCCACGTTCGCCTGTGACGGGGGCGAGCGGCATACCTGCCGTACTCGACGCGATCGACGACGGCGCTCGCGGGGTCATCGACATCTGATCGTGCTCTGGGGTGCGGGCGAGCATCGCCGTCGCTGGGTACGTTGGAGGGCATGATCCGCTTCGAAGGCGTGACCAAGACCTACCCCGGCGGCTCCACGGCCGTCGACGACCTCACCTTGGAGGCCCCCACCGGCAAGATCACCGTCCTCGTCGGGCCCTCGGGCTGCGGCAAGACGACCACCCTGCGGATGGTCAACCGGATGATCACGCCGACGAGCGGGACGATCTCCGTCGACGGCAAGGACACGGCGTCGCTCGACGTCGCCGAGCTGCAACACAGCATCGGCTACGTCATCCAGCACGCCGGTCTCTTCCCGCACCGCACCGTCCTCGACAACGTCACGACCGTGCCCCGGCTGCTCGGCACCGACAAGGCGACGGCCCGCAGCCGCGCTCTCGAGCTCATCGAGAGGGTCGGTCTCGACCCCTCGCTGGCCAAGCGCTACCCGAGCCAGCTCTCCGGCGGCCAGCAGCAGCGCGTCGGCGTCGCCCGGGCGCTCGCGGCCGACCCGCCCGTCATGCTCATGGACGAGCCCTTCTCGGCCGTCGACCCCGTCGTCCGTGAGCAGCTGCAGAACGAGTTCCTCCGGCTCCAAAACGAGCTCGGCAAGACGATCCTCTTCGTCACCCATGACATCGACGAGGCGGTCAAGCTCGGGGACCAGGTCGCCGTCCTGCGGGTCGGAGGCACGCTCGCCCAGCTCGACAGCCCGGCGCGGCTGCTTTCCGACCCCGTCGACGACTTCGTCGCAGGCTTCGTCGGTCGCGACCGCGGCTACCGTGCGCTCGCCTTCTCGGACTCGCCGGAGCTGCAGCTCTCCCCGGAGCCCACGGTGTCGTTGGGCGCGACGGCCGATGAGATCCGCGCGGTCGGCCAGGACTGGGTGCTCGCCGTCGGCGACGACCACGAGCCGATCGGCTGGGTGCGGGCTGCCGCCGTCGAGGGCGAGCTGCGGCGCGACCTGCTCCACCGCGGCGGGACCGTCGCCTCGACCGACGGCTCGCTGCGCGCCCTGCTCGACGCCGCCCTCAGCAGCCCCAGCGGTCGCGGAGTCGTCGCGGGCGAGGACGGCGTGTTCCTCGGGACGATCACCGCGGCCCAGGTCGTCCCCGTCATCGAGGCCCGGTCGCGGCCGGTGGTGCCGGTCGACCGCGCCGAGGACGAGCAGGCAGCGGCCTCGTGACCTGGGCGATCGACCACCTCCCCGAGATCTTCATGCGGGCGGGTCAGCACGCTTGGCTCGCCGGCCTGCCCCTGCTGCTCGGTCTCGTCATCGCGCTGCCGCTCGGGTGGTGGGCCGCCCGCACCCCGAAGGTCCGCGGGCCCCTGCTCACGGCGACCGGGTTGCTCTACACGATCCCCTCCCTCGCCCTGTTCATCCTGTTGCCACCGCTGCTCGGCACGAAGATCCTCGACCCCGTCAACGTCATCGTCGCGATGACCGTCTACACCGTTGCCCTGCTGACGCGCACCGTCGCCGACGGCCTCTCGGCGGTGGACGGCTCGACCCGCCAGGCCGCCATCGCGATGGGCTACGGCACGGCCGCCCGGTTCCGGGCCGTCGACCTGCCGCTCGCGATCCCAGTCATCGCGGCGGGCCTGCGCGTGGCGGCCGTGAGCAACGTCAGCATCGTCAGCGTCGCCTCGCTCATCGGCATCTCGCAGCTCGGCTACTTCCTCACCGACGGGTATGCCCGGTCCTACCCGACCGAGGTGTGGGTCGGGATCATCGCCTGCGTCCTGCTCGCTCTCGTCTTCGACCTCGTCATCCTCGCGCTCTCCCGGGCGCTCACGCCGTGGACGCGGGTGAACGCATGATCGCCGATGTCATCGCCTGGTTCGGCGACCCGACCAACTGGCAGGGCACCGACGGCGTGCCCGCCCGGGTCTGGGAGCACCTCATCTACACGGCCGTCACCCTCTTCTTCGCCCTGCTCGTCGCCGTCCCGCTCGGTGCGTGGGTGGGCCACACCGGTCGAGCCCGCTGGATCGTCACGGGCGCCAATGCTGCTCGCGCGGTGCCGAGCCTGGGGCTCCTCTTCGCCGTCTCGATGTTCGTCGGCCCGCTCATCCAGAGCTCGCTCGCCTTCGTCATCCCCAGCATCGTCGTGCTCGTGCTGCTCGCGGTCCCGCCACTGCTGTCCGGCACCTACTCCGGCATCGAGAGCGTCGACCCGGCCGCCCGCGACGCCGCCAAGGGAATGGGCATGACGGGGTGGCAGGTGCTGACGAAGGTCGAGCTCCCGTGCGCCCTACCGCTCTTTCTCTCCGGCCTGCGCAGCGCCACCCTCCAGGTCATCGCCACCGCCACGATCGCCGCCTCGGTGAGCCTCGGTGGTCTCGGTCGCTACCTCATCGACGGACTCGCGTCCCGCGACTACACCCAGATGGTTGCCGGGTCGGTGCTCGTCGCCGTGCTGGCCCTGATCGCCGACGGGCTGCTCGCGCTCCTCGAAAGAAATGCCGTCTCACCGGGAATCTCCGGACGGGCGGCCCGTGTTGCCACCAAGCGAGCGGCCCGACGTGACCGCTCCACCCCACGTTCTGATGCAACGCTCAGTGCTGGACCCGCCGGGGCGACCGCCCCAGCTGCGACCCCCTCCGAAAGGGACCGAACATGACACGCACGCGCACCCTCGCTGCCGGGATGCTCTTGGCGGCCATCGTGCCCCTCGCCGCCTGTGGTGGCGGCGGCGACCCGCTGACCCCCTCGAACGACGCTGCCGCCACCGGCGCGAGCACGGGCGCCGCGGCCTCCGGCTCGGTCCGGGTCGGCTCCGCCGACTTCCCCGAGGCCGCCCTGCTCGGCGAGGTCTACGCCCAGGCCCTTGAGGCCAAGGGGATGACCGTCCAGCGCCAGTTCAACATCGGCAGCCGCGAGACCTACCTCAAGGCCATCACCGGCAGCGAGGTCGACGTCATCCCGGAGTACACCGGATCGCTGCTCAACTTCTTTGACAAGAACGCCAAGGTCACCAAGCCCGACGAGGTCTACACCGCACTGCAGGCCGCCGTGCCGAGTGGTCTCACGGTGCTCGACAAGTCGGCCGCCGAGGACAAGAACTCGATGGCCGTCTCGAAGGACACCGCCGCCGAGTGGAACCTCAAGGCGATCCCCGACCTCGCCGCCCACCAGGCGGAGCTGACGATCGCGGCGCCGCCCGAGTTCAAGACCCGCCAGCAGGGCCTCGTCGGCCTCAAGTCGGTCTACAACATCGTGCCGAAGCAGTTCCGCCCGCTCCAGAGCCAGGCCTCCGTCGAGGCGCTGAAGAACGGGCAGGTCAAGGCCGCCAACATCTTCAGCACCGACCCGTCGATCGCCGAGAACGGCTTCGTCGTGCTGGACGACCCGGAGAGCCTCTTCGGCTCGGACAACGTCGTGCCGCTCGTTCGTGCCGACAAGGCCGACATGGTCAAGGGCGCGCTCAACGCCGTCTCGGCCAAGCTCGACACCTCGGCCCTCGCCGACATGGTCAAGCAGGTCGTCGTCGACAAGAAGGACGCCTCCGCGGTCGCGAAGACCTGGCTCGGCACCGCTGGCCTCGAGTGACTGAACGCTTCGGGTGACCTGACCGTCACCGTCTCGAGAGCGCGCCTCGCCCCACGATCACGTGGAGCGGGGCGCGCTCTCATGTGTGACGAGTGAGGTGGACAGGGGACCGCCTCGCAGTGGGATGGCCCGGGACGTGCCGGTGGCCCCGCTGGTGGGGGCGGGGTGTGGGGCGGGGCGGTCAGGTGTGCCAGGTGACGCCGGTGGCGGTGACCGTGGCGGTGAGGTCGTGGTCGTGGACCCGGGTGTGGTGCCGCGGGCAGAGCAGGGCCGCGTTGCGTAGTGAGCTGGGGCCGCCGCGGGCCCAGTGGGTGAGGTGGTGGGCGTCGCACCAGGTCGCGGGCAC
>JBDSSS010000094.1:0-13144 GCA_039928615.1 Terracoccus sp. | reverse complement strand
CGGCAGGATCGTGCTCGACGTGCACGAGCGATCGTGACCGGCGTCACAACACCCCTAAGGTTGAGACATGCGTCGAGCCAAGATCGTGTGCACGATCGGACCCAAGACATCGTCCCTCCAACAGCTGCGCGCGCTCGTCGACGCCGGGATGGACGTCGCCCGCCTCAACCTCTCGCACGGTGAGCACTCCGTGCACGAGCAGGTCTACAACGACGTGCGCACGGCCAGTGACGCGTCGGGCCGCGCCGTCGGCGTCCTCGTCGACCTCCAGGGCCCGAAGATCCGCACCGCGCGCTTCGCCAACGGCCCGGTGCTGCTGACCGTCGGTCAGCGCTTCACGATCACCAACCGCGACGTCCCCGGCGACGAGACCGAGGTCGGCACGACGTATGCCGGTCTGCCCGGTGACGTGCGCCCCGGCGACTTCCTGCTCATCGACGACGGCAAGGTCATGCTCCGCGCCCTCGAGGTGACCGAGACCGACGTGCTCACCGAGACCATCGTCGGCGGCGTCGTGTCCAACAACAAGGGCATCAACCTGCCGGGCGTCGCCGTCAGCGTCCCGGCGCTGTCGGACAAGGACCGTGAGGACCTGCGCTTCGCGATGCGGCTCGGCGCCGACATGATCGCGCTGTCGTTCGTCCGCTCGGCCGACGACATCGTCGACGTGCACGAGATCATGGACGAGTTCGGCTTCCGGATCCCCGTCATCGCCAAGATCGAGAAGCCGCAGGCCGTCGACAACCTCGAGGAGATCGTCCGGGCCTTCGACGGCATCATGGTCGCCCGCGGCGACCTCGGCGTCGAGATGCCGCTCGAGGACGTGCCGCTCGTGCAGAAGCGCGCCATCGAGCTGGCCCGGCGCGAGGCCAAGCCGGTCATCGTCGCGACCCAGGTGCTCGAGTCGATGATCGAGAACGCCCGCCCGACCCGCGCCGAGGCCTCCGACGCCGCCAACGCGGTGCTCGACGGCGCCGACGCGCTGATGCTCTCGGGCGAGACGTCGGTCGGCGCCTACCCGATCGAGTCGGTCGCGACGATGAGCAGGATCATCGCCAGCACCGAGGAGAAGGGCTTCGACAAGATCGCCCGGATGAAGACGAGCCCCAAGACCGTCGGCGGCGCGGTGACCAAGGCCGCCGTCGAGATCGGCGACGTCGTCGGCGCGAAGTTCCTCATCACCTTCACCGAGACCGGCGGGTCGGCCACGCGGATGTCGCGGATCCGCCCCCGGCTCCCCGTCCTGGCCTTCACCTCCGACCCGAAGGTGCGCTCGCGGCTCGCGCTCGTCTGGGGCGTCGAGACCTACCTCGTGCCGCGGATGCACCACACCGACCAGTTCGCGATGCAGGTCGACCTCAACCTGCTGCCCGAGGGCCGCGTCGTCGAGGGCGACCGCGTCGTCATCGTCGCCGGCTCGCCCCCCGGCATCCCCGGCTCGACGAACGCGCTGCGCGTGCACCGCGCCGGCGACGCCGTCAACCGGGCCGCCCCGGCCTACAACCCCGACGAGGTCACCCGCTGAAGGGCCCTGCGGGGCGGGGCGTGCCGCGCCGGTTATGCTGGCGCGGCACTCCTGCCGGGGTGGTGGAATGGCAGACACGGGGCACTCAAAATGCTCTGGCCGCAAGGCCGTGCGGGTTCGAGTCCCGCTCTCGGCACCGACGCTGACGCCACCTCGTGCACCAACGCGTCACGACCTCGAAACGTCGACGAAACGCGGCCCCCGCTAGGCTGTCGCCGTGACCACGGAGAAGACGACCAAGCCCAAGCCCGCCGCCCCCGAGGAGCCAGTCGCGGTCGTCCCCGACGAGGCCAGTGCGGCCTCCGTCGCCCCCGACGGCTCCCGTGACGTTGTGACCGAGCCCGGCGCGGCCGAGGGCGTCAGCCCGGCCGGCGCGGCCCGGATCCTCGTGGCCGAGGACGAGGCCCTGATCCGCCTCGACCTCGTCGAGATGCTCGGGGAGCTCGGCTACGACGTCGTCGGCCAGGCCAACAACGGCGAGCAGGCCGTCGAGCTCGCGCGCGAGCTCAAGCCCGACCTCGTCGTGATGGACGTGAAGATGCCCGTCATGGACGGCCTCTCGGCCGCCGAGGCGATCCACGCCGACAAGCTCTGCCCCGTCATCATGCTCACGGCTTTCTCTCAGACCGAGCTCGTCGAGCGGGCCCGCGACGCCGGCGTCATGGCCTACGTCGTCAAGCCCTTCACGGCCGACGACCTGCGCCCGGCCATCGACATCGCCCGGTCCCGCTGGAGCGAGGTCAAGGCCCTCGAGGCCGAGATCGCCGACCTGGGGGAGCGCCTCGAGACCCGCAAGCTCGTCGACCGGGCCAAGGGCGTGCTGATGACCCAGCTCAAGCTGAGCGAGGCCGACTCCTTCCGCTGGATCCAGAAGACGGCGATGGACCGCCGGCTCGGCATGAAGGAGGTCGCGGAGGCCGTCATCAACGGCTTCCCGGCATCCTGACCCCGGCGCAGACACGGCCCGGACACGGCCCGGGCACGGCGCCGGACCCCGGTCCGGCCGAGTGCGTTTCACGCGTGTGACACCGAGGTCACGACACGGTCACTCATCGCGGTTTCGCGTGACCTGAGGGTCTGCACCATCTAGTGTCCGATAGAGCCCTCGACCGAGGGATGTGTGACATCAGGAGGACACCCCGTGCGTTCAACGCTCAAGCTTGCCGTTCCGTTCGCGGCCGCGGCCCTCGCCCTCGGTGCGTGTGGCACCACGGGTGGGGACACCACCACCCCGGCCGCCGGCGGCGGCACCGGCGGCGCGTCGGCTGCGTGTGACCAGAAGATCGGCATGTTCGGCGCCCTCACCGGCCCGAACGCCAACCTGGGCATCTACATCCAGAACGGCGTGAACCTCGCCATCGACGACTACAACGCCAAGCACAGCGACTGCAAGGTCGCCCTGGAGAACTACGACTCCCAGGGTGACCCGACCCAGGCCCCGGCGCTGGCCAAGAAGGCCATCGACGACAAGAAGGTCGTCGGCATCGTCGGCCCCGCCTTCTCCGGTGAGTCCAAGGCCGCCGACCCGCTCTTCAACGAGGCCGGCCTCGTCACGATCACGCCGTCCGCGACCAACCCCGCGCTCGCCGACAACGGCTGGAAGACCTTCTTCCGTGCCCTCGGCAACGACGCGACCCAGGGTCCCGCCGCCGCGAAGTACATCAAGGACACCGTCAAGGCGCAGAAGCCCTTCGTCATCGACGACGCGTCCGAGTACGGCAAGGGTCTGGCCGACATCGTCCGCAAGGACCTCGGCTCGATCGTCGTCGGCAACGACACCGTCCAGGTCAAGCAGACCGACTTCAGCGCCACGGTGACCAAGGTCGTCTCCTCCGGCGCCGACGCCGTCTTCTACGGTGGCTACTCGCCCGAGGCCGCGCCGATGATCAAGCAGCTGCGTGACGCCGGCTTCAAGGGCACCTTCGTCGTCGCCGACGGCGTCAAGGACCAGTCCTACATCGACAACGCCGGCGCTGCCGCCGAGGGCACCATCATCACCTGCCCGTGCGTCCCGGCCGACGTGGCGCCGGAGTTCCAAACCGCCTACAAGGCCAAGTACAACGAGGACCCCAACACCTACTCGGGTGAGGGCTACGACGCCGCGACGATCTTCCTCGACGGCATCGGTGAGGGCAAGAACCGCGAGACGATGCTCGACTTCGTCAAGAACTACAACAAGCAGGGCGTCACCAAGATGCTCAAGTTCGACGACAAGGGTGAGTCGGCCGACGTCAAGGTCTTCGCCTACAAGGTCGAGAGCGGCAAGATCGTCTCTGCCGGCGAGATCAAGTAGCAGGACGAACGCCACGCACGGGGGTGGTCGGGGCACTCGCTCCGACCGCCCCCTGTCCGTGAGCCCGCACGATCTGGCCACCCGTTCTCCTGATGGAGGTCCTTGATGCAGTACCTGCTGGACAACTTCGCTGCCTTCACCATCACCGGCCTCACCATCGGCGCCGTGTACGCCCTCGTGGCGCTCGGCTACACGCTCGTGTACGGCGTGCTGCGACTGATCAACTTCGCGCACTCCGAGGTCTTCATGTACGGCACCTTCGCCGCGGTCTGGGTCGTGATGATCCTCGGCGGCAAGACAGGTGGTAGCACCGGACAGGTCATCTTCTGGGTGGCGATGATGTTCGTCGCCGCGATGCTCATGTCGGGCCTGATCGCGGTCCTCCTCGAACGGGTGGCCTACCGCCCGCTCCGCAAGCGCAACGCCCCACCGCTCATCGCCCTCATCTCCGCCATCGGTGCGAGCTTCGTGCTCTCCGAGATGATGGGCCTGCGCGAGAAGATCGTCGGCTGGGTCGGTCTCGACGACACCCTCAGCGCCTACGTCAAGAACTCGCGCAACAACGTCGCCCTCCCGACGATCATCTCGCCGGAGACGCAGTTCAGCCTCGGTGGCTACAACGTCACCAACGTCGACCTCTTCGTCATCCTCGGCGCGGTCGCGATCATGGTCGTGCTCGACCAGTTCGTGAAGCGCTCCCGCCTCGGTCGCGGCATCCGCGCCGTCGCGATGGACGCCGAGTCGGCCGCCCTGATGGGCGTCAACCGTGACCGCGTCATCCAGGTCACCTTCCTCGTCGGTGGCCTGATGGCCGGCGCCGCCGCCGTCTTCTACATGCTCAAGATCGGGATCACCCGCTACGACGCCGGCTTCATCCTCGGCGTCAAGGCCTTCACGGCCGCGGTGCTCGGCGGCATCGGCAACCTCCGGGGCGCGCTCCTCGGTGGCTTCGTGCTCGGTCTCGCCGAGAACTACGGGTCCGCCATCGTCGGCACCGAGTGGAAGGACGTGGTGGCCTTCGTGCTCCTCGTCGTGATCCTGCTGTTCCGACCCACCGGCCTGCTCGGTGAGTCCCTCGGGAAGGCCCGCGCATGAGCGTCCTCCACAGCGGCATGGACCGCCTCCGCAACGCCCCCAAGGCCGTCAAGATCGTCCTCTGGGCGCTCTTCGCGATCTTCCTGTTCCTGCTCCCGCTGCTCAACATCCCGATCATCACGACGCCCGACTCGGACTTCGGTGGCGTGCTGTTCACCGTCGCGACCTACGTGCTCGTCGCGCTCGGGCTCAACATCGTCGTCGGGTATGCCGGTCTGCTCGACCTCGGCTACGTCGGCTTCTACGCGATCGGGGCCTACTCCGTCGGGGTGCTCGGCAGCCTGCACGCCTCGTGGCCGTGGATCTGGACCGTCCCCGTCGCGATCATCGTCGCGCTCATCTCCGGCATCCTGCTCGGTGCGCCGACGCTTCGCGTGCGCGGTGACTACCTCGCGATCGTGACGCTCGGCTTCGGCGAGATCGTCCGCCTGACGCTCGTCAACAGCGAGTGGCTCGGTGGCGCCCGCGGCATCTCGAACATCCCGCGCCCCCCGGGCATCGAGCTGTTCGACATCCCGAGCCTCGACTGGAGCAGCGGCGTGCCCGTCGTCAACCTCGACAGCACGACGACCTTCATCAAGTTCGGCATCGGCGACTTCGTGCCCTACTACTGGCTCGCCCTCGGCATCATCGCCCTCGTCATCCTCTTCGACATCCTCGTCAAGGACAGCCGGGTCGGTCGCGCCTGGGAGGCCACCCGTGAGGACGAGGACGCCGCCGAGCTGATGGGCGTCCCGACCTTCCGCTTCAAGCTGCTCGCCTTCGCCCTCGGTGCCTGCATCGGTGGCCTGTCCGGCGCGCTCTTCGCCGGCAAGGCCGGGTTCATCTCGCCCGACAGCTTCCAGCTGCTCCTCTCGATCCTCTTCATCGCGGCGGTCGTCGTCGGTGGTGCGGGCAACCGGTGGGGCGTCATCCTCGGCGCGATCGTCGTCAGCTACTTCCCGGAGCGCTTCCGTGAGTTCGCCGACTTCCGCGTCCTCGCCTTCGGGCTCGCGCTCATGCTGCTCGCGATCTTCCGCCCGCAGGGGCTGATCCCGCCGCGGCGCACGATCCGCTCGAAGCGGGCGGACGAGAAACTCCACGCTCTCGAGGAAGGAGAGGCCAGTGCCTGACGACACCCGGGACGAGGTCCCGACGACGCGCACGACCGAGCCGACCGAGGACTCCGCGTCGACCGAGCGGAATGAGCCGACCGAGCCCACTGAGGACTCCGCGCGGCTGGCGGACCCGCAGGCCAACGCGCCTCGGATCGACACGACCGTCGACATCGCTCCGCTCGACCTCGGCGGGCCCGTGCTGGCCGACGGGGAGAAACTGCTCGAGGTCGACGACGTGACGCTCCGCTTCGGTGGTGTCGTGGCGCTCGACCAGGTGAGCTTCGAGATCCGCAAGGGCGAGATCCTCGGCCTGATCGGGCCCAACGGTGCCGGCAAGACGACCTGCTTCAACGTCATGACCGGCGTCTACCAGCCCACCTCGGGCGGGGTGCGCTTCAAGGGCACCGCGCTCGGCAAGCGCAAGAAGTTCCAGATCACCAAGCTCGGCATCGCGCGGACCTTCCAGAACATCCGGCTCTTCGCGAACATGACGGCTCTCGAGAACGTCATGGTCGGGGTCGACGCCCACCACACGACGGGGGTCGGCTCGGCGATGTTCCGCCTGCCGAAGCACCGCCGTGAGGAGGCCGCCGGCCTCGCCCGAGCCAGGGAGCTGCTCGAGTTCATGGGTCTGGCCGACAAGGCCGACGAGCTCTCGCGCAACCTGCCCTACGGCGACCAGCGTCGGCTCGAGATCGCGCGTGCCCTCGCGACGAACCCGCAGCTGCTCTGCCTCGACGAGCCCGCCGCCGGCTTCAACCCGGCCGAGAAGGTCAAGCTGATGGAGCTGATCCGCTCGATCCGCGACCAGGGCTACACCGTCCTGCTCATCGAGCACGACATGAAGCTCGTCATGGGCGTGACCGACCGGATCGTCGTGCTCGAGTTCGGCCGCAAGATCGCCGAGGGCCTGCCCGCCGAGATCCGTGACAACCCGGCGGTCATCGCCGCCTACCTGGGGGTGGATGAAGATGCTTCTTGAGGTCAAGGGCCTGTGCGTCAACTACGGACGCATCGAGGCCATCCGCGACGTCAGCTTCTCGGTCGAGGAGGGGGAGATCGTCACCCTCATCGGCGCGAACGGCGCCGGCAAGACGACGACGATGAAGACGATCTCCGGGCTGCGGCCGGTCCGCGAGGGCACGGTCGTCTTCGACGGCCAGGACATCACCCACCTGCCCTCGCACGAGCGGCCGGCGCTCGGCATCTCGCAGTCGCCCGAAGGCCGCGGCTGCTTCGTCGGGATGACGGTGATGGAGAACCTCGAGATGGGCACCTACGCCCGACCCGACCGCAAGTCCCCGGTGGTCAAGGAAGACCTCGCCCGGGTCTTCGAGCTCTTCCCGCGGCTCAAGGAGCGCAGCAACCAGGCGGCCGGATCGATGTCCGGTGGCGAGCAGCAGATGCTCGCCATGGGACGGGCCCTGATGGCCAAGCCCAAGCTGCTGCTCCTCGACGAGCCGTCGATGGGTCTGGCGCCCAAGCTGATCCAGCAGATCTTCGACATCGTCACGGAGATCAACAGCCAGGGCACGACGGTCCTGCTCGTCGAGCAGAACGCGGCGCAGGCGCTCAAGCGCTCGCACCGGGCCTACATCCTCGAGACCGGCGAGATCGTGCGTGAGGGCACCGGCGCGGACCTCGCGGTCGACCCGGCGGTCAAGGCGGCCTACCTCGGTGGGGACGTCTGACCCACACCTCGCCACACGCGGAACGGCGCCGTCCCCGAACACCTCGGGGGCGGTGCCGTTCCCGTGTGCGGGGCTGTCCACAGACGGTGCCCCGTTTCCCTTCCGTTACCCAGCCGTTGGCCGTAGGGTCGGTCCGGTGACCTCGGGGCGGTGATGAGGAGGAAGAGCCATGGGTAGAACGGTGGAGCGGGTCCAACGCGTCGACGCGAGCCTGCACTCGCGCTTCGTCGAGCTCTGGATCGTGCACCGGGTCGAGGGCGGCACGAGCCCGGAGGCCGCCCAGCGGCTGGCCCTCGACGGCACCCTGCGCGCGGCGCTGGAGCGATGCGACATCGAGGCGTTCATCGCCTTCGTCGACGACGTGCCCGCCGGCTACGTCGTGCTCGCCGACTCCACCCGCAGCCTGCTGATCACCGCGCCCTGCGTCTCCATCGACATGCTCTTCGTCCACCCCGACTTCCGTCGCCAGGGGGTCGGCAAGATGCTGCTGGCCGCGTCGTCGCGGTATGCCGACCGGCAGGGCGCCGAGCACCTCGCGAGCACCGTGCCGGCCCAGGACCGCGAGGCCAACCGCTTCTTCGCCCGGCTCGGATTCGCGTCCGAGACGGTGCGACGGGTCACGGCCGTCTCGACGCTCCAGCGCCGGCTCTCCGGCGAGCGCCGGGGTCAGCGCTACTCCTTCGACCAGGTGCTCCAGCGCCGCCGTGACCTGCGGGCGCGCACGGCAGCCCAGCCGCCGCAGATCGCCGGCTGACCGGCATACCACCGGCTGACCGGGTGGGTCGGTCAACCGCTCAGGCTCCGGGCGCGCTGTCGCGCAGCAGGCAGGTGATCCGCGAGGTGCAGACCCGCTTGCCCTCCTCGTCCGTGACGACGACGTCATAGCTGACGAGGGTGCGACCGGCGCTGAGCAGCGTCGCCGTCCCGGTGACGACGCCTGAGCGGGCTGCGCGGTGGTGGGTCGCATTGATGTCGAGGCCGACGGCGATCCGTCCCGGGCCGGCGTTGAGCGCGGCGCCGATCGAGCCGATGGTCTCGGCGAGCACGACGCTCGCGCCGCCGTGGAGCAGGCCGTAGGGCTGGGTGTTGCCCCCGACGGGCATCGTGGCGACGACCCGCTCCTTCGTCGCCTCGGTGATCTCGATCCCCATCCGCTCCATGAGGGTCCCGGCGGTCGATCCGAGCAGGCCCTCGAGAGCCGCGTCGGGCTGGTCAGCAGTCATGCAGGTGATCGTAGGACGCCCGGGCTCCCGAGACCCGCAACCCGCTCGGGTCGACCGTCGGCGCCGGACACTAGGGTGGCGGGTGTGAGCCGACTTCTCCTCCTCGACGGACACTCGCTGGCCTATCGGGCCTTCTTCGCCCTCCCGGTCGACAACTTCTCGACGACGACGGGCCAGCACACCAACGCGGTCTACGGCTTCACCTCGATGCTCATCAACGTCCTGCGCGACGAGGAGCCGACGCACGTCGCCGTCGCCTTCGACCTGTCCCGGCAGACCTTCCGCACCGAGCAGTACGCCGAGTACAAGGCTGGCCGCGCCAAGACCCCCGACGAGTTCAAGGGCCAGGTGTCGCTGCTCCACGAGGTGCTCGACGCCCTGCGGATCACCTACGTCGAGCTCGAGGGCTACGAGGCCGACGACATCCTCGCCACCTTCACGACGCAGGCCGAGGCGGCCGGCTTCGAGGTGCTCATCTGCTCGGGTGACCGCGACACCTTCCAGCTCGTCTCCGACAACGTCACCGTGCTCTACCCGATCCGCGGCGTGTCCGAGCTCGCCCGGATGACCCCGGCCGCGGTCGAGGCGAAGTACGGCGTCCCGCCGACCCGCTACTCCGACCTCGCCGCGATGGTGGGGGAGTCCTCGGACAACCTGCCCGGCGTCCCCGGTGTGGGCCCCAAGACGGCGGCCAAGTGGATCACCCAGTTCGGTGACCTCGAGGGCATCGTCGCCGGCATCGACCAAATCAAGGGCAAGGCGGGGGAGTCGCTGCGCGGGCACCTGGACCAGGTGCTGCGCAACCGCCGGCTTAACCAGCTCGTCCTCGACAGCCCCGTCGGTGTCTCCGTCGACGAGCTCGCGCGCGCCCAGTGGAGCCGCGAGGAGGTGCACACCGTCTTCGACGGCCTCGAGTTCCGGGTGCTGCGCGACCGGCTCTTCGCCACCGTCGAGGCGGCGGCCCCGGAGGCCGAGGAGGGCTTTGACGTCGACGGCACCGTGCTCGCCGCCGACGCCGTCCCCGCCTGGGTGCAGGAGCACCTCGCCGGTGACGGCCGGGCCGGACTGTCGGTGACCGGCAGCTGGGCGCGGGGGACCGGTGACCCCACCGGGCTCGCCGTCGCCGCCGCCGACGGCACCGCCGCCTGGGTCGACCTCACCGCGCTCGACCCGGCCGCGGAGGCCGCCCTCGGGGCCTGGCTCGCCGACGACGCCCGACCCAAGGCGATGCACGACGCCAAGGGCCCGCTCGAGGCGCTCGCGGCGCGAGGCTTCCCGGTGCGGGGGCTGACGAGCGACACGACGCTCGCGGCATACCTCGTCAAGCCCGACCAGCGCACCTACCACCTCGACGACCTCGTCCTGCGCAACCTCCAGCGCGAGCTCACCGCCTCCGACGACTCGGGGCAGGGGATGCTCGACTTCGACGGCGGCGCCGACGAGAGCGCCGCCCGCCAGGAGATGGTGCGGGCCACGGCCGTGCGCGACCTCGCCGAGGCCCTCGACCTCCAGGTCGACGCCACCGACGGGGCCGGTCTGCTCGCCGAGCTCGAGCTGCCGCTCATCGACGTGCTCGCCAAGATGGAGCGCACCGGCATCGCCGTCGACGTCGAGGGACTCGACCGGCTCGAGCAGGACTTCGCGGCCAAGGTCGCCCAGGCGCAGGGCGAGGCGTGGGACGCCATCGGGGGCGAGCAGATCAACCTCGGCTCACCCAAGCAGCTGCAGGTCGTGCTCTTCGACACGCTCGGCATGCCCAAGACGAAGAAGACGAAGACCGGCTGGACGACCGACGCCGACGCCCTGGCCGACCTCTACGCCAAGACCGAGCACCCCTTCCTCGAGGCGCTGCTGCGCCACCGCGACTCGGCGCGGCTGCGGGTCACCGTCGAGGGCCTGCAGAAGTCGGTGGCCGACGACGGACGGATCCACACCACCTACCTCCAGACGATCGCCGCGACCGGCCGGCTCTCCTCGACCGAGCCCAACCTGCAGAACGTCCCGATCCGCACCGAGGAGGGACGCCGCATCCGCGAGCTGTTCGTCGTCGGTGACGGCTACGAGTCGCTCATGTCGGCCGACTACTCGCAGATCGAGATGCGGGTGATGGCCCACCTGTCGGGCGACGCAGGCCTCATCGAGGCCTTCCGCACCGGCGAGGACCTGCACAAGTTCGTCGGCTCCCGGGTCTTCGGCGTCGAGCCGGAGGAGGTCACGTCCGCGATGCGCTCCAAGGTCAAGGCGATGTCTTACGGCCTCGCCTACGGCCTGTCCGCCTTCGGCCTGTCCAAGCAGCTGACGATCGGCACCGACGAGGCCCGCGGCCTGATGGACGGCTACTTCGAGCGCTTCGGCGGGGTGCGCGACTACCTGCGCGACGTCGTCGCCGAGGCGCGCGGCACCGGGTGGACCGCGACGATGTTCGGCCGGCGCCGCTACCTTCCCGACCTCACCTCCGACAACCGCCAGCGCCGCGAGATGGCTGAGCGGATGGCGCTCAACGCCCCGATCCAGGGATCGGCCGCCGACATCATGAAGGTCGCGATGATCGGGGTCGACCGCGCCCTCACGGCTGCCGACGCACGCTCGCGCGTCCTGCTCCAGGTGCACGACGAGCTCGTCCTCGAGATCGCGCCGGGGGAGCGGGAGTCCGTCGAGGCCATGGTCCGCCACGAGATGGGCGCGGCCGCCGACCTCGACGTCCCGCTCGACGTCAACGTCGGCGTCGGCCACTCCTGGCACGACGCCGCCCACTGACCCACCCCGTCGAGTGCCCACTTCCCCCCGCCCGTCGAGTGCCCTGCGCGGCTCCGGGCCCCGATCCCCGCGCCTGCTCGACCGTGGTGGCGGGGGAAAATGGGCACTCGACGGTGGAAGGGGTCAGGCGGGCTTCTCGCAGACGAAGATCGCGGTGCCCGGCAGCAGGCCACCCCGCAGCGGTGACCAGCCGCCCCACGCCTGGGTGTGACCCTCCGGCCACTCCGGCTCGACGAGGTCCCGCAGGACGAGCCCGGCGGCCGTGACCTCGCGGACCCGGTCGCCGAGGGTGCGGTGGTGCTCGACGTAGGTCGCCTCCCCCCGCTCGTCCTGCTCGACGTAGGGGAGCCGGTCGAAGTAGGAGTGCCTCGCGGTGAGCCCCTCGGGGCCGGGGTCGTCGGGGAAGGCCCAGCGCACCGGGTGGGTCGTCGAGAAGACGAAGCGGCCGCCCGGGCGCAGCACCCGCGCCGCCTCGCGCAGCACCGCGTCGGAGTCGGCGACGAAGGGGATGACCCCGTAGGCCGTGAAGACGACGTCGAAGGCGCCGTCGGCGAAGGGCAGGACCCGCCCGTCGCACTGCAGCAGCGGGACGCGGAGCGACGGCTCGAGGCCGCCGTTGACGCGGCGGCCGGTGCGGAGCATGCCGGCCGACAGGTCCGTCGCCACCACCCGGGCGCCGCGGGCGGCCAGCCACCGGGAGCACTGGCCCGAGCCGGCGCCGATCTCGAGCACCGTGTGGCCCGCGGGGTCACCGAGCAGGGCGGCGTCCTGCTCGCGCAGCCGCTCGGGACCCCAGACGAAGTCGGTGTCCCCGAGGAAGGCACCGTGCTCGGCGTGGTAGTCGCCCGCCTCCGCGTCCCACCACGTGCGGTTGGCGGTAGCCGTCTCGGAGGCCTCGACGGTGCGGCGGGTGGTCTCGGACGGCGAGCTCACGGCATACTCCTTCGGCTTTGACCCCGTCGTGACGACGCGGATAAGATGGCCGAGCACATTCGTGTGCGCAGCACCACGGTTCCATCCGTTCACACGACGTCGCCGGGCCTGAGCCCGCGGCCGTCTCCAATTCCATCAGTCCACAATCGGAGTTCCTACTACATGACTGCCAACACGGTCGAAAAGACCGCGCCCGAAGTCGCCATCAACGACATCGGGTCCATCGAGGACATCCTTGCCGCGATCGACGCGACCATCAAGGACTTCAACGACGGCGACATCGTCTCGGGTCGCATCGTCAAGGTCGACCGGGACGAGGTCCTGCTCGACATCGGCTACAAGACCGAGGGTGTCATCCCCTCGCGCGAGCTGTCGATCAAGCACGACATCGACCCGTCCGAGATCGTCAAGGTCGGCGACGAGGTCGAGGCCCTGGTCCTCCAGAAGGAGGACAAGGAAGGCCGCCTCATCCTGTCCAAGAAGCGCGCACAGTACGAGCGCGCCTGGGGCACCATCGAGAAGGTCAAGGA
>JBDSSS010000093.1:0-19493 GCA_039928615.1 Terracoccus sp. | reverse complement strand
TTGATGATCGTGTCGACCGCGACCGTCGTCTTGCCGGTCTGACGGTCACCGATGATGAGCTGGCGCTGACCGCGACCGATCGGGGTCATCGAGTCCACCGACTTGATGCCGGTCTGCAGCGGCTCGTGGACCGACTTGCGCTGGACGACCGTGGGCGCCTGCAGCTCGAGCGCGCGGCGCTCCTCGGCGACGATCTCGCCGAGACCGTCGATCGGGTTGCCGAGGGGGTCGACGACGCGGCCGAGGAAGTTGTCACCGACGGGGACGGAGAGGACCTCGCCCGTGCGCTTGACGTCCTGGCCCTCCTCGATACCGGCGAAGTCACCGAGGACGACGACGCCGATCTCGTGCACGTCGAGGTTGAGCGCGAGGCCGAGGGTTCCGTCCTCGAACTGCAGCAGCTCGTTGGTCATGGCCGAGGGCAGGCCCTCGACGTGGGCGATGCCGTCACCGGCATCGGTGACGCGGCCGACCTCTTCGCGGGAGGCCGCGCCGGGCTCGTAGGACTGGACGAACGTGTCCAGTGCGTCCCGGATCTCCTCCGGACGGATCGAAAGCTCCGTCATGTCAGATCTTCTCCTCGGTCTCGACCCGGTGTGCGAGTCGGTGGTTTTTCACAGCTGATGAGTCAGGGGGTGACGCGCTCAGGCGCCCATGGCGCGCCGGGCGCTGTCGAGCTTGCGGATGACGGTCCCGTCGATGAGCTCGTCACCGATCTCGACCTTGACGCCGCCCAGGACCCGGGGGTCCACGACGGTGTTGACGTGGACCGTGCCGCCGTAGACGGAGGCGAGCCCGGCGGCGAGCCGGTCCCGCTCCTCGTCGCTCAGCGGGACCGCGGAGGTGACGGTGGCGGTCTGCTGGTCCCGGCGCCGCGCGGCGGCGTCGAGGTAGCTCTGGACCGTGCGGTCGAAGCGCAGGCCGCGTGGAGCCGTCACGGCGTGCCGGGCGAGCACGAGCGTCTCGTCGGCCACCTTGCCGCTCAGCAGCGAGTCGACGAGTGCTCGGCGCCGGTCGGGGTCGGACTGCCGGTCGGTGATGGCGGTGCGCAGGTCGGCATCCGCCGCGACGATCCGCTCGAAGCGGAACAGCTCGTCCTCCACCCGGTCGGCGCGATCGGCCTGCTCGGCCCCCGCGATGACCGACTCGACGGCATACGACTCCACCGTGTCGGTGAGGTCGCGCTCCGAGCTCCACCGCTGGCCGACGACACCCTTGAGCACGGTGAGCGTCTCCGAGCCGACCTTGCCGCCGAGCAGTCGCTCGACGAGGTCACCCTTGTCGGAGCCCGGGCGGGACGGGTCGGCGACCGCGCGCCGCAGGGACGCGTTGGCGTCGAGCAGCGCGACGACCGCGAAGAGCTCCTCGGCCAACCGCGGACGGTCGGCACCGGCGGCGAGGACGCCGGTGAACGCGTCGCGGCTGGAGGCCGCTGCTGCGCGTGAGGATCCCTGCATCAGCGCTCACCCTCGGTGGCCGGCGTGCCGACCTTCTCGCGCACGACGTCACCGGACTCGAGCTCGGCCAGGAAGCGCTCGACGATGCCCTTCTGGCGGGTCTCGTCGTGCAGCGACTCACCGACGATGCGGCTGGCGAGGTCGGTCGAGATCCGACCCACGTCACCGCGCAGCGAGACGAGGGCCTGCTGGCGCTCGGCCTCGATCTGCTTGTGCGCCGTCTCGGTGATCCGGGCCGCCTCGGCCGCCGCCTGCTCGCGCATCTCGGCGATGATCTGCGAACCCTGGGCCTTGGCCTCCTCGCGGATGGTGGAAGCCTGGTCGCGGGACTCGAGGAGCTGGGCGCGATACTGCTCCAGCGCCTCCTGAGCCTGCGCCTGGGCCTCCTCGGCCTTGTTCATCCCGCCCTCGATGGCCGCGGTGCGCTCGGCATAGATCTGCTCGAGACGCGGCACGACCAACTTGGCCACGACGATGTAGAGGAGGGCGAAGGTCACCAGGCCGAAGAAGAACTCCAGCGGGTGCGGGACGATCGGGGCCGCGGTGGCCCAGAAGCCTCCCTCGCCGCCCTCGGCGGTCACAATCACTGCTTGCATGCGGGTCTCCTAGCGAGATCTGACGAAACGGGATGAGTCGTCGGGACGATCAGCCGCGGAAGACGAACGCGAGGGCGATACCGAAGATGGCGAGCGCCTCGGTGATGGCCATGCCGAGGAAGGCGATGGGCTGGAGCATGCCGCGGGCCTCGGGCTGACGCGCCACGCCGTTGATGTAGGCGGCGAAGATCAGGCCGACACCGATGCCGGGGCCGATGGCGGAGAGACCGTAACCGAGGATGGCAATGTTGCCGGTCATGTTCATTCCATTTCTATCTTGTCGGTCCCGGTGGCGGTTGTCACCGGGGCTGGGTCGTGCGGGATGGAGCAGTCGGTGGGGCCGGGCTCAGTGCTCGTCGGCGACGGCGCCGGCGATGTAGAGCGCGGCCAGGAGGGTGAAGACGTAGGCCTGGAGGAACTCGACCAGCAGCTCGAAGAGCGTCATGACGAGCGCGAAGACCCAGGTGACCCCACCGGCGACGATGAGGACGCCGCCGGAGGTGAGCATGTACCAGCCGCCGGTGATGAACAGCACGATGAGGATGTGGCCGGCGAACATGTTGCCGAAGAGTCGCAGCGCCAGCGTCACCGGGCGGGTGAAGAGGTCGGTGATCAGCTCGAGGAAGAAGATGAAGGGCACCATGGCCTTGGGCAGCCCGCTGGGGACGAGCGACTTCCAGTAGCCGATGAAACCGTGCTTGCGCATGCCGACGACGTGGAAGACGACCCAGACGATGAGGGCCAGCGCGATCGGGAAGCCGATGCGGCTCATCGTCGGGTAGCTCATCGGCGGGATGACGCCGAAGAAGTTGTTGACGAGGATCAGCACGAACATTGAGAAGAGCAGCGGCACGAACCGCATGAACTCCTTGCTGCCGATGAGGTCCTTCGCGATGCCGTTGCGGACGATGCCGTAGACGGCCTCGGTGCCCATCTGGGAGCGGGAGGGCACGAGGGCCTTCTTGCGCGTGGTGGCGAGCAGCCACCACGAGATGAGGCCGACCGAGAGCAGCATGAGGAACATCGGGCGGGTGATCGCCCAGGGTCCGTCGGTCCCGAAGAGGGGCTGCCAGAACTCCTCGACGCCGGGGGCGGTGTACTCCGACGGCGCGGCGGACACGAGGCTCACGGATGACTCCTTCGAAGGTGCGGTGCGAGGTGGGTGGGGGCTGGCGCGACGAACGGTCGGATGCCGCTCACAGCCTGCCCGGGGGAAAGTCTGCTATCGGATCGTGCGGGACGACCCGAACTCACTGAGTACCGTATCGGAACCAGATCAGGTAGAGCGACAGCGCCATCCCCCCGACGATCCCGACACCGACCAGCCAGGTGGTCCCCAGCCAGAGATCGGCCAGGTATCCGACCCCACCGTAGATGAGCGGGCCGCTCAGCAGGTAGGCGACGGCCCGCCAGGCGGAGTCCTGCTCGCGCACGTTGAAGTCGCGCAGCTTCTCCACCTCGTCGACGGGCTCGACGGGCTCGACAGGCTCGGCGGGACCCATGGGCTCGTTCTCGGGCGTCTCGCCCGGCGGTGTGCTCGTCATGCCACCCTTCCCGGTCACGGCTCATCGCGCGGCGTCCCGGTCTCGGCAGCCGGGCGGGTGGGCTCCAGGGAGGCCTCCCCCGCCGGGTCGTAGGCGAAGATCCGCAGGCGCTTGTAGGCCCGCATCTCGAAGAAGAGCCAGACGAGGGCGCACACGGTGATCGACAGGCCGACGGCGTAGCCGGAGACCCAGCTGACGCTGCTGAGGACGAACATCGCGACGCCGAGGACGATGACCTTGAAGGTGTAGGTGGCCATCACGACCATCATCACCGTCGTCGGCGCGAGGTCGGCCGTCCGCTTCATCACGAGCAGCGTGAGGCTGAAGAAGAAGACGACGAGAGCGGCGCCGAAGGCCGCGGACCAGGCCGCCTTGGGGCTGGAGACGAGCCCGACGACGACGCAGATGACACCGACCGCGGCGGTCGGCAGCAGCGAGCCCCGGAGGAGCTGCGCGAACGCATCGGACTGCGATGCGTCTCGTGCCGGTGTGGCGCTCACGGAAGACCTGCCTGGTTGCGTCGGTGTCGGCGTCGGGCCCGGGTCGAACCCGGTGGGGCGTGGTGGTCGTGCTGCCGCGACGCTGCGCGCCGTTGCGGGGCCCCCGGAGGCAGTCTCAGACTTCCCTCAGGTGCTTGTGAATGATATCACAAGCGCTTGGAGGGGCTCCATCGCGGAAGCCACACCGTGAGCACGAGACCGACCACCGACGCGGCGGCGACGACCACGAGAGGGCGCCACCCGTCCCAGATCACGAAGGACACCGAACCGAGGGCGACGATCGCCGCCCAGAGGTAGAGGATGAGCACCGCACGGCGGTGGCCGTGACCGATGCCGAGCATCCGGTGGTGCAGGTGCATCGCGTCCGGGTGCCACGGCCGCTGCCCCGCCCGGGTCCGGCGGATGATCGCCAGACCCATGTCGAGCAGGGGCAGCAGCAGCACGGCGAGCGGGACGAGGATCGGCAGGAACGCCGCGGTGGCCTGGTTGGCGGTGACGTCGCCGGGGTTGACGTTGCCCGTCAGCGAGATCGTCGCCGCGGAGAGCAGCAGCCCGAGCGTGAGCGCGCCGGAGTCGCCCATGAAGAGCCGGGCCGGGTGGAAGTTGTGCGGCAGGAAACCGGCGCAGCACCCCACGAGCGCCGCCGAGATGAAGGTCGCGGTCGAGAAGACGTTGGCCGGCACGAACGAGCGCGACACGATGTAGCTGTAGGTGAAGAACGCGAAGGACGCGATCCCGACCACGCCCGCGGCCAGCCCGTCGAGCCCGTCGATGAAGTTGACCGCGTTGGTCGTGACGATGACGACGGCGACGGTGAACAGCACGAGCACCGGGGTCGGCAGCACGGTCACCCCGAAGATCGGCAGCGACAGCAGCTGCACCCCGGCGTAGGCCATCAGCCCCGCGGCGAGGATCTGGCCGGCCAGCTTCGTGAGCCAGTCGATCTCACGGATGTCGTCGACGGCCCCGACGAGGCACATGATGCCGCCGGCCGCGACGACACCGAGCACCTCTCGGGTGGAGAAGAGCGAGCCGAGGTAGGGCAGCGCGCGTGCGACGAGGGCCGCCGAGACGAAGCCGAGGTAGATCCCGACACCCCCCAGCCGCGGGATCGGGGTGGTGTGCACGTCCCGCTCCCGCACCGCGGTGAACGCACCGGTCGCCACGGCGAGGCTGCGGATCAGGGGTGTGACGAGGTAGGTGACCGACGCCGCCACGAGCAGGATGAGGACGTACTCGTGCACTCAGTCACCCACCACGTCGGTCGGTGTGCCGCTGGGCGAGCCCAGCGGCATACCGACGTCGGGTGACGGGCGGCATCGCGTCGTCGCGCTCAGCGGGGGTAGGCCGGGAACCGGGTGACGAGGTCGGTGACCTCGGCGCGCACGGCGGCGCTCACCGGGTGCGCGGGGTCGGCGTCACCCTCGGTGACGGCCCGGTGGATGAGCGACGCGATCTGGGTCATCTCCGGCAGGCCCATCCCCTGCGTCGTCACCGACGGGGTCCCGACGCGGATGCCCGAGGCGATGTTGGGCTTCTGCGGGTCGAACGGGATGGCGTTCTTGTTCAGGACGATCCCCGCGGCGTCGGCGCGCTCCTCGGCGTCCTTGCCCGTGACGCCGATGCCCTGCAGGTCGAGCAGCGACAGGTGGGTGTCGGTGCCGCCCGTCGTCGGCCGGATCCCGAGGTCGAGCAGGCTCGAGGCGAGCTGGCGGCTGTTGGCGATGACGTCGGTGACGTACTGGCCGTACTCGGGGGTGGCGCACTCCTTGAAGTTGACCGCCTTGGCCGCGATGGTGTGCATCTGCGGCCCGCCCTGCATCATCGGGAAGATGGCCTTGTCCATCTTCGCGGCGTGCTCGGCCTTGCAGACGAGCGCGCCCGACCGCGGACCGCGCAGCACCTTGTGGGTGGTGAAGGTGACGACGTCGGCGTAGGGCACCGGCGACGGGATCGCCTTGCCGGCGACGAGGCCGATGAAGTGCGCGGCGTCGACCCAGAGGATCGCCCCGACCTCGTCGGCGATGGCCCGGAAGCGCTCGAAGTCGATGAGGCGCGGGATCGCGGAGCCACCGGCGCAGATGACCTTGGGGCGGTGCTCCTTGGCGAGCGCCTCGACCTGGTCGTAGTCGATGTCCTCGCTCTCGCGGTCGACGCCGTAGTGCACCGCGTCGAACCACTTGCCGGAGAAGGAGACCTTCGTGCCGTGGGTCAGGTGGCCGCCCATCGGCAGAGCCATCGCGAGGATCGTGTCACCGGGGGCCATGAACGCGCCGTAGACGGCCTGGTTGGCGCTCGCACCGGAGTGGGCCTGGACGTTGGCGTGGTCGGCGCCGAAGAGCGCCTTGGCCCGGTCGATCGCCAGGGTCTCGGCCTTGTCCACCTCGGAGCAGCCGCCGTAGTAGCGCCGGCCGGGGTAGCCCTCGGCGTACTTGTTCGACAGCGTCGACCCGAGCGCGGTGAGCACGGCCGGCGAGCTGATGTTCTCGCTCGCGATGAGCTGCAGTCCCCCACGGATCCGGTCGAGCTCGGACAGCAGGACCCCGGCGATGTCGGGGTCGAAGGCCTCGAGTGCATCGAAGTCGGAGCCGTAGAACGTCTGGTCGTGCGCCATGGAGGATCTCCCGGTCGAGATGGTCGAGATGGAGGGACACGCGGTGCCGCGGGTGCGGCCCCAACTCTATGCGGTGGGCCGGTCGATCTCGCCCGGGATCGGCTCGGTCGGGACCGCGTCGGTCGCGTCGGTCGCGTCGGTCGCGTCGGTCGCGTCGGTCGCGTCGGTCGCGTCGGTCGCGTCGGTCGCGTCGGTCGCGTCGGTCGCGTCGGCACGGTCGGGGACGGCCTCAGGTGCTGCCGGGACTTCAGGGACGTCCGGGACTTCAGGGACGTCCGGGACGTCGCCGGGCTCGAGGACCGCCACGGCCTCGGGGGACTCCGCGGGCTCGGAGTGCTCGGGCACCGGGCTCGGGTCGGAGGACCACTGCTGCCCGTGCGGCTCGGGCTCGGGCGCCGGCGCCGGACGGGGGTCGAAGGACCACTGCTGCACGTGCGGCTCGGCCGGCTCAGGCGACTCGGCCGGCTCGGCCGACTCGGCCGCGGCAGCGAGCGCGGCGTCGATCTCGTGCTGACCGACGGCGCCGACCCGGAGGGTGAGCGGGGCCTCGCCCGTGCAGTCGATGATCGTCGAGCTCTCGCCGTCGGCCGACGTCCCACCGTCGAGGTAGACCGCGACGGACTCCCCCAGCATCGCCTTCGCCGCGTCGGCGGTGCGGGCGGCCGGGTCGCCGGTCGTGTTCGCGCTCGTCACGGCCATCGGGCCGATCTCGCCGAGCAGCTCGAGGGCGACCTCGTCGGCCGGCACCCGCAGGGCCACCGTGCCGTTCGTGTCGCCGAGGTCCCAGTGCAGCGAGGTCTGCGCCTTGAGCACGAGGGTGAGCGGCCCCGGCCAGAAGGCCTCCATCAGGCTCTGGGCGTAGTCCGGGATCTGTGTCGCGAGACCCTGCGCCGTGCGCGCCGTGGGGATGAGGACCGGGGGTGGCATGTCGCGGCCGCGGCCCTTGGCCGCCAGCACCGACGCCACGGCGCTCGCGTCGAAGGCGTCGCACCCGATCCCGTAGACGGTGTCGGTGGGCAGCACCACGAGCTCCCCGCGGCGCACGGCCGCCGAGGCCGCCGAGATCCCGCTCGTGCGACCGTCGGGATCGGTGCAGTCGTAGTGCTCGCTCATGGGCGGGAGCCTAGCCGCGGCGTCTGCGAGTCCGGTGACCTGCCCGCGTCTGCGGCGGCGTCACCGCGCGTGGCGCGCCTGGCGGTCGTGACGCGCGGACGGCCCGAGAGGTCGGTGTGGTCGGTGACCTCCACCCACTCCCCCGTGGAACGGAGTCGGGCCGGTAGCGAGTCACCTTGCGAGTCAGCGTGTTCCATCAGGATCAGGCCCCCGTCACGCAGGAGAGCCGCTGCCGTCCGGGCGACGGCCAGAGGGATCGCGAGGCCGTCCTCGCTGCCGCCGTAGAGGGCGACGGCGGGGTCGTGGTCACGAACCTCTGGGTCGACCGGGACGGCACCGACCGGGATGTAGGGCGGGTTCACGGTGACGACGTCGACCATGGCCGACCAGTCCTCGAAGCACGACCGCGTCGCGTCGCCGACCCGGAGGTCGACGTCGAGGCCGAGACGGTCCCGGTTCGCCGCCGCCCAGGCGTGGGCATCCGCAGACACCTCGAGACCGCGCACGTCGGCGTCCGGGCGCTCGTCCTTGACCGACAGCGGGATCGCGCCGGAGCCCGCGCAGAGGTCGACGACCCGCAGGGCCGGCTCCGGCGTGGAGGACGCCGCACCGAGACGGTCGATCTCGACGAGCGCGAGGTCGACGAGCACCTCGGTCTCGGGGCGCGGGACGAAGACCCCCGGCCCCACCGCGAGGGTCAGCCGGCGGAAGTGCGACCGGCCGGTGAGGTGCTGGAGCGGGACCCGCCGGGCCCGCTCGTCGACGAGGGCCTCGAAGGAGCCGGGCAGCGCCGGTCCCCCGATCACCATGAGACGACGGACCTCACCGGCCTCGACGCCGAGCGCGTGCGCCGCGAGCTCGACGGCGTCGACCTCGGCCGAGGCGATGCCGGCCTCCGACAACCGCCGCGCGGCCTCTCGGACGGCGGTGCGCAGCTCGGTCACGCCGGGCCCTCCGCCAGCGCAGCCAGCTTGACCGCCTCGTCGGCGTCGAGAGCCGACTGCACGATCGGGTCGAGGTCGCCGTCGAGCACGCTGTCGAGGTTGTAGGCCTTGAAGCCGGTGCGGTGGTCGGAGATCCGGTTCTCCGGGTAGTTGTAGGTGCGGATCCGCTCGGACCGGTCCACCGTGCGCACCTGCGAGCGGCGGGCTGCCGACGCCTCGGCGTCCGCCTCGTCCTGGGCAAGCTGGTGCAGGCGGGCCCGGAGCACCCGCAGGGCAGACTCCTTGTTCTGCAGCTGGGACTTCTCGTTCTGGCAGCTGACGACCAGCCCCGAGGGGACGTGCGTGATCCGGACCGCGGAGTCGGTCGTGTTGACGCTCTGCCCTCCCGGACCGCTGCTGCGGTAGACGTCGATGCGCAGGTCGTGCGGGTCGATCGCCACCTCGACCTCCTCCGCCTCCGGCATGACGAGCACGCCGGCGGCCGAGGTGTGGATCCGGCCCTGCGACTCCGTGACCGGGACCCGCTGGACACGGTGCACGCCGCCCTCGTACTTGAGGCGGGCCCACGGCGCCTCGCCGAGACCGGGAGTCCCCTTGGCGCGCACGGAGACCCGCACGTCCTTGTAGCCACCGAGGTCGGACTCGGTGGCGTCCTCGATGTCGGTGCGCCACCCCCGGGTCTCCGCATAGCGCAGATACATCCGCAGCAGGTCACCGGCGAAGAGTGCGGACTCGTCGCCGCCCTCCCCCGCCTTGACCTCGAGGATCACGTCGCGGTCGTCATCGGGGTCCCGCGGGATGAGCAGGCGCCGCAGGTGGGCCTCGGCGTCCGACTCCCGGGCCTCGAGCGCCGGGACCTCGGCCGCGAAGCCGGCGTCGTCCTGGGCGAGCTCTCGGGCCGCACCGAGGTCGTCGACGGCGCTCTCCCACTCCCGGGCCGCGGCAGCGGTCGGCGCGAGAGCGGCATACCGCTTGTTGAGCGTGCGGACGAGGTCCTGGTCGGTGTGGACCGCAGGGTCAGCCAGACGGCTCTCGAGGTCGGCGTACTCCTCGAGGATGGACTGGACGGAGTCGCGCACGGGGTCCTGCTCTCGTCGTCTGGCGGGAAGCTGCTGTGATGGGCCGGGATGAGAACGGCGAACGCCGACCCCCAACGACCGAAGTCGTGGGGGCCGGCGTGCGGGAGACCTACTTGGCGGCCTTCTTGCCGTAACGCGCCTCGAACCGGGCCACGCGGCCACCGGTGTCGAGGATCTTCTGCTTGCCCGTGTAGAACGGGTGGCACTGCGAGCAGACGTCGGCCGAGATCTGGCCAGAGGTCGACGTGCTGTGCGTGGTGAACGTGTTGCCACAGGTGCAGGTCACCGTGGTCTCCACGTACTCGGGGTGAAGGTCCTTCTTCATGTGTCTCCTTGAGGTAGTCGGCCGGGTCGGTGTCATCGCGGGAGCCGCTCATCCGTGAACCGGTCCAAAGGAAGAGTGTGCCAGAGGTGGCGCACGCCTTACAAAACGCCCGACCCCGCCGGGACATTCCCGGTGACAGAGGTATGCCGCCGAGCGCGCTCGGCGGCATCCCTGCGGGTCGTGCGGGTGGGCTCAGCCCTCGTCGTCGAGCCGGCTCGAGCTGGTCGCCTGCACCTGCGTGAGGAACTCGTAGTTCGTCTTCGTCTTGCGGAGGCGGTCGAGCAGCAGCTCGATGCCCTGCTGGTTGTCCAGGCCCCCGAGGACCCGGCGCAGCTTCCACATGATCTTCAGCTCCTCGCTCGCGAGGAGGATCTCCTCGCGGCGCGTGCCCGAGGCGTTGATGTCGACGGCGGGGAAGATCCGTCGGTTCGCGAGGTCCCGCGAGAGGCGCAGCTCCATGTTCCCGGTGCCCTTGAACTCCTCGAAGATGACCTCGTCCATCTTGGACCCGGTCTCCACGAGCGCGGTGGCGAGGATCGTCAGCGAGCCGCCGTTCTCGATGTTGCGCGCCGCGCCGAAGAACTTCTTCGGCGGGTAGAGCGCCGCGGAGTCGACACCGCCGGAGAGGATCCGGCCGCTCGCGGGCGCGGACAGGTTGTAGGCCCGGCCGAGCTTGGTGATCGAGTCGAGCAGCACGACGACGTCGTGGCCCAGCTCGACGAGCCGCTTGGCCCGCTCGATGGCGAGCTCGGCGACCGTCGTGTGGTCGTCGGCAGGACGGTCGAAGGTCGAGGCGATGACCTCACCCTTGACCGCGCGCTGCATGTCGGTGACCTCTTCGGGCCGCTCGTCGACGAGGACGACCATGAGGTGGCACTCGGGGTTGTTCGTCGTGATCGCGTTGGCGAGGGTCTGCATGATCATCGTCTTGCCGGCCTTGGCCGGGGCGACGATGAGGCCGCGCTGGCCCTTGCCGATCGGGGCGACGAGGTCGATGATCCGGGTCGTCAGCACGCCCGGCTCGGTCTCGAGGCGCAGCCGCTGCTGCGGGTAGAGCGGCGTCAGCTTGCCGAACTCGACCCGCTTGGGCGCCTCCTCCGCGGGGGTGCCGTTGACGGTGTCGAGCCGGACGAGGGCGTTGAACTTCTGGCGCCCCACCGTGCCCGAGCCCTGCTCGCCGTCGCGCAGCGCCTTGACGGCGCCGGTGACGGCGTCGCCCTTGCGCAGGCCGTGCCGCTTGACGACGCCGAGGGGGACGTAGACGTCGTTGGCGCCGGGCAGGTAGCCCGAGGTGCGCACGAAAGCGTAGTTCTCGAGGACGTCGAGGATGCCGCCGACGGGGACGAGCACGTCGTCCTCCTGGACCTGCATCTCGTCGTCGTTCCAGTCCTGGCCGCCCTGGCCGCGACCGCGCTTGCGGTCCCGGCTGCGCTGGCGGTTGCGGCTGCGTCGGCCACCGCGCTCGTCGTCGTCGGCGAACCGCTGCTGGCTCGACCGGCCCTGGTTGCCCTGGTTGCCCTGGGTGCCCTGGGTGTTCTGGCCGCCCTGGCTCGCGTGGTCCTGCCGGTCGCGCTCGTGCTGCGCCTCGCCCTGCTGGTCGTTCTGTCGGTCGTTCTGCTGGTCGTTCTGCTGATCGTGCTGGCGGTCTGACTGCCGATCGTGCTGGCGGTCGCTCTGCCGCTCGCTCTGCCGGTCGTTGTGACGGGCGGCGCGGCCGGAGTCCTGCGGCTCGGCGTCGGTGGAGTGTTGGGCGTCCGCCTGCTGGCGGCCCCGCTGCCGACGGCCCTCGCGACCGTCACGGGCCTCGGTGGGCTGGTCGGCCGACTGATCCGTCGACCGGTCGGGAGCGGACCGCTGGCGACGGTCGGCCTCGGGCTCGGAGCCGGACGCGTCGCGTCCATTGCGGACGAACTCCTCCTGCACCGCAGCCGCGGCGCGCTCGGCGCGCTCCGCGGCGGCCGAGCTCAACTCGGCCGACGCGTCGGTCGAGCCGGCGGGCCGGCTGGCGCGGCGGCTGCGGGTCGCCCGAGCCGGTCGCTGATCCGCCTTCTCCGGCGGGCCGTCCTGCTTCGCGGCCGTGTCGGCCTGCGCGCTGGCCTGCTCCGGTGCGGGCGTCTGGGCCGAGGAGGCTGCGGCGGGCGCAGCCTCGGGCTGGGCCGCGCCCGGGTTCTCCGGCTGGGTGTCGGGCCGGCTCTGCGTCTCGGGGCGCGGCGTGCCGCCTCCCTGACGGGCGCGGATGGCCTCGACGAGGTCGCCCTTGCGCATCTTGCCGGTGCCCTTGATGCCCATGGACGTGGCGATGCCCTTGAGCTCGTCGAGCTTCATGGCGGACAGGCCGGAGAGCGGTCGGGTGGTTGTTTCTGACACGAAGGATCCTTCCCCCTCGTTGCGGCCCGGGGAGGTGTCCCGCGGGGCCGGGCGTGGACCAGGGATTCTGGCCGGTGTGAGATCCACTTCGGCGCAGACAGCGCGAAAGACGAAAAAGGTCGTCTCGTCGTGGGGGGTGACGCACCGGCCAGCGTGGAGCGGCCTCTGGTGCGACCCCAGAGTAACACCCGAGGTCTACCCGGGGGTCACCGTGCGGTGACGACGGCCCCGGTGTGGGTGATGCCCGGGGTCAAGCGGGTCCACCCGGCTCCGTCCGCCACCACCCCGGGCGCGGCCGTCGTCGTCGTGAGCACGAGGACGGTCGGTCCGGCGCCGGAGACGAAGGCGGCGTGGCCCTGGCCGCGGAGCCGGTCGACCAGCGCCATCGTCTCGGGGTAGGAGGCGCGGCGCGCCTCCTGGTGCAGCCAGTCCCGCGTCGCGGCGTGCAGGTGCACGGGCTCGGCGGTGAGGGCGTGGACGAGCAGTGCGGAGCGGCCCGCCCCGGCCGCGGCCGACCCGAGCGGGACCGTCGCCGGCAGGACGGCTCGCGCCGTGCGCGTCGACAACTGGGAGGAGGGCACGAAGGCCACGACGTCGACGTCCGGGTGCAGCCCGGGTCGGGCCGTGACGGTGAGGTCCGAGCGGTCCACCGAGGTGCCGTCCGGCATCCAGCTCACCGTCAGGCCGCCGTGGACGCTCGCCGACGCGTTGTCCGGGTGCCCCTCCAAGCGGCTCGCGATGTCGTTGGCGAGCGCCACGTCGAAAGGGACGGGGTCGCCGGGAGCGAGCTCACCGGCATACGAAAGAGCCTGGGCTGCAACGACACCGGCGACGATGGCCGTGGCCGACGACCCGAGACCGCGACCGTGCGGCACGCCGTTGACCGCGCGCAGGTGCAGGCCCTCGGCGCCGCGCACCCCGAGCCGGGTCCAGGTGTGGCGCATCGTCGCGACGACGAGGTGGGACTCGTCGGTCGGGACCGCCGCGGCGCCCTCGCCGGTGACCTCGACGACGAGGCCCGCCCGGTCGGTCGCCGTCACGACGTAGTCGTCCCAGAGGCCGAGCGCGAGCCCGACCGAGTCGAAGCCCGGCCCGAGGTTGGCGCTGCTCGCGGGAACACGCACGTGGACCGAGCGGCCCACCGGCACGGCCGTGGCGACGTCGGTCACCGGCTCAGCCCTCGAGACCGAGGGCCTGCGCGGCCGAGAACGCGTCGACCGATACCCGCGTCGGCAGCACCTCGTCACCGTCGGCGGTGCGTAGCGCCCACTGGGGGTCCTTGAGCCCGTGACCCGTGACGGTGCAGACGATCCGCGCGCCGGCGGGGACGAGGCCCGCCTCGTGGCTCGCGAGCAGCCCCGCGACCGATGCGGCCGACCCGGGCTCGACGAAGACCCCCTCCCGCGAGGAGAGCAGCCGGTGGGCGGCGAGGATCTGCTCGTCGGTGACGGCGGCGATCCGGCCCTTCGACTGGTCCCGGGCCTCGATCGCCTGGTCCCAGCTGGCTGGGTTGCCGATCCGGATCGCCGTCGCGATCGTCTCGGGGTGGTCGATCGGGTGACCGGCGACGAGCGGTGCGGCGCCGGCGGCCTGGAAGCCCCACATGACCGGCAGGTGAGTCGCGGGACCCGGCTGGTCGCTGACGGAGGGGTCGGCGCTGTACTCGCGGTAGCCACGCCAGTAGGCGGTGATGTTGCCGGCGTTGCCGACGGGGAGGCAGTGGATGTCGGGAGCGTCACCGAGGGCGTCGACGACCTCGAAGGCCGCGGTCTTCTGCCCCTCGATGCGGGCCGGGTTGACCGAGTTGACGAGCTCGACCGGATAGGCCTCGGCGAGCTTGCGGGCGAGGGTGAGGCAGTCGTCGAAGTTGCCGTCGACCTGCAGCAGCGTCGCGCCGTGGGCGATGGCCTGGCTCAGCTTGCCCATCGCGATCTTGCCCTCGGGAACGAGGACCCCACACGTCATCCCGGCCTTCGTCGCGTAGGCCGCGGCGGAGGCGCTCGTGTTGCCGGTGCTCGCGCAGATGACGGCCCGGGCCCCCTTCTTGGCCGCGAGGCTGATCGCCGTCGTCATGCCACGGTCCTTGAAGGACCCGGTCGGGTTGAGGCCCTCGAACTTGAGGTGGACCTCCGCGCCGACGAGCTCCGAGAGGTGCTCGGCGAGGATGAGCGGGGTGCCGCCCTCGTGCAGGGTGATGACGGGCGCCCCGTCGAGCATGGGGAGCCGGTCGGCGTACTCGGGGATGACGCCCCGCCACTGGTGAGCCATCAGGAACCTTCCACGCGCATGACGGAGTCGACGCCGCGCACCACGTCGAGCGTGCGCAGGCGCTCCACGGTGGCCGAGAGAGCGGCATCGCTCGCGGTGTGGGTGACGATGACGAGGCTTGCCCGGGCGGCGGTGTCACCGTGGCCCGGGACGAGCTGCTGGCGGACGGTCTCGATCGAGACGTCGTGGTCGGCGAAGGCGCCGGCGACCTGGGCGAGGACACCCGGACGGTCCTCGACGTCGAGGCTGATGTGGTAGCGGGTCTGGGCCTCCCCCATCGACAGGACGGGGAGGTCGGCATACGTCGACTCCCCCGGCCCGAGGCCCCCTCCGAGGCGGTGCCGAGCAACGGCGACGACGTCACCGAGGACCGCCGACGCGGTCGGCTCCCCCCCGGCGCCGCGGCCGTAGAACATCAGCTCGCCCGCGGCCTCGGCCTCGACGAAGACGGCGTTGTAGGCCTCGCGGACACCCGCGAGCGGGTGGCTGCGCGGGATCATCGCGGGGTGCACGCGGACGCTCACGCCGCGCGGGGTCCGCTCGCAGATGGCGAGCAGCTTGACGACCGAGTCCATCTCGCGGGCGGCCGCGACGTCGGCGGCGGAGACCTCCGTGATCCCCTCACGGTGCACGTCGCTGCCCGACACCCGGGTGTGGAAGGCGAGCGACGCGAGGATCGCGGCCTTGGCGGCGGCGTCGAAGCCCTCGACGTCCGCCGTCGGGTCGGCCTCGGCGTAACCGAGCGCCTGAGCCTGCTCGACGGCGTCGGCGAAGCCGGCCCCCGTCGTGTCCATCTTGTCGAGCACGTAGTTGGTGGTGCCGTTGACGATGCCGAGCACGCGGGAGACCTCGTCACCCGCGAGCGACTCGCGCAGCGGGCGCAGCAGCGGGATCGCACCGGCCACGGCGGCTTCGTAGTAGAGGTCGACGCCGTGCTCGGCGGCGGCCGCGTAGAGGGTCGGACCGTCCTCGGCCAGCAGGGCCTTGTTCGCCGTGACGACGGCGGCGCCGTGCTCCATCGCGCGCAGGATGAGCGAGCGGGCCGGCTCGATCCCGCCGATCACCTCGACGACGACGTCGGCCCGGGTCACGAGCTCCTCCGCATCGGTCGTCACGAGCGCCGGGTCGACGCCGAGGTCGGACCGGTCCCGACCTGCACGACGCACGGCGATCCCGACGATCTCCAGCGGCACCCCGACGCGGGCGCCGAGGTCGGTCGCGTGCTCGGTGAGCAGCCGGGCGACCGCCCCGCCGACGACACCGGCCCCGAGCAGGGCGACGCGCAGGGGCGGACGGGCACTCACATCACTGGTCACGAGGCGAATCCTGCCGCCTGTCCACGGGTTGGACGGTCATTGTTTCGCGATCCGGACATCTGCGCCGCACGATCTGCGGGCCGGGCGGGCCTCATCCGGCATCTCACACGTCGAGCGCGAGGAGGTCGTCGATCGTCTCCCGACGCACGATGACCCGCGCCCGACCGTCCCGGACGGCGACGACCGGCGGGCGCGGGGTGTGGTTGTACTGGCTCGACAGGGCCCGGCAGTAGGCCCCCGTCCCCGGCACGGCGAGGAGGTCACCGGCCGCGACGTCGCCGGGGAGGAACTCGTCCTTGACGACGACGTCCCCGCTCTCGCAGTGCTTGCCGACGACCCGGGCGAGAGCCGGACGGGCCGGCGACGCGCGGTTGGCGAGGGTGCAGGAGTAGTTGGCGTCGTAGAGGGCCGTGCGCACGTTGTCGCTCATCCCGCCGTCGACCGACACGTAGAGCCGGGAGGCGCCGCCGTCGAGGTCCACCGTCTTGACCGTGCCCACCTCGTAGAGGGTGAACGTGCTCGGGCCCGCGATCGCGCGCCCCGGCTCGATCGAGATCCTCGGCACCGACAGGCCCTCGGCCCGGCACTCGCGGGCGACGATCTGGGCCATGCCCGTCGCGAGCTCACGGGGCGGGAGCGGGTCGTGCTCGGTCGTGTAGGCGATCCCGAAGCCGCCACCGAGGTCGAGCTCCGGCAGCTCGGCGCCGAGCTCCTTGACGATCCGGGCGTGGAGGCCGAGGATCCGACGAGCCGAGACCTCGAAGCCCGCGGTGTCGAAGATCTGGGACCCGATGTGGCTGTGCAGGCCGAGCAGACGCAGCCGGTCGGGCCGGTCGAGGATGCGGCGGGCCGCCTCGAAGGCCTGGCCCCCCGACAGCGACAGGCCGAACTTCTGGTCCTCGTGGGCGGTCGCGATGAACTCGTGGGTGTGAGCCTCGACGCCGACGGTGACCCGGATGAGCACCGGGGCGACGACGCCGAGCTCCTCGGCGACCGAGGCCACCCGGTCGATCTCGTCGAACGAGTCGATGACGACCCGGCTCACCCCGTGCTGCAGCGCCGCCCGGATCTCGGCGACGCTCTTGTTGTTGCCGTGCATGCCGATCTTGTCCCCGGGCACGCCGGCGCGGATCGCGACGGCGAGCTCCCCGCCGGAGCAGACGTCGAGGTGCAGGCCCTCGTCGTTGACCCACCGGGCGACCTCGGTGCAGAGGAAGGCCTTGCCGGCGTAGAACACGTCCGCGCCGGACAGCTCGGCGAAGACGGCGGCATACGTCGCCTTGAAGTCCCGAGCCCGCGCCCGGAAGTCGTCCTCGTCGATGACGTAGGCGGGCGTCCCGAACTCTCGGGCGAGGTCATCGACCGGCAGGCCACCGACGCTGAGCACGCCGTCGTCGTCGCGGGCCACCGACCGGGCCCAGAGGGAGGGCACGAGCGCGTTGACGTCGACGGGGGTCTGCAGCCAGGCGGGGCCCCGGTAGCCGTCGGCGTGGAGCGCCCCCGCCTCGTGTGCGTGCATCGTCACATCCTCTCCGGGGCGCTCGCCCCGAGCCGCCACAGTCCATTGCGCAAGACGACGCGAGCGGCCGTCGCGAGCCCGAGCCGGGCGCCGTGGACCCGCTCGACCGGCGCTCCGACGACCTGCGGGTGGACGGGTGCCCGCCAGTCGTCGGCGAGCCCCGCGAGGTCGGTGACGGCGTCGCCCGGTGCGGCGGCGCGCTGCGGGAGGTCGGCGAGCGCGACCAGCAGGCGGCGCTCCGAGACCTCGACGAGATCCTCCCGGCCGCGGGAGCCACGCACCTGCACCCCCAGGGCCTCGGCGTTGCGGACCAGCCGGCACAGGCGGGCGTGCGCGACCTGTGCCTGCCGGACGGGGTCGTCCGGGGGCCGGGCGCCGGCCGGCTCGGTCGGCGGCTCGCGCCACCCCGGCCCGAGGGCCCAGGCATCCGGCGCGGCGAGCACCGCGTCGACGACGGCGCCGCGGGCCAGCGCGGTGAGCGTGATGAGGAGCAGCCCCGACGGGGCCACCTCGACCGCCTCGACCCGCGGGTCGAGGCCGAGGCTGCGGGCCAGCTCCCGGGCCACGTCGCGCGGCTGCACCCCCAGCGCCGGGGCCCAGCGCAAGGCGACGGGGGTCACCCAGTCCGAGATCGAGCCCGGGGAGCGCTGCTCGGTCGGACGGAAGCGGGTGCCGGGCGGGGGCCCGGTCCGGGCGGCCATCGGCAGTGCGCCCTCGCGGACCGCCCGGGCCGCCGCGTCCGCGAGGGCGTCGCCCAGCTCGACCGGCGTCATGACCTCGAGTCTAGGCGTCGCGCGCCGGGCCCTCGGCGCGCACGGACCCCGGCGCGGGACCCCGCATTCCGCGATCGGTCCGCGGTCCTGCTAACCTCACCGGGCGCACGAAAGTGCGTGCCGCCCCCGTAGCTCAGGGGATAGAGCACCGCCCTCCGGAGGCGGTTGCGCAGGTTCGAATCCTGCCGGGGGCACCGCACGAACGCCCGCTGACCTGCATCGGCAGGCCGACGGGCGTTCTGCTGCCACCACCCCGGCGTGGGGTGCGACGATGGTGCGGTGCTCATCTCCAAGCCGGTCGCCGAGGGCATCCGCGCAGGCTCGGTCACCCAGGCCTTCCGCCGCTGGGACGCTCCCCGGGTCACGGTCGGAGGCACCCAGCTGACCTCCGCCGGTGTGGTCCGCTTCGACGCGGTCACCCTCGTGCGCGACCCCGAGCGGCTGCGCGAGGCTGATGCCGTCGCCGCCGGAGTGGCAGACCTCGCCGCGCTCCAGCGCTTCCTTGCACCCACGCCTCGCCGACCGTCGCCGCGGGGTGGCCGCGGGGGCGACAAGGTCTACCGGATCCGGCTCAGCTGGGTCGGTGAGGACCCGCGGATCGCGCTGCGCAGCAGCCTTCCCGGCGCCGAGGAGCTGGCCGAGCTGCGAGCCCGTCTCGCTCGGCTCGATGCGGTCAAGGCGTCCGGGCCGTGGACCCGCGGGGTCCTCGAGTGGATCCGCGACCACCCGCACGTGGTGTCCACCGAGCTGGCCTCCCTGCTCGACCGGGAGCTGCTCCCCCTCAAGGTCGACATCCGCAAGCTCAAGGCGCTCGGCCTCACGATCAGCCACGACGTCGGCTACGAGCTGTCGCCAAGAGGAGCGGCGTATCTCGACGCGCTGGAGCACGACACCCCGCACGTTTCGTAGCCCGGGCGACTATAACGGCGGGCGCGGGCGGCATACCCCGCACCTTTCGGAACCCGGGCGACGAAAACGGCGGGCGCGGGCGGCATACCCCGCACGTTTCGTAGCCCGGGCGACGAAAACGGCGGGCGCGGGCGGCATACCCCGCACGTTTCGTAGCCCGGGCGACGAA
>JBDSSS010000092.1:0-32932 GCA_039928615.1 Terracoccus sp. | reverse complement strand
CGAGCTGAGCGCGCGCCTCGTCGCCGCGGGGCTCGACCGGGGCGCCGCCGTGCTCGCCCTCGGCGGCGAGGGTGTCACCCTTGCTCTGCGCCAGGCCGGTCTCGTCCCAGTGCCTCCCGGTGACGCGAGGTCGTCCGGCGCGGAGGTGTCAGCGGTCCTGCAGGGCTTCGGGCGCGGCCTCACCGTCGCTGACTACGAGGTCGCGGCCCGCCACCTCGCGACCGGGTGCGTGTGGGTCGCGACGAACGACGACGCCACCCTCCCGCTCGAGTGGGGGAGCGGCCCCGGCAACGGGGCCTATGTCGACCTGCTCGCTTCTGCCGTCGGCCGCCGTCCCGACGTCGTCGGCAAACCCCACGCGCCGCTCTACGAGCTGTCGCTACGTCGTCTCGAGGTGGCCTCGGACCGGGCGCTGGCGGTGGGCGACCGGCTCGCCACCGACATCGCCGGCGCCGTGCGCGCCGGGTTGCCGAGCGCTTGGGTGCTCACGGGCGTCGAGGCGCCGAGCGCCCTGCTCCTCTGGGCTGACGCGCCCGCCCCCACCTACGTCATCGGTGAGCTGCGCGAGCTGCTTCAGCCGTATGTTGCCCCGCGCCGGGACAGCGACGCCTGGGTGTGTGGCCGGGCGCGAGCCACGTTCGAGCGCGGGGAGCTCCAGGTCAGTGGCACCGGCACGGCCATCGAGGTGGTCCGCGCCTCGCTCGCAGCAGTGGCGGCGGTCGTGGCCCGAGACGATTCGGTCGACCGGCAGCAGCTCGTGGCCGCAGGTAGGCGCATCGACAGCGTGTTCGCCTCTGAGACGGAGCGGGACTCGCCCTCCCCCGACTGATCCGGACGTCGGAGCGGGCCGCGACCACCCGGTAGCGTGGCCCGCGACACGGAAGGGGACCCACGATGGACACCGACACCACCGCGAGCGACGCAGCCGTCGAGCCGGTCGAGATGAGGCCCACGCCCGAGGCCGCGCCGACGACGGGCGACGCAGTCGTCGATGACGTGCTCGCCGAGGTCGCCGCCGCACAGTCCGGTGACCTGGGCCAGCGGATCGCGGCCGGTGAGCAGGCCCACGAGCGACTCCAGGAACGGCTCCGTGACCTCGGCGGGTCCTGAGCGGTCGCTGGCGAGCGCCTGATGGGCCGGAGATGACCGCGACCAGCCGCCGTGTCGACGTCGAGCTCGTGGCCCGGGGTCTCGCCCGCTCACGGACCCAGGCCCGCCAGCTCGTCACCGCCGGCGTCGTGTCGGTCGACGGCGAGATCATCACCAAGCCCGCGACCCCGGTCAGCGACGAGTCCGTGGTGTCACTGACCCGCGAGCCGGACCGGTGGGTGGGCCGGGCGGCCCACAAGCTGCTGCACGCCCTCGGGACGTGGCCGATCGAGGTCGCCGGCCGTCGCTGCCTCGACGTCGGCGCGAGCACGGGTGGCTTCACCCAGGTGCTCCTCGAGGCGGGGGCCGCGCACGTCACGGCCCTCGACGTCGGCCACGACCAGCTCGTCGCGTCGATCGCCGGTGACGGGCGCGTCACCGACCTGCCCGGAACCAACATCAGGGACGTGGACGCGGACGGGCTCGGTGGGCTCTTCGACCTCGTCGTGTCGGACCTCAGCTTCATCTCGCTCACCATCGCCCTCCCCCCGATGCGGGCGCTCGTCACCGACGGCGGCGACGTCGTGGTCCTCGTCAAGCCCCAGTTCGAGGTCGGCCGTGAGCGCCTCGGCCACCGCGGGGTCGTCACCTCCCCCTCCGAGCGTCGACGCGTCGTCGGCCGGGTCGCCGCCGCAGCCACGGAGGTCGGCCTGCACGTGCACGGGATGACCCCCAGCCCGATCGCCGGGGGTGACGGCAACCGGGAGTTCCTGCTCTGGCTCGCCCCCCGGCCCGTGCCCGGCGCCGGACCAACGGCCGTGGATGACATGCTGGGGTCTCTCGACGTGGAGGGAGCATCGTGACCCGCAGGATCCTGCTCGTGGCGCACCCGCGCCGACCCGAGGCCGTGGCCGTCGCCAGAGGTGTGATCGAGCGTCTCACCCACCTCGGCATCGACGTCTCCCTGCAGGCGGACGAGGCGAGGGCGCTCGACCTGACCCGCACCCCTCGCGTGCACATCGACACCGAGGGGCACGTCGCCGAGGGGTGCGACCTCGTCGTCGTGCTCGGTGGCGACGGGACCATCCTGCGCGGCGCCGAGTTCGCGCGCAGCGCCGACGTCCCGCTGCTCGGGGTCAACCTCGGCCACGTCGGTTTCCTCGCCGAGGCCGAGCGTGACGACCTCGACGCGACGGTCGAGCGGATCGCGAGCAACCAGTACACCGTCGAGGAGCGGATGACGCTGCGCGTCGACGCCAAGCACGGCGGCGAGCTGCTCGCCACCAGCTGGGCCCTCAACGAGGTCAGCGTCGAGAAGGCCTCGCGGGAGAGGATGCTCGAGGTCACCGTCGAGGTCGACGCCCGACCGCTGTCGACGTGGGGCTGCGACGGGGTCATCGTGTCCACCCCGACGGGGTCGACCGCCTACGCCTTCTCGGCCGGGGGACCGGTCGTCTGGCCCCAGGTCGAGGCCATGCTCCTCGTGCCCAACTCCGCGCACGCGCTCTTCGCCCGGCCGCTCGTCCTCGGACCGGACACCCACCTCGCCATCGAGGTCAAGGCCGACACCGAGGGCTCGGCCGTCATGTGGTGCGACGGGCGCCGGCACGTCGACCTGCCGCCGGGCTCACGCATCGAGGTCTGCAAGAGCGACCGCCCGGTGCGCCTGGCCCGGCTGACCAGCGCACCCTTCGCCGACCGTCTCGTCGCCAAGTTCGACCTGTCCGTCGCCGGCTGGCGCGGGAACGGCAGCGGCGGGGCGTAGCCGCTGGCTCAGACCTCCGCGCGGGCGGACCGGTGCACGGCTCGCACGACGACCGTGCGGATCGCGACGAGCGCCGCGGTCGTGGCGAGAGCGGACCAACCCACGTCGGCGGTGAGCCGCAGCAGACCCCCGGCCAGGAGCAGGTCGAGGAAGATCCGCAGGCTGCCGACTCCGTCGCGGGTCGCGACGAGTCCGGCCAGGGCGAGTACGAGCCCTGCCAGCACGACGGCGGGGGCGAGCACGGCCGACACGAAGGTCATCGCGTCAGGCGCCCTCGCCCCGGGCACCCGCTCCGGTCCGGCCGTTCTCCCTCTCGGTGAGCACCTGCCGCTCCTCGCGGATCTCACGGCTGAGGAAGTAGTTGAGCGCGGTCCGGATCGCGGCGACGGCAGCGAGCTTGCCGAGCTCCTCGAAGCTGGGGGCGACCGCGGTGCGCATGACGTCCGCCGCGAGCTGGAACTCCAGCCCGAGCGCGAGGAAGCGGCCGAGGCCGAGCCGGACGAGCACGAACTCGTCGGCGTCACGCCGGGGCAGCGCCGCCACGAACCGGACGACCGCCACCGCCGCGCCCACGGCGATGACGAGCGCGCCGGCGGCCTCGACGAGGCGCACGAGGAGGTTGACGGCGGAGCTGAGGAACTCCTCCGACAGGAACTGGTCCACGACACACTCCTTCGTCTGGTGATCGGGTGGTCTCCACCCGGCCGCGCCGACGTCGCGGCCGCCCAGGGGTCCGGGCCATTCAACTGCACAGGTCCTCGCGCCGGGTGTCCACCCCTCGGGGTGGCCGACGTGCGCCTAGGGTGGTGCCGTGTTCAGCCAGATGAGGATCCGCGGGATCGGGGTCATCGACGACGCCGTCCTCGACCTCAGCCCCGGGCTCAACGTCCTCACGGGCGAGACCGGAGCCGGCAAGACGATGGTCGTGTCCGGGCTCGGGCTGCTCCTCGGTGAGCGGGCCGACCCCGGGCTCGTGCGCACCGGCGCGGACGCGGCCTTCGTCGAGGGCGTCATCCAGCTCCCGGCGGGCCACCCGGCGCTGCTCCGCGCGGAGGAGGCCGGCGCCGCACACGACGGGGGAGAGCTCGTCATCGCCCGCACGATCGCCGCGGCAGGTCGCTCCCGGGCCCACGTCGGTGGCCGCACCGCTCCGGTGGCGGTGCTCGCCGACCTCGGGCGGATGCTCGTCGCGGTCCACGGCCAGGCCGACCAGTGGCGCCTCCGCCAGGGGGAGGCCCATCGTGAGGTGCTCGACGACTTCGGCGGCCCCGGCATGCGCAGCCTCCGCACGGAGGTCGGCACCCTCTTCGACCGCTGGCGCAGCGCTCAGCGCGAGCTCGACCGGCTGCGCGACCTCGCCCACGAACGGGCCCGGGAGATCGACGCGCTCACCGCCTCGCTCGAGGAGATCGAGGCGCTGGACCCCCAGCCCGGTGAGGACCTCGCCCTGCGGGCCGAGGACGAGCGGCTCGCCCACGCCGACACCCTCCGCCTTGCCGCCGGGCAGGCCCTCTCGACCCTCACCGGCGACGAGTATGCCGCCCAGCCCGTCCCGAGCGTCGCCGACCTCATCGGGTCGACCCGGGCCCATCTGGGCACGGCCAGCGAGCACGACGAGCAGCTGCGCTCGCTCGACGTCCGCGTCCACGAGGTCGGCACCCTCGTGACGGACCTTGCAGCCGACCTCACCGCCTACCTCGACGACGTCGACCTCGACCCCGGCCGGTTGTCCTTCGTGCAGGAGCGGAGGGCGGCGCTCACCGGGCTCACCCGCCGCTACGGCGACACGGTCGACGACGTCCTCGCCTGGTCAGGGCGGGCCGCGGCGCGACTCGACGAGCTCGTCCGCGCCGACGACCGCATCGGCAGCCTCGACACCGAGGTCCTTACGCTGCGGGACGAGCTCGTCGCAGGAGCCGAGCGGCTCTCCGCGGCGAGGCAGGAGGCGGCCACCCGCTTCGGTGCACGGGTCAGCGAGGAGCTCACCCACCTGGCGATGGGACGGGCCGTCGTCGAGGTCGAGGTGACCCGACGGCCCGACCCCGACGGGCTGGCCCTCTCGGACGGCGAGACGGTGCGGCTGACCCGACACGGCATCGACGAGGTGGAGATCCTGCTCGCCGCCAACGCCGGCGCCCCCGCGCGGAGCGTCGCCAAGGCCGCCTCGGGGGGTGAGCTCTCCCGCGTCATGCTCGCGCTCGAGGTCGTCGGAGCCGGCCACGACTCGGAGGCCACCACCCCCCCGACCTTCGTCTTCGACGAGGTGGACGCGGGGGTCGGCGGCGCCGCGGCCCTCGACGTGGGGGCCCGCCTCGCCGCCCTGGCCGAGGGTGCCCAGGTCATCGTCGTCACGCACCTCGCGCAGGTCGCGGCCTTCGCCGACCGCCACCTCGTGGTGCACAAGGCCGACGACGGCGCGATCACCTCGAGCAGCGTCACCGCCGTCGAGGACGACCGGAGGCTGCGCGAGCTGTCCCGGATGATGGGTGGAGACCCCGACTCCGAGGCCGGTCTCGCGCACGCCCACGACCTGCTCGCCCAGACGGCAGCCCTTCGGACGGCTGCCACCCGCTGACCACGCTGCGGGTGTCGTCGCGATCGGGGACCTCCGGCGGGGCTGTCGCGTGGGTCGACGGGGTGCTCGCATGGCACGATTGGCCCATCATGGCCCTCTCCCTGCGACGCCCGCGCAACGCCCCGGACCCCGGTCCGGGAGTGACGGGCCCGGCGCGGGTCGACCGACGGACCAAGGACCTGACCAAACGCCTCAAACCGGGCGACATCGCCGTCATCAACCACACCGACCTCGACAAGGTCAGCGCGGAGGCACTCGTCACGGCCCGCCCTGCGGCGGTCGTCAACGCCGTCCCGTCGACGTCCGGGCGCTACCCGAACGTCGGCCCGCAGATCCTCATCGACGCCGGGATCCCCCTGCTCGACGCCGCCGGCCTGGCCGTGATGGCGGTCCGGGACGGCAGCCCGTTGCGCGTCGACGGCGACGACCTCTGGTCGGGGGAGCTGAAGGTCGCCTCCGGCCGCGCCCTCGACGACGCCCTGATCGAGGCGGACATGCAGCTGGCGCGCGCCGGCCTCGCCGTCCAGATCGAGGCGTTCGCGACGAACACGATGGAGTTCATCCGCAAGGAGCGCGACCTGCTCCTCGACGGCATCGGCACCCCGCCGATCCGGACGGTCATCGACGGACGGCACTGCCTCATCGTCGTGCGGGGCTACCACTACCGCGAGGACCTCGAGGCACTCCGGCCCTACATCCGGGAGTACCGGCCCGTCCTCATCGGGGTCGACGGCGGCGCCGACGCCATCCTCGAAGCGGGCCACCGCCCCGACCTCATCGTCGGCGACATGGACTCCGTCTCCGACCGGGCGCTGCGCTGCGGGGCCGAGATCGTCGTCCACGCCTACCGCGACGGCCGCGCCCCCGGCCTGGCGCGCGTCGAGGCGCTGGGCATCGACACGGTTGTCTTCCCGGCGGCGGGCACCAGCGAGGACGTCGCGATGCTCCTCGCCGATGACTGCGGCGCCGAGCTCATCGTCGCCGTCGGCACGCACGTGACCCTCGTCGAGTTCCTCGACAAGGGCCGCGACGGCCAGGCCTCGACCTTCCTCACCCGGCTGCGGGTCGGTGGCAAGCTCGTCGACGCCAAGGGCGTCAGCCGGCTCTACCGGGCCCGGATCCCCGGCCGCCTGCTGCTCACGATGCTCGCGGTGGGCCTGCTCGCCTTCTCCGTGGCCGTCGCCTCCACCCCCATCGGTCAGGGGTGGATCCAGGTCCTCGGCGCTCGCTGGGACGACCTCCGGTCCGCCATCGTTGGGATCTTCACGTGATCGACTTCCGCTACCACCTCGTCTCGATCATCTCGATCTTCCTCGCGCTCGCGGTCGGCATCGTCCTCGGCGCCGGGCCACTCCAGTCCAACCTCGGCAACCAGCTGACCGACCAGGTCTCGGCGCTGCGCACCGACAAGCAGGACCTCAACGACAAGCTCGATGCCAGCGAGAAGATGGTCACGGCCGAGCAGGACTACGCCGAGGCCGTGAGCAGCCGGGTCGTCGCGGGACGGCTGCCCACGCACCAGGTCGTGCTCGTCGCGCTGCCCTCAGCCGACGGGGGCCTGGTCAAGCAGCTCCAGACGACGCTCGCCGCGAGCGGTGCGACCGTGACCGCGACCGTCGCCCTCAGCGCCGACTGGGCCGACCCGACCAAGGCGGCCGCGCGCGCGACCGCGGCGACCGCCGCGGCGACAGCCCTCGGCGTGACGAGCACGGACCAGGGCGACGCCCTGCTCCAGGAGGTGCTCGCGCAGGTCGTCGTCAGCCGTGACTCCGCCGGGCCGACGCCGGAGCGAACCGCCGCCCTCGCGGTCCTGTCCGACGCCGGACTGCTCGACAGCACCGAGGCGCAGATCGACCCGGGTGACCTCGCGGTCGTCGTCTCAGGTCACTACTCCGGAGAGGAGGCGGCCGTCGCGGCCGTGTCCGACGAGGTCCGGGCCCTCGCGACGGCCCTGCTCGACCACTCCGCCACCACCGTCGTCGCGGGCGTGGAGCCGGTCGTGGCGGCGGGCCAGCCGGTGACGAGCGACGGCGTCTCTGCCGTCCGCTCGGACCGGACGACCGCCACCTCGATCAGCACCGTCGACCACGCCCTCGGCGGGAGCGGCCCGGCACGCGTCGTGCTCGCGATCGAGGCGCAGCTCACCGGCGACATTGGCCACTACGGCATCTCCGAGGGTGCGACCGCTGCCGTGCCGCGGGTGGCTCCGTGACGGCTCGTCCGCCGCACCACCTGCTGCGGTCGTTCGGTCGCACCGCGCTCACCGCGGGAACCAGCGCCCTCGTCTCGGCCGGCGCCCTCGGGAGCGCGCCGCGGCTCCCCGACGGGATGCGCGGCCCGTGGGCCCGCACCAACCACGCCGGCGACCCGGTGACGCTCCTCGAGGGTCCGGCCTGGGTGGCCGGCGCCGTAGCGGGGGCCCTCCTGTCCGTGTGGCCGGCCACGACGTCCGCCTCACTAGGCTCGCCGGTCCGGTCACGGTCCGGTCGAGCCGCGCCCGTCGTCGTCGCGATCGCGGCGGGAGCCCTCGGGGCTCTCGACGACCTCGGTGGCGACGCGAGCAGCAAGGGCCTGCGCGGTCACCTCGGCGCCCTGTCCCGGGGAGAGGTGACGACCGGCTCGGTCAAGATCGTCGGCCTCGCCGCCTCGGGGGTGCTCGGCGCCGCCCTCGTCGACCGCCCGTGGGCGCCGGGGTGCGACGTCGCCGGCCGTCGCAGACCCCCGCCCTTCCTCTCCGTGCTGCTCGGGGGTGCCGTGATCGCCGGGGCCGCCAACGCCGTCAACCTCTTCGACCTGAGGCCCGGTCGGGCGCTCAAGGTGAGCGCCGCCGTCGCGTCCGTGATCGTCGCCGCCGGCCCGGTCGGTCCCGCCGCCCCCGCCGCCCTCGGCGCGTCCCTCGGGGTGCTGCCGGCCGACCTCGCTGCCCGCGCCATGCTCGGGGACACGGGAGCCAACGCCGCGGGAGCGCTGCTCGGCGCCGCGCTCGTGGCACGCCTCGGCCCGGCCGGTCGGGCCGCCGCGCTCGTGGCGCTGACCGCCCTCACGCTCGCGTCCGAGCGAGTCAGCTTCACCGCCGTCATCGCCCGCCACCCCGTGCTGCGACGGATCGACGAGTGGGGTCGGGGGACCTCGTGAGCACGGCCCCGCCCGGGACCTCGCCGGGCCGACCGTCGGGGGTCCCGATCCGGAGCATCGCCGCAGCGGCCGGGTCGATCGCGGTGATCACCCTGCTGGCCCGGGTCGTCGGCTTCGGCCGGTGGTTCGCCTTCTCGCACTCCGTCGGCGCCACCTGCGTCGGCAGCGTCTACCAGTCGGTCAACGCCGTCCCGAACGTCCTCTACGAGATCGCCGCCGGAGGCGTGCTCGCCGCAGTCGCCGTCCCCATCGTGTCCGCGGCCCTGGCCCGCGGCGACGCCGAGGAGGCCGACCGCACGGCCTCGGCCCTGCTCACCTGGGCGCTCGTCGTCCTCGTGCCGGTCGGGCTGATCGTCGCGGTCGCCGCGCGCCCGATCACGGGGCTCCTGCTCGGCGGAGTCGACGGCTGCGCCGGCGCGGTCGACCTCGGGGCCGGGCTGCTCCGGGTGTTCGCGGTGCAGATCCCGCTCTACGGGCTCGGCATCGTGCTCGGAGGGGTGCTCCAGTCCCACCGACGCTTCGTCGGCGCGGCACTCGCACCGCTGCTCTCGAGCCTCGTCGTCATCGTGACCTACCTCGTCTACGGCGCGGTCGTGACCGACCCCGCGGCTGCGCCCGCCGCCGTTCCTGCCGCCGCCACGACGGTGCTTGCCTTCGGCACCACGCTCGGCGTCGTCGCCCTCAGCGTGCCGCTGCTGCTGCCCCTCGCGCGGGCCGGGGTCCGGCTGCGACCCACCCTCACCTTCCACGACGAGGTCGGGGCGCGCGTGCGCCGCCTCGCCGTCGCCGGCCTGCTCGCCGTGGCCGGCCAGCAGCTCGCGACGCTCGTCGTGATTGGCATCGCCAACGCCCGCGGCGGTCCGGGCACGCTCAACGTGTGGACCTACGTCCAGGCCGTCGCCCTCCTGCCGTATGCCGTCCTCGCCGTGCCGCTCGCGACCGCCGCGTTCCCCAGCCTGGCCCGCAGCGCCGCACGCGAGGACGGCGCGCCCGGCCGGGCGGGGGCCGCGGTCGACACCCTGCGCAGCACCTGGCTGGCGACGATCCTCGCCGGCACCGTCGCCGTCGGCCTCATCGCCGCCGTCGCGCGCCCGGTCGGGTCGTTCTTCTCGCTGCTCGACGCGGGACGGGGCGACGCGTCCGGCGGCGCCGCGCTCGCGTCGGTCCCGGCCGCCCTCGTGCTCTCGGCGCCCGGCATCCTCGCCCTGTCCGTCATCGGACTGCTGTCGCGGGCGTCCTACGTGCGGGGGAGGGCGCGGGCCGCCGGGGCGGTCGTCGCCGTCGGATGGCTGGCCACGACCCTCGTCCCGCTCGTGGCGCGCACCGGCCCGCTCGACCCGGGCAACACCCTCGAGGCCCTCGCCATCGGCAGCAGCACCGGGCTCCTGGCCGGGGCGCTCGGCCTCGGGGTGCTCGTGGCCCGGGCCTGGGGCCGGCACGCCCTCGCGGTGCCCGTCCGGCCCGTCGCCGTCGTGCTGCTCGGGGCCGCGGCCGCGGCCGCAGGAGGATGGTGGGTCGGGGGGCGCTGGACGCCGTCCGGGCTGGCGTCGGCTGCCGTGGAGTGCGCCGTCGTCGGGCTCGGCGCGGTCGTGGTCCTCGCCGGTGTCACCCTCCTCGGCGACCGCTCGGTCCTCGCCCGGGTCCGCGGGGCCCGCCCGCAGGTCGTCGCCGGCGGTGACTCCCGATGAGGGTGCTCCTCGTCGTCGGTCGGGCCACCGGCGGGATCGGAGCCCACGTCGACGGGCTCCGCCACGACCTGCGGGTGGCCGGGCACGAGGTCGTCGTCGTCACGGCGCCCGCGACCGCCGCCGCCTTCGGCTGGGACGACGCCGAGCTGAGCTGGCCCGTCCACGCGGGCGCCGCGGCGGCGCGCGGCCCGCTCGACTGGCACCGGGTGATGCGGCTCGCCGGGTCGGTCGACGTCGTCCACGCGCACGGCCACCAGGCGGCGGTCGTGGCCGCGGTCGCGGTGGCCCGGGCCCGCCCGCGTCCCCGGCTCGTCGTCTCCCTCCACAACGACCTCCCGCCACGGCTGCGCACCGGTCCGGCGTCGCGGCTCGTCGGGTGGGCGCTGCGACGGGCCGACCTCGTGACGGGGGCCAGCGACGACCTCGTCGCTCTCGCCGCCGACCTCGGGGCACGCACCACCGAGCTCGCCGGGGTCGCCTCGCCCTGGGTGGCGTCCCTGCTCGCAGACTCCGTCCCGACCTTGCAGGAGCGGCGGCGGCGGGCGGAGCGCCTGCTCGAGGACGCCGGGCTCCCGGCGGCCACCGGCCCCCTCGTGCTCACCGTGTCGAGGATCGCCCCGCAGAAGGACCTCATGACGCTCGTCCAGGCCGTCCGTCGCTCCCGGTCCGGCGCCACCTGGGTCGTCGTCGGGGGCGGTGACGAGCAGCTCCGCGCCGACGTCGAGGAGGCAGCACACGGCATACCGCTGCACCTGCTCGGCCCTCGTGACGACATCGGTGCGTGGCTCGGCGCTGCGAACGCCTTCGTCCTGACCAGCCGCTGGGAGGCGCGGGCCCTCGTCGTGCAGGAGGCGATGGCCGCGGGGCTGCCCGTCGTCGCGACCCGCACCGGCGGCCTGCCCGGGCTCCTCGGCGACGCCGGGCACCTCGTGGAGGTGGGCGACGCCCCGGGGGTCGCCGACGCCGTCGACAGCCTGCTCTCCGACTCCCAGCAGTGGCAACGACGCTCGTCCGCCGGGCGCGAGCTGGCGCGAGGCTGGGCGTCCCCCGAGGTCGAGGCGCGCCGGTGGGTGGACCGCTACGTCGCGGCCCTCGAGAAGTGACGTAGACTGACAGCCCGTGGTGGAAACGACGAAACACATCTTTGTCACCGGGGGCGTCGCCTCCTCTCTCGGCAAGGGCCTCACGGCATCCAGCCTCGGACGACTTCTGAGATCTCGAGGCCTCTCGGTCACGATGCAGAAGCTCGACCCCTATCTCAACGTGGACCCGGGGACGATGAACCCGTTCCAGCACGGCGAGGTCTTCGTGACCGACGACGGGGCGGAGACCGACCTCGACATCGGGCACTACGAGCGCTTCCTCGACGTCAACCTCGTCGGCAGCGCCAACGTGACGACGGGGCAGGTCTACAACACCGTCATCGCCCGTGAGCGTCGCGGCGAGTACCTCGGCGACACGGTCCAGGTGATCCCGCACATCACCAACGAGATCGTCGCCCGGATGCGGGCGCTCGCCTCCGGCGGGGACGACGCCCCCGACGTCATCATCACCGAGATCGGTGGCACCGTCGGTGACATCGAGTCGCTGCCCTTCCTCGAGGCGGCACGCCAGGTGCGCCACCTCATCGGCCGCGACAACAGCTTCTTCCTCCACGTCTCGCTCGTGCCCTACCTCGCCCCGAGCGGCGAGCTCAAGACCAAGCCGACGCAGCACTCCGTGGCCGCGCTGCGCCAGGTCGGCATCCAGCCCGACGGGCTCGTGCTGCGGGCCGACCGTGAGATCCCCGAGCCGATCAAGCGCAAGATCTCCCTCATGTGCGACGTCGACGTCGACGCGGTCGCCGCGGCCGTCGACGCGGCGAGCATCTACGACATCCCCAAGGTGCTCCACCGCGAGGGGCTCGACGCCTACGTCATCCGGCGCCTCGGCCTCGGCTTCCGTGACGTCGACTGGACCGAGTGGGACTCCCTGCTCCAGCGGGTCCACGACCCGGAGCACGACGTCGAGATCGCTCTCGTCGGCAAGTACATCGACCTGCCCGACGCCTACCTCTCGGTCACCGAGGCGATGCGGGCCGGCGGGTTCCACCACGACGCCCGGGTGCGCATCCGCTGGGTCGCGAGCGACGAGTGCCAGACCCCGGCCGGGGCCCAGAAGGCGCTCGGCGGCGTCGACGGCGTGCTCGTGCCCGGCGGCTTCGGCATCCGCGGCATCGAGGGCAAGCTCGGCGCGCTCACCTGGGCCCGCGAGAAGCAGGTGCCCACCCTCGGCATCTGCCTCGGCCTGCAGTGCATGGTCATCGAGTACGCCCGCTCCGTGGCCGGCAACGCCGACGCGAGCTCGACCGAGTTCGACCCCGACACCCAGCACCCGGTCATCGCCACGATGGAGGAGCAGAAGGCCTTCGTCGAGGGTGCCGGCGACCTCGGCGGGACGATGCGCCTGGGTCTCTACCCCGCGGCCCTCAAGGAGGGCAGCGTCGTCCGCGAGACCTACGGCGAGGCCGAGGTGGGCGAGCGCCACCGGCACCGCTACGAGGTCAACAACGCCTACCGCACCGAGCTGGAGGAGGCGGGGCTCGTCTTCTCCGGCACCTCGCCCGACGGCACCCTCGTGGAGTTCGTCGAGCTGCCTCGCGACGTGCACCCCTATTACGTCTCGACCCAGGCCCACCCGGAGTTCCTGTCGCGGCCCAACCGCGCCCACCCGCTCTTCGCCGGGCTCATCGGCGCGGCGATCGAGCGGCAGCGCAGCGGCCGCCTCGTCGAGGTCGAGCGCCAGCACGCCGCCGAGCAGGCCGCCTCGGGACGCGCGTCCGCCGGTGAGGACGGGCGCGAGCCCGTCCCCGTCTCCGCGGGGACGCCCGGCTCCGCGGCTGTCCCGGAGTGAGCCTCGACGCCCCCCGGGCACGGGTCTCGGACCTCCCCGAGGCGTGGGGCCGGCACGAGGTGCTCGCCTCGGAGACTGCCTTCACGGGGATGGTCTTCGACGTGCGGCGCGACCGGGTCGACCTCGGTGACGGCGGGGTCGTCGTCCGCGAGTTCATCAGCCACCCGGGCGCGGTCGTCGTCGTGGCGCTTCACAAGTTCGACGGCGTCGACCACGTCCTGATGATCCGGCAGTACCGCCACGCGGCCGCCGGTCACGTCTGGGAGCTGCCCGCCGGAATGCTCGACGTCGCGGGGGAGCCGCCCCGGGACGCCGCGGCCCGTGAGCTCGCCGAGGAGGTCGACCTCGTCGCGCAGCGGTGGGAGCTGCTCGTCGACCTCGTCGCCTCCCCGGGCGTGTACCCCGAGCCGATGCGGATCTTCCTGGCCCGTGACCTCGGCGACATCCCCGAGCGGGACGCCCACGAGCGCACCGCGGAGGAGCTGACGCTGCAGCCGCGCTGGGTCCCCCTCGACGACGCGGTCGACGCGGTCCTGGCCGGTGGAGTGAGCAACGGCGCCGCGGTCGCCGGGATCCTCGCGGCCCAGCTCGCGCGCTCCCGTGGCTGGGCGAGCCTGCGCCCGAGCGACGCGCCGTGGCCCTCGCGCGACGCGCAGCACCGGGACTGAGCGGTGGGCACCACCTCGGCCGAGCGCGGGAGCTGCCCGTGCGGCACCGGGCAGGCGTATGCCGTGTGCTGCGGTCCGCTCCACGACGGCGAGCGCCTCGCGACCACCGCGGAGGAGCTGATGCGTTCGCGCTACAGCGCCTTCGTCGTCGGTGACGAGGCGTACCTCTACCGGACGTGGCACCCCCGGACCCGTCCGGACGACGTCGACCTCGACGACACCCGGTGGCTCGACCTCCGGGTCCTCGACGTCCGGGCCGGTGGGGCCACCGACGCCGAGGGCACAGTCGCCTTCGCCGCGCGTTGGGTGCAGGGTGGGCAGCGGGGGACACTGCGTGAGACGAGCCACTTTGTGCGGCGCGCAGGGCGCTGGTTCTACCTCGACGGAGTCGTCGCCTGACCCGACCGGGGTCCGGGTCGTGAACGGCCCGGCGATCCGGGGACGACGACTTCGCAGCGGAGGGACCGCTCACCACCAGTGCGCTCATTCCGTGGTCAAGAGGCGCGGGAACGAGGACACTGGAACGGTAGCCAGCACCGACCGCGGTCGGTTGGCTGTCCGAAATTCCGGCGAAGGGGACCGGGAGCCTCCGTCAGTTCGGCGCGGCCTGTGCCGCGCCCCTTTCGGCCATGACTGATCAGAGCTGGAACTTCTCTTTCTGGGCCATTGGGGTCCCGACCGGAGGGGAGGGTGGCGGATGGCCAACACGCCCGAGTCAGGGCCGCGGTCACCGATCGTCGGCAACCTGCGCCTGACCGCGCCCGGCTCCGGGGGCTCCGACCGAGAGCACGTCGACTCCGACGAGCGCGTGCCGATCCTGATCGAGCTCAACCTCCTCTACCCGGGAGGGCTCGAGACGGTTCGCACTGACTTCTATGCCCTCTGGGCGGACTACGTGGGGGTGGCAGGGGGGTGGTGGCCGTCGGAGGAGACGGGGTCGAGCCACGTGCTGCCGGAGGTCCCGGACCGGCTTCAGCTCGTGTCACCCAAGCTGTACCAGTGCGTGCTGTCGCGGGCGGACCTGAGCCGCATGATCCAACAGGACCGGCTCGATGCCCAGCGCGACGGACGCCCGGCGACGATCTTCCGCGCCTACCCCGACTACCCCATGTATCCCCAGATCGACCGTTCCGCTCCGACGGTCAAGGCGGATGCCGCCTGGCGCTCCTACGCCGCCCGCGGCGACCGGGTGGTGTGGGCCGTCGTCGACAGTGGCATCGACGCCACCCATCCGCATTTCTCCGAGCTCGAGCTCGCCACCGAGGAGGTGTCCGGCGGTACTGGCACCGGACTGACGACGGGCCTGCACCGAGACTTCAGCCCGCTGGTCAACCCTCCGGCCGACGGAACGCCTCGATCGGAGCCGCTCCGACCGCTGAGCGACCAGAGCGGTCACGGCACGCACGTGGCCGGCATCATCTCGGGGCGGGCCCCGGCGGGCGGCACCCCAAGGGTCGCCGACTCGAAGGCGCCCGTGGACGGCGGGTTCGTCCAACGGGTCCACGGTGCGCTGTCGGGAATGGCGCCGGCGTGCCAGCTCGTCAGCCTCAAGGTCATGCGCCAGAGTCCCCAGGGCACGTGGGTCACGTCCTCGAGCGCCGTGATCAGGGCTCTCACGTACCTGCGCACCGAGGTCAACGTCGACCCCGGCCTGCTGCGTGTGCATGGGGTGAACATGAGTCTGGGGTGCGAGTGGGACCCGCGCGGCTATGCAGCCGGCCAGTCGCCGCTGAGCCAGGCCGTGAATCAGCTCGTGGCGTCCGGGGTCGTCGTCGTGATCTCGGCCGGGAACTATGGCGCGCGCACTGCCGGCGGCGACTCGACCAGCACGTCGGCGAGCCTGGGGTCGATCACCGAGCCTGCTCATGCGGCAGACTGCATCGCCGTCGGATCGACGCACCGTGATGCGCCGCACGTCTTCGGCGTGACGTGGACGTCGGGCAAGGGCCCCACCCTCGACGGCCGGATGAAGCCCGACGTGGTGGCACCCGGGGAGTGGATCACCTCGGCCGCGATCGGGGAGGTGCGCTCTGGAGCCGGCCTCGACGTCTCCGCCGACGCCTTGGCGGCCATGGACCAGGCGGCTCGGAACGACGCCCTTCTCACGTACGCCGAACAGTCGGGCACGTCCATGGCGGCGCCGCACGTGTCCGGAGTCATCGCAGCGTTCCTCTCGGCGCGCCCGGAGTTCGTCGGCCGACCGCGCGAGGTCAAGCAGCTGCTGATGGACAGCGCCACCGACCTGGGTCGGGAGCGGTACGCCCAGGGGGCTGGCCTTGTCGACCTGATGCGAATGCTTTCGAACGTCTGAGATCAAGGAGCGAGTGTCATGCGACGACAGCAGACCGGGGAGCCGGTATGGGACGTGGTCTTCGATGCGAAGGGGACGCTCACGTCGCCAGCCCGGGGCGACCTCGTGACCGAGCTGCACGCCGAAGGGGTGGCCGACCTGTTCGTGTTCAGTCATGGCTGGGGCACGTCCGAACGCAGTGCCAGGGCCCTCTATGACGTCGTCTTCCCGCTGATCGCGGCTCGCGCCGGCGAGGTGCCGGGAGTCGGCCCGATCGGTTTCGTCGGCCTCTACTGGCCCTCGCTGTGGTTTCCCGAGTCAGGGGATGCCACCGGACCCGCTCCGGCCGGGTCCACCCAGGCGGGCGGCGCGGGGGTGGTCGACGTCAGCGCGGGCACGGCATCCCTGACGGGGGCGGCCATCGCGATGGCGCTCGTCCCGGGTTTTGCCGACCCAGCCGATCAGGATGCGGTCAGCGAGATCGGAAGACTCATCGACGATGGCGTCGCCCTGGGGCCTGCGGAGTCCGAGGAGTCCAGGACGCAGCGGATCCTCCGGATCCATGAGGTGATCCGGACCTTGGCCCCCACCCCCTCGGTGGGCGGCACGTTCGAGGATGCCGGGGAGAGCGCGTTGCTGGGGTCAGACGACCCGGTGCAGGCCTACCAGCTGGCTGCCCAAGCCTTCGGGAGTGCACCTCCGGCATCCTCGACCCAAGGCCTGGGCGACTGGTTCCGTAACGCGATCAACGGCGCGAAGGATGCCGTGCGCGTGCTCTCCTACACGATCATGAAGGCGCGAGCCGGTGACGTCGGCCACGACGGACTGGGGCCGTTGCTGGCCGAGCTGCACCGGGAGGTGCCCGGACTCACCGTCCACCTCATCGGCCACAGCTTCGGGGCGCGACTGGTGTCGTTCGCACTGTCGGGGGTGGGAACCCCCGACGAGAGCCCCGTCGGGTCCCTCCTGCTGGTGCAAGGGGCCTTCTCCCACTGGGCCTTCGCCCAGGCCACGGACAACCCCTTCGACAAGGCTGGCGCCCTCAACGCCTTCGCGGACCGGGTCCATGGCCCCCTCGTTTCGACGTTCACCCCTTTCGACTGGGCCGTTGGGGTTTGGTACCCACGGGCCTCCTTCCTTGCACAGCAGGACATCTCGGCCGACGTGGCGGGCCGATGGGGCGGGATGGGGACCGACGGCTTCCGGGCGGTCAGCCCCGTGGAGGACAAGGTCATGCCGGCTCTCGGCGGCACGGACTACGGCTTCGTGCCCGGGTCGTTCTACCGCGTCGACGCGCGGAACGTCATCAACGACACCACGAACGAGCCCTTCTCGGGTGCTCACTCCGACATCGGAAAGTTCCCCGTCGCCGAGCTCGCCCTGGCCGCAGCCGCCGCCGCAGCGAGCCGTTCATGAAGGGACGCAACAGCGCAGAGCTGGGCGTCGTCCACCGCGCAGCGCGCCGTTGATGCCCCCAGGGGAAGGAGTGTCATGCCGAACAAGACCATCTGGGTCCAACACGTCGCCGTCGACGCCAGGATGCTCGGCACCCGCCTCGAAGCCGCACGGAAGCGTGGGGACTTCGATGCCGAGCAGGAGGAGATTGCCAAGGGGGTGCGTGAGTTCATCGACAGGGCCGAGTCTGCGGCAAACCGGAAGGATCCCGTCCCGAGCCGAGTCGTCAACTGGTGGCGAGGGGTTCTCGTGGAGGCCGCCTACCGCAACATGCACGCGGCTCGCTCCCAGATCGTCAGGCTCTACTCCGAGGCGGATGTCGAGGCCGAGATCCCCAGTGCCGTGGCGCGCGCGCATGCCGTGATGAACCGGGACGACCCGCGGTCCATCAGTGAGCCGCAGCTCTCGTGCATGGAGCCGGAGCGGAGGCGAGCGTGGTTGCGCATGCTCATCGAGGACGGGTACGAGGGGGTTGACCAGAAGCATGCGCAGCTGAGGTCATTCCGAAACGTCATCCTGTTGGCTGCCCTGGTCACGATCCTGTTGCTGAGCGTCACCGCGGTGGTCGTCTCGAAGAACCCGGGCGTCATGCCGCTGTGCTTCAAGAACGAGATCACCCAGTCGGTCACGTCCACGGTTCAACGCAACCTCAACTGTCCGACGCGGGAGAACACGACGGGGCCCTCGGGCGGTGACGTCCTCGTCATCGGGCTCATGGGGTTGTTGGGAGGGGCCCTGGCGACGACGGTTGCGATTCGCAAGCTCGAGAACTCCTCGACGCCGTACGACGTGCCGGTGGCACTGGCCTGGCTCAAGGTGCCACTGGGTGCCTTCACCGCGATCCTGGGCGTCCTCGCCATCAGCGCATCGTTCGTGCCGGGGCTGTCCGTGCTGGACTCCCAGGCGCAGATCCTCACTTATGCGCTGCTGCTCGGATACGGACAGCAGGCGTTCACCAGCGTCCTCGACCGGCGGGCACAGTCGCTGAACGACGAGGTGCCGTCGAAGGAGAACAAGGTGCAGCATCCGGGTGCGGTGACGCCGCATTCACCCGACCCGCGGAGCCCTGCTGTCGGTGCCGGAGGCGGGTAGCGCCCGCTCCAGGGGCATGCGGATCGAGCCCCACGGATCTCAGCGAAGGCGGGCTGCACCTCAGGAGTCAACCGGTCCGGGCCGGACTCCGCGGGGCATCACGCGGTGGAGTCGTCAGCGCGACCGGCTGCGTGGCCGGAGGCGACGGCGCTGAGTCGTTGGCGCTTCGACGGCTGGTCGAGCCGGAGCCGGCCACGAAGCCGGCCGACCGGGCGCTCGACCAGCACCCAGGACAGCCACGAGATGACGACGGCCGCGGCGATGAGCGCGAGGTTGCGTGGGACCGTGTGCGCGCCCAGCAGGGTCGAGTTGATGAAGGTCTGGTGCCACAGGTAGAGGGCGTAGCTGATCGTCCCGAAGAAGACCATGACGCGGGAGCCGACGACGGTGGAGTGCCCGTTGACGGCGGCGTGGACGAGCCAGACCCCGACGAGCGCGTGCACGACGGCCAGGGCGCGGAAGAGCGACTGGTCGACGGACCCGTGGCCCGGGAAGGCCGCGAGCACCACCATGACGAAGAACGGGACGAGCGGACTGGTGCGGGGGACGTCCACGTCGCGGGCCCTCAGCTCGCGCAGGCCGAAGGCGAGGCACACGCCGAGGAGCAGGGCGAAGACGTTGGTCTCCGTGGAGATGTCGAGCCGGACGGCGGTGCCGCGGGTCCACACGCTGTAGAACGTCGCGAGGGCGGCCAGGGACAGGACGATGGCCAGTGCCCGCTCCCGGAACCAGGTGAGGACGACGATGAAGACGACCGGCCAGACGACGTAGAACTGCTCCTCCACCGAGAGCGACCAGAGGTGGTTGAGCACCCCGAGGTCCTGGCCGGCGATGCGCACGTAGTTGCCGACGTAGAGCAACGACGCGAGGGCCTGGAGAGGGTATTCGCCGAGGGAGTCGCCGTCGGTCAGGGCGAGCAGGACCGGGACGAGGGCGAGGAGCAGGAGCAGGGCGGGCAGCAGCCTCAGGGCGCGCCGGCCCCAGAAGCGCCATAGGCTGATCGAGCCCCACCGGTCCCACTCGCGCAGCAGCAGGCTCGTGATGAGGTAGCCCGAGAGCACGAAGAAGAGGGTCACCCCGGCCAGCCCGCCCCAGCGCACCGGCAGGCCGCCGTGCGCCGCCACGACGAGGAGGATGGCCAGGCCACGGACCCCGTCGAGATCGCGGTTGCGGGTGTGCTGCACGCGCAGAGCCTAGGACACCCGGTCGGCCGGGCCGGGCCCTCGTTCGCCGACGTGACCGATGATGGGGTGTGCTGTCCCGCCTCGCCCCGGCTCGCCGCCGACTCGTCACGGGTCTGCTCGCCGTCCTCGTCCTCGCCGTCGCCGCGGTGGGGATCTCGGCGCTGGTGCGGACGCGCTCCGGACCAGCGGCGGACGGCGCCGCCTCGCAGGTCCCGGGACCGGTGCTCGTCATCCCCGGGTACGGAGGGTCGCTGACGTCCGTCGCTCCGCTCGCAGCAGCCCTGCGGGCCGCCGGTCGTGACGTCAGCGTCGTCACGCTGGAGGGTGGGGCCCAGGGGGACCTCGGGGACCAGGCAGACACGCTCGGCGAGGCGGTCGACGCCGTGCTGGCCCGCACCGGGGCATCCAGCGTCGACCTCGTCGGCTACTCGGCGGGAGGGGTGGTCGCACGGCTCTGGGTGACCGAGGACGGCGGGAGTGACCGGGTCCGGCGCCTCGTCACGCTCGGCTCCCCGCACCACGGCACCGAGGTCGCGAGCCTCGGTGCCCTCGTCCCCGGCTCCTGCCCGACGGCCTGCCAGCAGCTCGCGGTGGACAGCCCCCTGCTCGCCCGGCTCGACCGCGAGCCGGTGCCGCCGGGGCTGCTCCTGCTCTCCCTGTGGAGCACCCGCGACGAGGTCGTCGTGCCACCGAGCTCCTCCGTCGTCGGCGGGGCCGCTAGCCCGTCGCTGCAGAGCATCTGCCCGGCGGCCACCACCCGCCACGGGGACCTGCCGCGCGACCCGCTCGTCCAGCTGCTCGTCCGCGATGCCCTCGGGACGGGTCCGCTGCCGGGCCTCGGCAGCGTGGACTGCGCCGGCCTCACCTCATCGACGCGCTGAGCGGCCCTCAGCTCGTCACGTCGCGCGTCGCGAAGTTGGCCCAGGCGGCGGCGAGCAGCACGACGACATACGCGACCTGCAGCGCCAGGCCCCGCTCGAGGTTGCTCCACAGGACGGGGTCGCGATAGAGGTCGACGAACGACAGCCAGTAGCGCGTCGGCAGGTAGGGCTGCAGCGGGCGCGCAGCGTCGACGGTGAGCAGCAGGGACGAGCCGATGAGGAAGGCGAGCGCCCCGAGGCTGGCCGCCTGCGGGGAGTCGGTCAGCGTGGAGAGGAACAGGGCCATCGCCGCGACCCCGAGCATCGAGACGGTGATGAAGCCGATGGCGGCCACCGAGCGCACGGCCACCTGACCCGGGGTCAGGGCCGACCCCGAGAGGCTGATCATCGCGCTCGTCAGCGGGGCGTTGCCGAGCAGCAGCCGCCCGACGACGTAGCCGACCGCCGCGACCGAGACGACGCAGACGAGCACGAAGGCGGTGATCGCACCGAACTTGCGCACGAGCAGCCGGGTCCGTCCGACGGGTCGGAGGAGCAGGTATCGCAGCGTGCCGGCCTGGGCCTCGCCGGCGATCGACTCGCCCGCCACGACCGCGACGGCGATGGGCAGGAAGAGCGGGAGCACGATCGCGAGGGCGGCGATGGCGAAGAGGGAGCCGTTGGCGAGGACCGCCGACAGGAACGCCGGGCCGGAGCCGGGCCGGGGCGCGATGCCGGTCCAGGCGAGCAGGACAGCGACGATGGTCGGGAGCAGGTTGAGCAGCAGGATCGCCACCCACGTGCGGCGTCGTCCGAAGAGCTTGACGAGCTCGACGCCGGTCCCGCCCCGAGCCGACCGGCCGGTCACCGGGGCACCTCCTCGACGGCCCGTCGACGTGTGCGCTCCGCCACGACGTCCTCCAGTCGCCGCCGCTCGGGCCCGAGCTCGTCGACCCGTATGCCGCTCGCCACGAGCCGCGCGTTGAGGCCCGCGGGGTCGCCGCCGGCCACGAGCAGGCGCTCGCCGTTGCGGTGCTCCACCGCGTCGCCGAGCAGGGCGGCAGCGCGGTCGGCGTCGGCGGTGACGACGACCACCCGGCCGGTCGGGGCACTCAGCACGTCCAGCGGCTCATCGAGCACGAGCTGCCCCCGGTCGAGCAGACCGATCCGGGTGCACAGCTGCTCGACCTCCGCGAGGAGGTGGCTCGAGAGAAAGATCGTGGTCCCATCGCCGTTGAGGCGCACCAGCAGCTCGCGGATCTCCCGGATGCCTTGTGGGTCGAGGCCGTTCGTCGGCTCGTCGAGGACGAGCAGGTCGGGTCGGCGCATCAGCGCCGCGGCCAGGCCGAGCCGCTGGCGCATCCCGAGGGAGTAGCCCCGGACGGGTCGGGAGCCGACCGCTCCGAGGCCCACCTGCTCGAGCGCCTCGGTCGCGCGGTCGCGCCGGTCCCGTCGGCCGCCACCGAGGTGACCGGGCGGCCGGCGGCCGCTCGCGTCGTTCAGCACGAGGTTGCGGTGCCCGGAGAGGTGCCCGTACGCCGCCGGACCCTCGACGAGGGCGCCGACCCGCGGGAGCACGGAGGCGGAGGCCCGGGGCATCACCTCACCGAGCACCTCGATCCGGCCCGACGTGGCGAGCACGAGACCGAGCAGGCAGCGCACCGTCGTCGTCTTGCCCGACCCGTTCGCACCGAGGAAGCCGTAGACGTCACCGCGCCGCACCTCGAGGTCGATGCCGTCGACGGCGCGGACGCCCCCGCCGTAGAGCTTGGTGAGGCGCTCGGTGCGGATGACGACGTCCGGGTCGTCGCCGGTGGCAGGGGCCGTCACGCCGTGCTCCGGGGGAGGGCGGCCGCGACCCGGGCCAGGCCGTCGGCCGTGAGGGTCCCCGTGACGAGCCACGAGCGGCCGGTCACCGCGGGGTCGGTGAGCAGCAGCCCGATGGGGCCGACCGTGACGGCGACCCCCTCCGGCACCGGTCTCGCCCCGGCAGCGAGGTGCAGCTGGCGGCGCAGCGAGTCGGCGGTGCCGACGGGGAGCGCGCCGACGGCGAACTGCGTGACGCCTCGCCCGTAGCGGGCGATGCCCTCGAGGTCGGGCAGGGGGGTGGCCCGGTCGAAGCCGAGCAGCCGCGGGGGCAGTCCCTGGTCGGGGAAGCGGCCGACGGCCCGGACGAGGTCGAAGCGCTGCCGGGTCCGGACCCGGGCACCGGGCGGTGGGGTGAACGCGGTCGCCGCGGCGGTCGGGGTGGCGTCGCTGAAGTCGAGGAAGGTGCTCGACACGGCGGGCGCGCCCAGGTCGGTGCCGAACACGTCGACGGCGACCGGCACCCCGGACTCCCGGTCGGCCCACACGTCGACCCGCTCGACGCTGCTGAGCGGCTCGCGAGGTGTCAGGCGGAGCCCGTCGGCCCGCCGTCCGGCGACCCGGCGCGACGGCAGGCTCGTGACGAGCTCGGGACCGGCGCCCGACAGGAGGCGGGCGGCCAGCCGCGGGGGGAGCAGGTCCCCGGCCGTCGGCAGGCGAACCGCCCCGGCGGGGTCGGGAGTCGTGAGCAGGACCCGGTCGTTCTCATAGCTCCACACGGTCGACCCGGACGGCGTCGTGCGAGCACCGACCTCCCCCGTCGGGGTGAGTGTGTCCGCCCGCCAGTCACCGCTCGAGCGCCACCAGACCCGCACCTGGGTGCGCCCGCCGAGGAGGGAGGCGACGTCCCCGAGGTCGGAGCTCATGGGGAGGGCGAGCGACCCGGTGGACTCGGCATACCCGGAGTACGGACTGTCGAGCGAGCCCCTCACCCGGGCGAGCAGGGCGGCGGCACCCTCACCGGGGGAGCCGGCCGGCAGGGCCCGGATGACGAGGGGGAGCAGCGCGAGTGCCGCGACGAGCGCGAGCACGACCGCCGACCGCCAGGTGCGTCCTCCCATGGAGGCACCGTAGGTCACGATCTGCTGCGGCGGGCGGGTGCGTCACCGACCCCTGCGGATTCGTGCAGCGCCAGCGGTGGTCCCTACTATGAGTGGGCTGGTGTCGACGGCCGCCCACGGCGTCACGGCGGCCGGCCCGGACCACCGCACCCGATCGACCGCACCCGAACGACTGCCCCCGAACGACAAGGACCCTCCCGTGCTCCGCACTCACGAGGCCGGCGCTCTGCGCGCCGACCACGCCGGCCAGACCGTCACCCTCGCCGGCTGGGTGGCCCGTCGACGTGACCACGGCGGGGTCGCCTTCCTCGACCTTCGTGACGCCTCGGGTGTGGCCCAGGTCGTCGCCCGTGACGAGGTGCTCGCCGAGGGTGGCGCGCACGAGGTGCGCAACGAGTACTGCGTCACCGTGACCGGTGAGGTGCGGCTGCGCCCCGAGGGCAACGCCAACCCCGACCTGCCGAGCGGCGAGATCGAGGTCATCGTCAGCGAGCTCGTCGTGCTGGGCGAGTCGGCCCCCCTGCCGTTCCAGATCGACGAGCGCGTCACGGTCGGCGAGGAGGCCCGGCTGAAGTACCGCTACCTCGACCTGCGTCGCCCCGCCCAGGGCGCCGCCATCCGCCTGCGGTCGAAGGTCAACGCCGCGGCCCGCGCGGTCCTCGGCAACCACGACTTCGTCGAGATCGAGACCCCGACGCTGACCCGGTCGACGCCCGAGGGCGCTCGCGACTTCCTCGTGCCGGCCCGCCTGCGGCCCGGCTCGTGGTACGCCCTGCCGCAGAGCCCTCAGCTGTTCAAGCAGCTGCTCATGGTCGCCGGCATGGAGCGCTACTACCAGATCGCCCGCTGCTACCGCGACGAGGACTTTCGCGCCGACCGCCAGCCGGAGTTCACCCAGCTCGATGTCGAGATGTCCTTCGTCGAGCAGGACGACGTCATCGCGCTCGGCGAGGAGATCATCGCCGAGCTCTGGTCGCTCATCGGCGTGCAGCTCGAGGCGCCCTTCGCCCGGATGACCTACACCGATGCGATGGCACGCTACGGCTCGGACAAGCCCGACCTGCGCTTCGGCAACGAGCTCGTCGAGTGCACCGACTACTTCGCCGACACGACCTTCCGGGTCTTCCAGGCCGACTACGTCGGCGCCGTCGTCATGCCCGGAGGCGCCTCGCAGCCGCGCAAGCAGCTCGACGCGTGGCAGGAGTGGGCCAAGCAGCGCGGAGCCCGCGGCCTCGCCTACGTCCTCGTCCAGCCCGACGGCGAGCTCGGTGGCCCGGTCGCCAAGAACCTCACCGACACCGAGCGCGACGGCCTCGCCGCCCACGTGGGTGCCCAGCCCGGCGACTGCATCTTCTTCGCCGCCGGAGCCGCCAAGGCGTCCCGGTCGCTGCTCGGGGCCGCGCGCCTCGAGATCGGCCGCCGTTGCGACCTCATCGACGAGTCGGCCTGGAGCTTCCTCTGGGTCGTCGACGCGCCCCTCTTCGAGCCGGCCGCCGACGCCGTCGCCTCCGGTGACGTCGCCGTGGGTGGCGGTGCCTGGACCGCCGTCCACCACGCCTTCACCTCTCCCAAGGCCGAGTTCGCCGACACGTTCGACACCGACCCCGGGTCGGCCCTCGCCTACGCCTACGACATCGTCTGCAACGGCAACGAGATCGGTGGTGGCTCGATCCGCATCCACCGGCGCGACGTGCAGGAGCGTGTCTTCGCCGTGATGGGCCTGTCCGAGGAGGAGGCGCAGGAGAAGTTCGGCTTCCTCCTCGAGGCCTTCGCCTTCGGAGCCCCGCCGCACGGTGGGATCGCCTTCGGCTGGGACCGGATCACCGCCCTGCTCGCCGGCGCGGACTCGATCCGCGAGGTGATCGCCGTCCCGAAGTCGGGCGGCGGCTACGACCCGCTGACGGCCGCCCCGGCCCCGATCACGACGCTCCAGCGACGCGAGGCCGGCGTCGACGCCAAGCCCGAGCCGGCCGGCGCCGAGGCGCAGCGCGCCTGACGCGCGGGGTGGGCCGGCCGGTCAGACCCCGGCCGGTCATACCCCGGCCGGTCGGGGACCGGTCAGCTGCGGGGCCGGCTGTCCGTCCACCGTCGTCTCGGTGCGCTCGGCCCAGAAGCAGATGAGGTCGCGCAGCGGCTCGGCCTCGTGCAGCGGGTGGCGGTAGACCCAGGCGAGGTCGCGACCGTCCGGGCGGCCGTCGACGCTGAGGTAGGACGCGTGGCCCTTGTAGGCGCACGTGGACCGGGTCTCGCTCTCGGAGAGCAGGTCGGTGCGCACGTCGTGGGCCGGCAGGTACCAGCGGATCGGCAGCCCGGTCTCGACGACGGCGACCGGGTGGTGGGTCCGCGCGAGGACGACCCCGCCGTGCTCGACCTGGACGTGTCGGGTGCTGTGCAGGATGTCGATCCGCGCGTAGGGGTCGTGGGGGTGCGCGATGACCGACTCCTCCTCCTCGAGCCAGTCGAACTCGGCGAAGGGGAGCAGCAGGTGACCCTCGAAGCCCGGCTCGTCGATGGGAGCCGACCCCGCCGGTGGCCCGGCCGCGGGGTCGACGAGCTCGGCCCGCGGCACGGCATACTGCGGCACCACGTGGTCGGGCAGCCAGACCAGCAGCGCCGCGGTCGTGTCGCAGACCAGCACGCCGTCCCGGCTGGCACGCACCCGTTTCGCACACGGCGCGTGGCGGAGCTGGGATCGCTGTGCGAGCGCCTGGACGACGAGATCGATGGCCATCGACCCAGCATCCCGCCGGGTCCGGGCCCCGGCAAGGGTCTGGCCGCTCCAGAATGGGCCGGTGCCCTCCCCGCCGCAGCGAGCCCCCGACGACGTGCTCGTCCACCTGCGTCGGGCCCGTGACCTCGCCGACCGCGCCTACGCGGAGCGGGTCGACCTCGAGCGGCTCGCGACGGCTGCCGGGCTCTCGAAGTACCACTTTCTCCGGCTCTTCCGGGCGACCTACGGGCTCACCCCCGCGCAGTACGTGTCGCAGCGACGGATCGAGCGGGCCCAGGACCTGCTCCGGAGCACCAACCTCACGGTCACCGAGGTGTGCACGGCGGTCGGCTTCGCCAGCCTCGGCTCGTTCAGCAGTCGCTTCCGGGCCGTCGTGGGGGAGAGTCCCAGCGCGTTCCAGCAGCGGTATGCCGTCACGGGCGCCCCCCACATCCCCGGCTGCGTCATCTTCATGTGGGGTCTCGCGGAACGGTCCGCAACCCAGGAGAAGCCGTGAGCGACCATGCGCGCCTAGCGTGGCGGGATGATCACCAACATCTCCATCGTCACCGTCTTCGTCTCTGACATCGACGCCTCCAAGCGCTTCTACGTCGACGTCTTCGGCTTCGCCGAGAAGGACGACATCACCCTGGGGAACGGCTACCGGTGGTGCACCGTCGTGCACCCCAGCCAGCCCGAGCTCCAGGTCAGCCTCGCCGTCCCCGGGCCGCCCCTCCCCGACGACCTCGTCACCGCCATGACGCGGGCACAGGACCAGGGCGGCCTCAACGGTCTCGGTCTCACCGTCGACGACTGCGAGGCGACCTTCGCGCAGCTGTCGGCGAAGGGCGTCGAGTTCCTCCAGCCGCCGTCCGCCCGGCCCTACGGCACGGAGGCCGTCTGTCGCGACAACTCCGGCAACTGGGTCGTGCTCGTCGAGCATTCCGGGCAGACCGTGACGTCTGCCGACTTCGACTGAGGGACAGGGTAACCGGAAGCAAGACCCGCGAGCTCAGCCGTCGAGCACCACGGCGCGGCTCGACCAGGCGCACGGGTTGTCGTAGCCGAGCGCCCGGTAGAGGCCGCGCGCCACGGTGTTGTGCGAATACATCCCGAGCGTCGACACACCGTGCTCGCACACGGCCCGTCGGGTGAGCGCGCCGACGAGCGCGCGACCGAGCCCGAGCCCCCGCGACGCCGTGTCGACGGCGACCGAGGTGAGGTGCGGCGCCCCCGCGCTGTTGGGTCCGACGGCGGCGACAGCGACCAGACGGCCGCCGTCCTCGATGCCTGACCACACCTCGCCCGTGCCCGGCAGGGTGTCTGCCGTGGGGGAGTGCTCCGTGAGGAAGGAGGCGATCTCGTCGTGGCGCGCGTGGTCGTCGACGTCGACGACCCGGTCCTCGCCGCGAGACGGAGGTGGGGGGGTGGCCGTCCAGAACCACTCCCAGTCGCCGCCCTTCCCGACTCGGAAGCGTTGGTGCAGAACGGGTTCCAGGTGCTGCGGCAGGCTGACTCCGACGACTCGGCGCTTCGGGTCAGGACGCTCGACACCCACCCCGATCGTCGGCAGGTGCTCGACGAGCTCGAGCACACCGGCATCGTCACCGAGCAGCGTGACGGACACGCGGTCGGGTCGGGGCGAGCGGTGGAAGGCGACGGCGCCCTCGACCTGCCACCACGATGCCGCCGCGCCCTCGGACACGTCGTAGCGCACGAAGGGGTGCCCGCCGGAGGCAGCGAGCAGTGCGTCGAGACCGCGACCCGGCGTGAGTCCCGTCGTCACGCCGTCACTCCGTGATCCCGAAGCGGTCGTGCAGGCGGCGCAGTGGGGCCGGGGCCCACCAGTTCCATCGCCCGAGCACCGTCATCGTGGCGGGGACGAGGAGCATCCGCACGATCGTCGCGTCGATGATCACGGCGGCCACGAGCGCGAGCCCCATCTCCTTGATGATGAGGATGTCGCCCGCAACGAACCCGGCGAAGACGATGACGATGAGCAGCGCCGCCGACGTGATGATCCGCCCGGTCCGCTGGAGGCCGAGGGACACGGCCCGGTCGTTCTCGTGCCCCTCCCGGTGGAACTCGGTGATCCGGGAGAGGAGGAAGACCTCGTAGTCCATCGACAGGCCGAAGCCGAAGGCGAGCACGAGGAAGGGGACCATCGACTCGATCGCGCCCACCGACGAGAAGTTGAGCAGCCCGGTGAGGTGGCCCTCCTGGAAGATCCAGACGACGACCCCGAGGGCCGCGCCGAGGGAGACGACGTTGAGCAGCAGCGCCTTGAGCGGGATGACGACGGAGCCGGTCATCAGGAAGAGCAGCAGGATCGTGCCGAGGACGACGAGCCCCACGGCATACGGTGCCCCCCTCACCATCGAGGTGAGGAAGTCGATCTGGCCCGCGGCCTGGCCGGTCGTCAGGGTGGGGAAGGGCGCCGGGGTGTCGCGCACGTGGTGGACGAGGTTCTGCGCGTCGTCGGACGTGGGCGGGCCGGCGACCCGGACGTCGACGACCTGGTGGTCGGGCCCGAGCGGTCGGGTCGTCACCGCGATGACGCCGGGCTCGGTGCGCAGGGTCTCGGCCCACGTGCTCACCGCGGCGGTGTCCGACGACTCCGCGACGACGGTCACCTCAGGGGCGGACAGGGCCGGGTAGTCGGTGCGGAGCGCCTCGAAGAAGACCCGCTGCGGCGCGTCCCGCGGCAGCAGCTCGGTTCCCGAGGAGGTGAGCTTGAGCGAGAAGGTCGGCACCGCGAGGGTGACCAGCACGACGAGCGAGGCGACGATGATCGCGACGGGGCGGCGCTGGACGCCCCGGGCCAACCGGGAGAAGAAGCCGGAGTCGGACTCCGTGCGGCCGCTCCGACGCGCCAGCCGGTGGGCGCCGAGGACCGCCAGCGCCGGCACGAGGGTGGTCGCGACGACCATCGCCACGAGCACGACGCTCACGCCGGCGAGGCCGATCGCCTTCATGATGTCGGCCTCGAAGACGAGCAGGCCGGCGAGGGCGATCGCGACGGTGAGACCGGAGAACAGCACGGTGCGCCCCGCTGTCGCGACCGTGCGCTCGGTGGCGAGGACGATCTCCTCGGGGCGCATCCGACGACCGGTCCGGGCGCGCGCCAGCTCCTCCTTGAAGCGGCTCACGGTGAGCAGCCCGTAGTCGATCGACAGGCCGAGGCCGAGCAGGGTGACGATGTTGACGACCGTCGCGTCGAGCTCGAGCAGGTGGGAGAAGCCGAAGAGCGACAGCAGCGCCCCGCCGATGGACACGACGGCCCCGATGATCGGCATACCGGCGGCGATGAAGCCGCCGAACACGAAGACCATGACGAGGAAGGTGAGAGGCAGCGCGATGCCCTCACCGCGCACGAGGTCGCGCTCGATCGTCCCGGTGATGGCGTCGAGGACCGGCCCGAAGCCGCCGACGATGCCCTCACCGTCGACCGCGTCGGCGACTCCCGCGAGGGCCGTGTCGACCGCGGCCTCGGCCGCGGACTGCGCACTCTTGTCGAGGCCCTGGTCAAACTCGACGACGGTGACGAACCTGCCGCTCGTCAGGCCGCCCGGGCCGAGCAGCGGGGCGACCGACGGGTCGGTCGGGCCACCCGGGGCGAGCAGGGGCGACCGCACGGTGGCCACGCCCGGCACGTCGCTCACCGCGCGGGTGCTCGCGGCGCCCGCCGCGACGACAGCCGGGTCGGTCAGGTCGGCCCCGCTGACCTGCAGGGTCAGGCTCGTGCTGCTCGGCTCCACCGACTCGATGACGGCGCGGCCCGCGCTCGCCTCGCCGCTGACGGACGGGTCCCCGGAGTGGAGCCGCTGGAAGAGCGACTCGCCGGTGACCCCGCCCACCGCGACCGCGAAACAGGCGATCGCGACGACGACCCAGCCGATGACCCACTTCCCGGGGTGGCGGCCGATGACACCACCGAGCCGGGTGAGCGGGGAACGACGGGCGGCCACCTCTTCGGTGGTGGCCGTGTCGTCGGTGGTGGCGGGGTCGGCGTTCTGCGACGCACGGGGTGAGGTCTCGCGGAGTGTCACCCGGATAGCCTTCCACAGTGACCTCGGATGACTTGTTCGGTGCGGCCGGTGCCGCGAGCGCGGCAGCCCAGCCGCCGTCGGCCGGGGGCGCCCCGCTGGCCGTGCGGATGCGACCACGCACCCTCGAGGAGGTCCGCGGGCAGCGCGGGGTGCTGCGCCCCGGCAGCCCGCTCCGTCGCCTCATCGAGGGTTCGGGCGGCGCTGCCGGCCCGCTGTCGGCGATCATCTGGGGACCGCCGGGCACCGGGAAGACGACACTGGCGCACCTCGTCGCCACGGCGGCCGACCGCCGCTTCGTCGAGCTGTCGGCGGTGACCGCCGGGGCCAAGGACGTCCGGTCGGTGATGGAGGCGGCGGTCCGCGACCGCGACCTCTACGGACGCTCGACGGTGCTGTTCCTCGACGAGATCCACCGATTCACCAAGGCCCAACAGGACGCGTTGCTCCCGGGGGTGGAGAACCGAACGGTCATCCTCGTGGCCGCGACGACGGAGAACCCGTCGTTCAGCATCATCGCCCCACTGCTCTCACGGTCGGTGCTCGTCACCCTCGAGTCGCTCTCCGACGCCGACGTCGCTCTCGTCGTCGAGGCGGCCGCGGGGGTCGCCCTCGACGCCCAGCCTGCCGGGCGCACCGAGGACGCGTCCGTGGAGATCACGCTCGCGCACGTCGAGCAGGCCGTCGCCTTCGCCGCGGTGCGCTATGACCGCGCCGGTGACCAGCACTACGACGTCGCCAGCGCCCTCATCAAGTCGATGCGCGGCAGCGACGTCGACGCGGCCCTGCACTACCTCGCCCGGATGCTCGAGGCGGGGGAGGACCCGCGCTTCATCGCCCGTCGGATCGTCATCTCCGCGAGTGAGGACGTCGGGATGGCTGACCCCACGGCGCTCCAGACCGCGGTCGCCGCGCTGCACGCCGTCGCGCAGATCGGGATGCCCGAGGCCCGGATCATCCTCGCCCAGGCGGTCGTCCACAACGCGATGGCCCCCAAGTCGAATGCCGCCTACCTCGGCGTCAACGCGGCGATCGCCGACATCCGGGCCGGCCGGGGTGGCGCCGTGCCGCCGCACCTGCGGGGGAGCGGGTACGCCGGGGCGGAGCGGCTGGGGCACGGGGCGGGCTACGTCTACGCCCACGACGCGCCCGACGGCGTCGCGGCCCAGCAGTATCTCCCCGACGACCTCGCCGGTGAGGTCAGCTACTACCGCCCGACCGACCGCGGGTTCGAGGAGCGGCTCCGCACCCGGCTGGAGTGGCTGGCGGGTCGGCTGGGTCGATCCGGCCGCGGGGGTTCGTGAGCGGATCCGGACGTGTCCGACACGTCCGCTGGGGCGTCAATGTTTCGGAGATGTTGCACCGAGCCGCTCATTGTTGAGGCCCCGTGGCGGCTCGGTAACGATTTGTCATCCAGAGCCGTCTCGATGCTTGGACACGACCGATCCGTGTGGCATGGTGACGACGTCCCAAGGCGGGGAGTGCACAGGCGGCTGTCTGCGAGCCGCACCGCCGGGGCACCACCGATCGACAACCGTTCGATCGACCGACACCTGATCCCACCCTGGATGGAGACACCGCGTTGAACGCAATGCCGGGCGCCACCGCCGACACCGAGGCCGAGGGCCCCGAGGGCACTGACCCGACGCCGGCTCCCGACACGCAGGGCGTGCGCACCGGTCGCTCGCCCGGACGCGTGGCCTTCGACCGTCTCAAGCAGGACAAGGTGGCGATCGTCTGCGCCGTCATCATCCTGTTCTTCATCCTCCTCGCGATCTTCGCGCCCTTCCTCGTGTCGCTCCAGTCGGTCGACCCCACCACCGGCGTCCGCGCCGACCCGAGCACCACGCACACCGAGCTGATCGACTTCAACGGCCTGCCGACGGTGGGCACGAGCTCGGCCCACTGGCTCGGTATCGAGCCCCGCCTCGGCCGCGACCTCTTCGCCCGGTTCGCCTTCGGCGCCCGCCCGTCGCTCATCATCGGATTCACCGCCGCGGCTGCCTCGACCCTCATCGGGGTGACGCTCGGACTCATCGGCGGCTACCTCGGGGGCGCGGTCGACAAGGTGATCACGTGGTTCATCGACTTCTTCCTCAGCCTGCCGCTGCTGCTCCTCGTCCTCGCCATCGTCCCGATCGTCCAGCTCCGGGTCGCCAACGGCGGTCGCCTCACGGCGGAGCAGACCTCGACGGTGCGCTTCTGGGTCCTCATCTGCATCCTCGTCGGCTTCGGCTGGATGGGGCTGGCCCGGCTCGTCCGCGGTGAGGTCAAGAGCCTGCGTGAGCGGGAGTTCGTCCAGGCCGCCCGGGCGATCGGGGTGCCGACGCGGCAGATCCTCGCCAAGGAGATCCTGCCCAACCTCGTCGGCCCGATCATCGTCTCGGCGTCGATCGCCGTGCCGGCCTACATCAGCTTCGAGGCGACCCTGAGCTATCTCGGCGCCGGCCTCGTCGAACCGACCGCATCCTGGGGTCGGACCATCGCCGACGCCCAGAACTACTTCGCGATCTATCCACTGTGGCTCTGGCCCTCGGTGATCGGTCTCTCGGTCCT
>JBDSSS010000091.1:0-19125 GCA_039928615.1 Terracoccus sp. | reverse complement strand
CCGACGCGGGAGTCGGGGGAAAAGTGGGCACTCGACGGGGAAGGGCCGGGGGGAAGTGGGCACTCGACGGGTCAATAGGACATCCCCATCACCGCGCGGACGGTCGCGAGGGTCCGTTCGGCGATGGCGTTCGCCCGGGCATTTCCCTCGTGGAGAACGGCGGTGACGTGGGACGGGTCCCGGGCGAGCTCGACCCGCCGTGCACGGTGGCCTGCGAGCGTCTCGTTGACCGCCTCAGTCACGACCTGCTTGAGGACGCGGCCACCGCCGTCCCCGATCTGGTCCGCGAGCTCGGCCGGGTCCTCGCCGGTCAGCAGGCCGGCCAGGGTGAGCAGGTTCGCGACCTCGGGGCGGCGCTCGGGCTCGAGGGTGATCCTCCGCTCGGAGTCCGTCCTCGCGGCCCGAATCCGGGCCGCGGTCTCGTCGGCGGTATCGGCGAGGTTGATCACGTTGCCCCTGCTCTTGGACATCTTCGTCCCGTCGGTCCCGAGCAGCAGCGGGGTCTCGCTCAGCAGCCCCTCGGGCTCGGGAAACACTGGCTGGCCTGCGGCATACCGGCTGTTGAACCGGCGAGCGATCGAGCGGGTCTGCTCGAGGTGGGGGAGCTGGTCGCGGCCGACCGGCACGATCCGCGCGTGGCAGAAGAGGATGTCGGCCGCCTGGTGCACGGGGTAGGTGAGCAGCAGCCCGGACAGGGGCCGGCCGTCGGAGAGTGCGAGCTCGTCCTTGACCGTCGGGTTGCGGCGCAGCTCGGCCTCGGTCACGAGCGAGAGGAAGGGCAGCATCAGCTGGTTGAGCGCCGGAACCGCGCTGTGCGTGAAGATCGTCGTCCGGAGCGGGTCGATGCCCGCCGCGAGGTAGTCGAGGACCAGGCCCTGGACGTTGCGACCGATGTCCCCGACGGAGTCGCGATCCGTCACGACCTGGTAGTCGGCGATGACGATGAACGTCTCGACTCCCTTGTCCTGCAGTCGGACCCGGTTGCGCAGGCTCGCGAGGTAGTGCCCGACGTGCAAGGGGCCGGTGGGCCGGTCACCCGTGAGCATGCGGAACCGGTCGGGGCTGCTCGCAGCGTGGGTGTCGATGAGGTCGTCGAGCACGATGCTGCGCTCGCGGGCGACGGCACACGTGTCCGTCTCGTCGCGCCGGCCGTGCTCGGTGGCGGCTGCCGTGGGGTCGGTGGTGTGGGTCATCTCGCTCCTCGTGGGGTGGTGCCCACGGGCCGCCATCGAGGTCCTCGACGCGAAAGAGCCGCCCGTGGGCGGCTCGGATGGTTCGTCGAAAAGGTGGCCGCCTCAGCTGGGCAGCCACCACGCGCGGTCGATGTGTGCGGACGAGATCATGCTCACGAGGGTAGCGCTCGCGTCCGTTCTCGACGGCCCGTCGGCCCTCGTAGGCTGCACCCGTGCCGACCTCCACCGCCGCCCAGCGCCAGCTGCTCGACCAGCTCGCGGCCCTCGCGGACCTGCCCGACGTCCGATCCTCCGCCGAGTCGGCACGGGAGGCGTGCACGCGGCTGCGGTTCCACGAGGCGCTGCGGCGGCGGATCCCCGAAGCGGCCGCGGAGTCGCGGGTCCGCGGGGCGAGGGCGAGCGCGGCGCTCGACGGGGCGGACTTCCCCGTCGAGGTCGTGCGCGAGCTGATGAGCGGGGTGCGGCCGTGGCCGGACGACACGGACCCCGGACTGGAGACGCTGCGCGGCGCCGTCGCCGCGACGGCGGAGAGCGAGCGCGTGGTTGCCCTCGTCCGCACGGCACCCCTGCAGGCGCTGGCGCGGCTGCACGTCGCGGCTGCCTCCGGGGTCGTCGCCGACCCGGCCCTCGGGCGACCCCGCACCGGCGGCGAAGGCTGCGACGAGCTCGTCGACCTCGGGCCCGCACCGTCCCCGACGGTCGTCGCTGCTCGGCTCGCGGGCCTCTCCGACCTCGTCGTGGCCGCTGCGGGCACGAACCGGGTCCCCGCTGCCGTCGTGGCGGCCCTCGTCCACGCCGAGATCACCTCGATCCGACCCTTCGTCCACGGCAACGGCCTCGTGGCCCGCGCGATGGAGCGGGCCCTCGTCCAGGCCCTCGGTCTCGACCCGACGGGGGTGGCGGTGTCCGAGGCCGGACACGTCGCACAAGGGGGGCCGGCCTACCTCGGCGCGCTCGCTGCCTACGGACAGGGCAGCGCCGCGGGGGTCGGACTCTGGCTGGCGCAGGCCGGCCGAGCCCTCGCCGCCGGGGCGGTCGAGGGGGAGCGGATCAGCGACGCGGTCCGCGCCGGCCGCCTCGGGTGAGGATCCGTGCGTGCTGTCCACGGGGGTGGACACTTTCTCCGGCCGAACCGCCGATGGGGTGTCGCCCCTGCCGGGGTCGGAGTAGAACTGAGGACACGAGCCCCATCGCCGAGAGGCGTAGAGCAGGCTCCAGCACCAAGTTGGATCGAGAAGGACCGAGTACCCACGCGAGAGCAGTTCACTTGGAACCGTCCACCCCCGGGACCGCCCGGGGCGACACTTTGAGAATGCACGCTTTGGTAGCTCCCTCCGTCTCCTGAAGGCCCCTCGAGTTCGTCGGGGGGCCTTCACCCGTTCCGACGTCGGGTCCATGTGCGGACAAAGGCGGCGACACGCCCAGTCGGTGACGCTGACCAGTTTGCATTCGGACCCCCCAGCCTTGACCATGGGAGAAGCGCTCCCCCTCGGGGTCGAGCGCGCGCGAACTGGCGCCTCCCCCCCGGTGGCAGTTCACGTCAGGTGGCCTCCGTCTCCCCCAGACGGAGGCCACCGTCGCGTTCCCGGCGTGTCCTGTCCACATCCCCGTCGGCCGGATGCCGTTGTCCACCGCCGCCCCGGATCCCGCTGGGCCCGGGACGCCGGCGCCGCGACCGTGGAGGCATGGGACACGTCATCGCCTTCGTACCGGCCACGGGTGGGGTCGGAGCCTCCACCCTCGGCGCCGCCGTGGCCGTGCGCGCCGCCGCCGCGGAGCGCACCACCTGCGCCGTCGACCTCGACCTGCTGACCGGGCGGACCGAGGTCGTGTTCGGTGCCGAGCGGGAGCCCGGCTGGCGCTGGGACCGGCTGGGGCGGGTTGAGGGAATCGTGGACGGGCGGGCTCTCGCCGGTCGGCTTCCCTCGGCCCGGGGCGTCGCGCTGCTCTCGCACGGTTCGACCGGAGGCCTGGGCGAGGTGGGAGAGACGGGCGAGAAGGGCACGGTGGCGGCGCGGGTCGACCGCCTGGTCGATGTCGTCACCGGGCTCGCCCGGGCGCACGACGTGACGGTGCTCGACCTCCCGAGGGACGACCGGATCCTGCGCGCAGCCCTCGCGCTCTGCGACGCGGTCGTCCTCGTCCTCGGCTCCCAGCCGACCCAGATCGCCTCCGGTGCGCGCACCGTCGCGCTCCTGCGTGGCCTGGCCGACGTCGGGACGCCGGGTGCGCCCCGGCTCGAGCCCTGGGTCGTGCTGCGCGGGGCCCGCAACGACGCCGATCTGGAGGACGTCGTGATGGACGAGCTCGACGTATCGGTCGTCGACTTCCTGCGCGATGACGCCCGGTGCGTCGACGACCTCGTGCGGGGCACGCCGCCGGGGGTCCGCGGGCGGGGCCCGGTCACCGAGGTGGCCGACCGGTTGCTCCTGCGGCTCGTCGGCGTGGAGCGTGCCGCATGACGCTGACACCCGCGGTCTGGCACCGCGTGCGGGAGGGGACGGCGCCGGACGAGCACGTCGTGGCGCAGGTGGCGCGCGAGGAGTCCGCTGCCCTCGGCGCCGACCGGGTCACCGCCTCGAACGCTGCGCTGACGGCATCGGTCCTCGGCGCTGGGCCCCTCGACCGCTGGATCGAGGAGCCGGGGGTGACCGACGTCGCGGTCAACGGCGACGGGCGGGTCTGGGTCGACCGTGGCGAGGGGATGGAGTGGTCGGGGGAGACCATCGGCCCCGGTGAGGCGCGCTCCCTCGCCGTGCGGCTCGCCGGAGCCGCGGGTCGACGACTCGACGAGTCGAGCCCCTGGGTGGACGGGCAGCTGCCCTCGGGCGCTCGCCTCCACGCGGTGCTGCCACCGCTCGTGGCGGACGGGCCGCACATCACGATCCGGGTCCCGGCTCGCGGCCACGTGGCCCTGCGGCTGCTGCTGGAGCGGGAGATGTTCCCACTCGAGTGGCTGGCGGTGCTCGAGCAGGTCGTCCGTCGCCGGCTGTCCTTCGTCATCTCCGGGGGCACCGGCGCCGGCAAGACGACCCTGCTCGCGGCGCTGCTGGGCGCCGTCGACCCCGCGGAGCGGGTGCTCGTCGTCGAGGACGTGCGCGAGGTCCACGTCGACCACCCACACCTCGTGCGACTGGAGGCTCGACCGCCGAACGTCGAGGGCGCCGGCGAGGTCACCCTGACCACGCTCGTGCGACAGGCGCTGCGGATGCGTCCTGACCGGATCGTCGTCGGCGAGGTGCGCGGCGCCGAGGTCCGCGAGCTGCTCGCCGCCCTCAACACCGGGCACGAGGGCGGCTGCGGGACCCTGCACGCCAACGCGCCCGAGGACGTCGTCGCGCGGTTCGAGGCGCTCGGGGCGCTGGCGGCGCTCGGCCCGGAGGCGGTCCGCTCGCAGGTGGCCGCCGCGGTCGACGTCGTCCTGCACGTGACGAGGGAGCGAGGCCATCGCCGTCTCGCCTGCATCGCGGCCGTGCGGCGCGAGGCATCGGGTCCCTGCGTGGTGCCGGCCCTGACGTGGTCGGGTCCGGGCTCGCTCGCCCGGGCCGGGGAGGCCTGGCCGCTGCTCGCGGCCCGGTTGGCCCTGCCCGTGTCGCAGGCCGAGCGATGGTGACCGCCGGCTCCGGCCCGGTCCCGGAGGAGATGTCATGACCGTGTGGGCTGTGCTGGCCGGCCTCCTGCTGGGTCTGGCCGTGCTGGTCTGGCCGAGCCGTTCGGGTGCGCGGCGCCGCGTGACGCGGCTGGTGCTCCGAACGGGGTCGATGAGGGAATCGACCAAGGGGTCACTGGGCGTGGGGATCCTGCGACAGGAGACCCCCGGAGGTGTGGCTCCACGCGGGTTCGCCAGCCGTCTGAGGACAGTCCGGGCGGTGTGGCGCGAGGACCCGGTGGAGGCGGTCCGCCGGTGGCGCGCGCACCGCCGACCCGACGGTGTGGTCACCGGGGCCCTGTCGGCGCTCGAGGGCATCGGTCCGGCGCTTCGAGCCGGACTCACCCCGGCCGACGCGGTGCGCATCGCGACGGCCGTGGACCGGCCCGAGCTGCTGGACGCGGACGGTGGTCCGAGGGACCTGCGTGGTTCACCCGGGGCGAGGGCGCTGTCGACGGCCCTGGTCGACGGGCTGTCCCGCGGCGTCCCGCTCTCGGACGTGTGGCAGCGGATCGCGGTTCGGGCGGACTCGCCGGACCTCGCCTTCGTCGCCGCCGCCTGGCACCTGTCCGAGTCGACCGGTGCGCCGCTGGCGGTCGCCGTCGAGCGTGCGGCGGAGGCCCTGCGCCAGGGCCGGTCGCGGCAGCGTCGGGTCGCCGTCGCGGTGGCCGGACCGCGCGCGACGGTCACGGTCCTGACCATGCTCCCGCTGGCCGGACCGCTCTTCGGGCTCGCCTGCGGGGTCGGGCCCGGCGAGCTCTACCTCTCGACGCCGATGGCCACGATGAGCCTGGTCGCCGGCCTGGTCCTCATCGCCGCCGGACGCCTCTGGTGCCGACGACTCGTCCGGCGGGCGGTCCACCCGTGAGCGGCGTCCCGGGCGGCTCGATGTTCGGGGACGGCACCCTCTCCGCCCTCGCACCCTTCGTCGTCGCTCTGCTCGTCGCCGCCGCGACGCTCGTCGCTCCGGGGGGCCGGAGTGCCGATGGTGCCGATGGCGGTGGGCGCAGGCTCCGCGCCCGGCTGCACGGCGCCGGCACCCGACTGGCGGGGCGCGTGAGGCCCTCGCGGCCTGTCGGGCGCGGTCGGCGCGAGGTCGATCTCCCGGCCGACGCGGTCGCCTCCGCGATGGTGCTGATCGCGCTCGGCTACCGGTCCGGGCTGCCGACCTGGCAGGTCCTCGCCGCGGTGGCGGCGCGCGCACCCGAGCCGGTCGCGCGCGATCTCGCACAGGTGGCTGCCGCCCTCCAGTGGGGCCTCCCGGACCGGCAGGCCTGGGCCTCCGTCGGGCAGAGCTGGGCGCCGGTGACCCGGGCGGTGCACGTCGCGGCGCACGCGGGCGTGCCGCCCGGTCCGCTCCTGCTCCAGGCCGCCGAGGAGCTGCGTCAGGCGGACCTCGAGCGCCTCGAAGTCGCGGCCGCCACCGTCGGCGTGCGCCTCGTGGCGCCCCTCGGGCTCGTCCTGCTGCCGGCGTTCTGCCTGACGACGGTCGTACCCCTTGTCCTCGCTCTGGGCCGTCAGGTGCTCACGAGCGGTTGAACCCCTCGCCGGCGTCGCCGGCGAGGTCCATCACGAGAGAGGAATGTTCGCATGACACGCAGTCATGGACTGGCGCGGGTAGCCGGGGTGCGCAGGAGGTGCACGAGGGGAGACAGCGGTAGGGACAGAGGCAGGGACAGAGGCAGGGACAGAGGTAGGGGCGGGGACAGGGGCATGACGACGGCGGAGTATGCCGTCGGGATCATGGCGGCCTGCACCTTCGCGCTCGTCCTGCTCGGGGTCGTCAGGTCCGGAGCCGTCCGCACCGCCCTGGCCGGGATCGTCCAGAGCGCGCTGGGCCTGGCCGGCTGAGATGAGGGCAGGGCGCGGTGGGCGACCGCCGGTGCGGGCGCTCGAAGACCGGGGGATGGTGACGGCGGAGCTCGCCGTCGCCCTCCCTGCCCTGACCCTCGTCCTGGCCGGCTGTCTCTCCGCGCTCATGGTGGGGGTGGCGCAGCTTCGGTGCGTCGATGCCGCCGGGCTCGCGGCCCGGGCCGTCGCACGCGGCGACCCGGCGCCAGCAGCCCGCGAGCTGGCGGTGTCTGCGGCCCCCGACGGGGCGTCCGTGGTCATCGTCCTCGAGGGCTCGAAGGCGTCGGTCCGGGTCTCGGCCACGGTGGGCGGCTGGGGCATCGCGCCCGCCTGGCCTGTCTCGGCGGAGGCGATGACCCCGGTCGAGACCGGTGGGCGATGAGGACGGTGTCGACATGGATCAGATGGCTGAGGGGGTGGGTCGCGAGCTGCGTCAGGTGGCCGTTCGTCGGATGTGTGGGGGAGCGCGTGGGCCGTCGACGTCGCGGCCGTCACCCCAACGGGGCGCGGTCACGCGTGCCGGTCGAGCACGGGTCCGGGACGGTGCTCGTGCTCATCGTGCTCGGCGCCCTTCTGGCAGCCACGACGGGCGGTCTGGTGCTCGCGCAGGCGGTCGTGGCCAGCCACCGGGCCCGGGTCGCGGCGGACCTGGCGGCCCTCGCCGGGGCCACCGCGCTTCGCGACGGTTCGTCGTCACCCTGCGCGCGGGGTGCAGCCGTCGCGGCGGACAACGGGGCCACCGTGCGGTCGTGCCGCGCCGGTGGCCTGGTCGTCGAGATGGTCGTCGCCGTCGCGGTGAGGGGATGGCCCGACCCGGCGACCGCACGGTCTCGCGCTGGGCCGGCCGCGCCGCCGGGGTGAGCGGCCCGTCCGCGCTGCGCTGGTCCTCGCGGCGAAGTCATGGCAGAGCAACCGTGGTGCCGGGGTCAGCGGCTCTGCCACGCGTCGGGAGTCTCGATGAGGGCGGTCACGGTCGGGGGGAGCGCACCGGTCCGGAGGGCATCGAGGGAGGTGCCGTCGAGCACGTCCCGCAGGCTGGCTCGCAACGCCACCCAGAGCGACGGGAGGTGTTGGGCGACACCGGAGTAGGCCGTTTCGTCCGGTCGGAGCCCCCGCACCTCCGCCAGGGGTCCGTCGACGGCCCGGAAGATGTCGCCGACGGTGATCTCCCGCGCCGGACGGCTGAGGGCGTAACCGCCGAGCGAGCCGCGACGGCTGACGACGAGACCGCCTCGACGCAGGTCCGCGACGATCGCCTCGAGGAACTTGCGGGGAAGGTCCTGCCGGGTCGCGAGACGCTCGACGCTGAGCGGACCGAGCTCGTCCACCTCCGCCTCGGCGAGCATCAGCATCGCCCGGACCGCGTAGTCGACGCGTGCGGAGATGTCCACGTTCGCCAGTCTGCCCCACGGCCGCCCACCACGGTTCAGCCGCGGCCGATCGGTGGCACGCCGTTCTCCCGGCTCGTGGCCGACCGACCGGACCGCTCGCTCAGATCGCGAGGGCCGGGTCGAGCTCGATGACGCTGGTGCGGTGGGCTGCTCGGGCAAAGACGGTCTCGCCCGCGACGAGGGCGAGGTCGGTGGCGTCGCGGCGGGTGATCTGGGCAGCAAACCGCTCGCCCGAGTCGGCCCGCAGGTCCACGCGCACCTCGAAACCGAGCCGGACGACCCGCTCGACGACGGCCTCGATGACCCCGGGGGAGCCGGGGACCCTGGCGTCAAGGGCGCGGGCGACGGCGAGGTCACGCTCTAGCGCGATGTCGTGGGGTCGGACCAGCTCCCCGCCGAGCTGGGCGACGGACCCGAGGAAGCCCATCACGAAGTCGTTGGCGGGTCGGTCGTAGAGACTGACCGGGTCGCCGACCTGCTCGATGCGGCCCCGGTTGAGCACCGCGATGCGGTCCGCGACATCGAGCGCCTCCTGCTGGTCGTGGGTGACGAGCACGGTCGTCACGTGGACCTCGTCGTGGAGGCGGCGCAGCCAGGCGCGCAGGTCGGCGCGGACCAGCGCGTCGAGGGCGCCGAAGGGCTCGTCCAGCAGCAGCACCTCGGGGTCGACGGCGAGGGCCCGCGCGAGGGCCATCCGCTGCCGCTGGCCGCCGGAGAGCTGCGCGGGGTAGCGGTGCTGGAAGCCGTCGAGGCCGACGATCTCGAGAAGGTCGTCGACCTTTGCCGCGATCTCGCGCCGGGGACGCTTGCGGATGGTGAGGCCGAAGGCGACGTTGTCGCGCACCGTCATGTGCGTGAAGGCGGCGTAGTGCTGGAAGACGAAGCCGATCCCGCGCCGCTGCGGCGGCTGCCCCGTCACGTCACGTCCCGCGATCCGCACCACGCCGGAGTCGAGCGTCTCGAGTCCGGCAATCGAGCGCAGCAGGGTCGACTTGCCCGACCCGCTCGGCCCGAGCAGCGCGGTCAGTGAACCCGACGGGATCTCGAGCGAGACGTCGTCGAGGGCGGTGAAGGAGCCGTAGCTCTTGCGGGCGGCGGTCACGGTGATCATCGGTCGCTCCTCTTGCGGTCGAGCAGGGTCATCAGCACGAGCACCACGAGGGCGATCGCCATCAGGAGGGTGGCAGCGGCATACGCCCCGTAGGTGTTGTGGTCGTCGAGGTAGCGGGCGTGCACGAGCAGGGTCAGGGTCTGGGACACCCCGGCGAAGCCGGACGACACCATGATCACGGCGCCGAACTCGCCGAGGGCGCGGGCGATGGTGAGCACCACGCCGTAGGTCAGGCCCCACCGGATCGCGGGCAGGGTGACCCGCCAGAAGGTCTGCCACCCGGTCGCCCCGAGCGTCGCGGCGGCCTGCTCCTGGTCGCGCCCGATCTCGTGCAGCACCGGCTCCACCTCGCGCACGACGAAGGGCAGCGTGACGAAGACGGTCGCGATCACCATCCCGGGCAGCCCGAAGATGACGTGCAGCCCGGCCCGGTCGAGGAAGCCGAACCAGCCCCCGGCGCCCCACAGCATGATCAGCGCCACCCCGACGACGATGGGTGAGACGGCGAAGGGGAGGTCGACGACGGCCTGCAGCAGCCCGCGCCCCCGAAACCTGCCGCGCACGAGAGCGAGCGCCGTCGCCACCCCGAAGATGACGTTGAGGGGGACGACGATGCCCACGATGAGCAGCGAGAGGTTGAGCGCCGAGATCGCTGCCGGCGTGCTGACCCATGCGACGAAGTCGCCGACCCCCGGCGAGAAGGTGCGCTGCAGGATGACCCCGACCGGGACGGCGACGAGCGCGAGCAGGTAGCCGAGGGCGATCGTGCGCAGACCGATGCGGGCGGCGGCCGAGGTCCTCACGGCGCGCGCTCCTCGCGGCGCTGGGCGCGGCCGGCGACGGTGCGCAGCAGCAGGAGCGTGACGAAGGCGATGGCGAGCAGCACGACGGAGACGGCGGCCGCGGCGTCGGGCCGGTCGGTCTCCACCTGCTGCTGGATGTACTGGGAGACGACCTGGGTCTCGCGCGGGATGTTGCCCCCGATGAGCACGACCGAGCCGTACTCCCCGATGGCGCGGGCGAACGCGAGGCCGGTCCCGCTGACGACAGCGGGGGCGAGGGTGGGCAGGACGACGCGGCGGAACGTCGTCCAGCTCCCGGCACCGAGCGACGCCGCTGCCTCCTCGACCTCGCGGTCGGTCTCGAGGAGCACCGGTTGGACGCTGCGCACGACGAAGGGGAGCGTGACGAAGGCGAGGGCGACGAGCAGCGCCCAGCGAGTTCCACTGAGGTGCAGGCTGATCGGGCTCTCGGGTCCGTAGAGGGACAGGAGCACGATGCTCGCGACGATGGTGGGCAGCGCGAAGGGCAGGTCGATGAGGGTGTTGACGAGGCGCTGTCCCGGAAAGGCGTCGCGCACCAGGACCCACGCGATGAGCGTCCCCATGACCGCGTTGACCAGGGCGACGCCTGCGGACACCAGCACGGTGACCTCGAGTGCGGCGACCGCGGCGGGAGCGCTCACGGCCTCCCAGAAGCCGGTGAGCCCGCCGCCGAGCGATGCGACCGTGAGAGCAGCGAGCGGCAGCAGGACGATGACGCTGAGCCACAGCGTGACGAGGCCGACCCCGAGGGGCCGTATGCCGCGCAGCCGGCTCGGGCGCTCGTCGCCCCCCTCCCGGCGGCCGGGTGGTGGCCCGACCGAGGTGGGTCGCCGGGTCTCGGTGTCGCCGACGACGCTCACTGCGTCGCCCGGTCGTAGGCGGCCGCGATGGTGCCGCTGTCCTTGGCGAAGAGGTCGGCGTCGACCCGTGGCCAGCCGCCGAGGTCGGCGACGGTCCAGAGTCGTGCGGGGGTGGGGAAGCGCCTGGCGAACCGTGCGGCCACGCCGGGGTCGACGGGGCGGAAGCCGGCCTCGGCGAGCAGGGTCTGGGCGGTAGGGGTGAAGAGGAAGTCGACGAACGCCCGGGCCGTCGCGCGGTGCGCACTGCCGGACAGGACCGCGACCGGGTTGTCGATGCGGAAGGTCTGCGCCGGGGTGACGTGCTCGACCGGCTCGCCGTCCCGCTCGAGGAACAGGGCCTCGTTCTCGTAGGAGAGCAGTGCGTCACCACTGCCGTGGAGGAAGGCCTCGGTCGCCTCGCGACCGGACTTGGGCTGGAGCCGGACGTGGTCGCTGACCAGCGCCGAGACGAAGGCGAGACCGGCGGCGGGGTCGGCTCCACCGCGGCTCGCGACCGCGTAGGGGGCGAGCAGGTTCCACTTCGCCGACCCGGACGAGAAGGGGTTGGGGGTGACGACCTCGACGCCGGGCGCGAGCAGGTCTCCCCAGTCGGTGATGTGCCGCGGGTTGCCATTGCGCACGACGATGGTGACGACCGAGCCGTAGGGGACCCCGTGAGCCGGTCCCGCGTCCCAGCTCGGGTCGACGAGCCCGGCGTCGACGAGCCTCGTCACGTCCGGCTCGGCCGAGTAGGCCACGACGTCGGCCGGCGCCCCGGCAGCAACCTTGCGGCTCTGGTCCCCGGACGCGCCGTAGCTCTGTCGGACCGTCGTACCCCGCCCGGCCGGGGTGCGCTCGAAGGCGGGGACGAGGGCGTCGAAGGCGAGCTTTGGGACGGCATACGCGGAGAGGCTGAGCACCGTCGTCGCACCCACGTCGGCCGCGACGGGGACTCCGACGACATCGCTCGAGCCTCCGGCGCAGGCCGCGAGGCCGAGGACGAGCGCCGCGGCGACCAGTGCGCGTCGGGAGCGGGAGACCCGGGACGCTTGGCGGGCGGGGCGGGTTGGCTGGTGACGCATGCGGACGGCTCCTCTCCCGGTCGGCGGCTGGTGGGGTGGGTGCTCTCCCCTCGGTTCACTAGGAGTTTCAGATAGGCAGACGTTACTGGTCAAATAACGCTCACTTATGTCTCGGATCGTGGATGTGCTCGTGGGAGGGAGGGAGAGAGGGAGAGAGGGGTCAGTTGCTGGAGACGGACGCGACCGGGCCCGCTGCCGCGAGCGTGAGGTCGAGCAGCGCGATCGCGCCGGCCTTGTCGAGCGGCTCGTTGCCGTTGCCGCACTTCGGCGACTGGATGCACGACGGGCAGCCCGTCGCGCACTCGCACCCGGCGATGGCCTCCCGTGTCGCTCCGAGCCAGTCCCTGACCCGGCGGAACCCGCGCTCGGCGAACCCGGCCCCGCCGGGGTGCCCGTCGTAGATGAGGATCGTCGGGAGTCCGGTGTCGGGGTGGAGCGCCGTCGAGACCCCGCCGATGTCCCAACGGTCGGCGGTCGCGAAGAGGGGCAGCATCCCGATCGCGGCGTGCTCCGCCGCGTGGGCCGCCCCGGGGATCGTCGTCTCGTCGATGCCGACCCCGGCGAGCTCCTCGACGGGCATGGTCCACCACATCGCCTTCGTCGCGAGTGCGCGCACCGGGAGGTCGAGGGGGTGCTCACCGAGGACCTCACCGCCGGGCAGCCGCCGCAGGAACGAGACCACCTGGTGGCGCACCGTGACGTGGCCAAAGCTGCACCGCAGGGCGCCCCAGTCCTCGTGCTCGAGCTCCCGGACGATCTCGAACTCGCTCGTCGACCGGGCGTGGGTGCTCCAGCCCGGGTCGCCGCGCACGACGAAGGCCGCGTGGTCGGCGAGGTCGAGCTCGGTGACGACCCACGACTGGCCCTGGTGCAGGTGCACCGCCCCGGTGTGGGCCTGGCTGTGCGCCGAGGCATCGTCGACCGTGCCGATGACCCGGCCGGTGCGGGTCTCGACGATGCGCACCGGCTCCCCGGCCCCGCGCAGCGAGAGGTGGTCGGCGGGCCGGTCGTCCCGGGCCCAGAACCAGCCGCGTGGTCGCCGACGGAGGATGCCGCGGGCCACGAGCACGTCGAGCAGCGCCCGGGTCTGCTCCCCGAAGATCGGCAGGTCGTCCTCCGTCAGCGGCAGCTCCGCGGCGGCGGCGGCGAGGTGCGGCGCGAGGACGTGCGGGTTGTCGGGGTCGACGACCGTCGACTCGATCCGGCGCCCGAAGATCGCCTCCGGGTGGTGCACGACGAAGGTGTCGAGGGGGTCGTCCGCCGCGACGAAGACCGCGAGCGAGCTCTCACCCGACCGACCGGCACGCCCGGCCTGCTGCCACAGTGACGCGAGCGTGCCCGGCCAGCCCGCGAGCAGCACGGCGTCGAGCCCGCTGACGTCGATCCCCAGCTCGAGGGCGTTCGTCGCCGCGAGGCCGAGGATCTCCTTCGAGCGCAGCGAGGTCTCCAGGACGCGCCGCTCCTCGGGCAGGTAGCCGCCCCGGTAGGCGGCGATCCGGTGCTCCTTGGTCACCGACACCCGCTCCCGCGCCACCGAGGCGACGACCTCGACCCCGACCCGGGACCGGGCGAAGGCGACGGTCTGCACGTCTTTGGTCACGCACCCGGCGAGCAGGCTGCCGACCTCCGTCAGGGTGCTGACCCGGGTCTGGGCCCCGTTCTGGTCGGTGCGCAGCGGCGGCTCCCAGAGGGCGAAGGTCATCGACGCCCGGGGCGAGCCGTCGACGGTGACCGCGCTCACCGGCATACCGAGGAGGCGGGAGGCGTGCTCCTCGGGCTCGGCGACCGTCGCGGACGCGAAGACGAACGTGGGGTGGGAGCGGTAGCGCGCGGCCACCCGTCGCAGGCGTCGCAGCACGGCGGCGAGGTGGGAGCCGAAGACGCCCTTGTAGACGTGGCACTCGTCGACGACGACGTAGCGCAGCCCGCGCAGGAACGAGGCCCAGCGGTCGTGGCGCGGCAGGAGCGAGTGGTGGATCAGGTCGGGGTTGGTCAGCACGAGGTTGCCGTGGTCGCGAATCCAGCGCCGCTCGTCGGTCGGGGTGTCGCCGTCGTAGGTCGCGGCCCGCACGCCGGGCAGGGTCAGGCCGCTCACCCGCGCGAGCTGGTCGGCGGCGAGGGCCTTCGTCGGCGAGAGGTAGAGGGCGGTGGGCCCACGCCCCGGCAGGGTCGCCCCGGCGACGAGGTCGGACAGCAGCGGGAGCAGGTAGCCCAGGCTCTTTCCCGACGCGGTCCCCGTGGAGACGACGACGTGCTCACCGGCCCGAGCCGCCTCGGCGACCTCGACCTGGTGGCTCCACGGCCGCTCGATCCCGCCGCCGAGGAGGGCCCCGAGCAGCGCGGGGTCGGTCCACTCGGGCCAGTCGGCGTGACGTGCCTCGCGGGCGGGCACCTCGTGCACGTGGAGCAGGCGGCTGGGGTCCCCGGCCGCGAGGTGCTGGAGCAGCTCGAGCGGACGGGTGGGCCCGTTGGCCCCGGTGGGACCAGTGGGCCCGGGGCCAGGCACCCGTTCCCGGTTCATGTAGAGCAACGTAAGCCTTCGGGGTACGTTTACCGTCGAGCGGGCCGGGTGTGCGCACCCAGGTCGCCGCAGGGGCGGGGGGACCGCCCGTTCGCCGATGGAAGGACCTGTTGTGGATCTGTCGATCACCCGAGCCGACCACGGCGGGCGCGCCGTCGTCCACCTCGGCGGCGAGATCGACGTCTACACGGCGCCGCTCGTGCGGGAGAAGATCGACGAGGAGATCCACGCCGGTCGCAACGACCTCGTCGTCGACCTCTCCCAGGTGACCTTCGTCGACTCGACCGGCCTCGGTGTCCTCGTCGGGCGTCTCAAGCTGGCCCGCACGCGTGGTGGGTCGCTCTCCCTCGTCGGCGCCGACGACCGCGTGCTCAAGGTCTTCTCCATCACCGGCCTCGACAAGGTCTTCGAGATCCACCCCGACCTCGACTCGGCGCTCGCCACCCCGGCGTCCTCCGGTCCGATCTCCTCCGACCTGCGGTCGTGACCGAGGGCGCCTCCCGCGTCCCCGACGAGCCGACCAGCGAGGGGCACGTGCCCGACGCGCCGGTCGTCGTGACGACGCTCGTTGCGGGCCTGCGCGCCGACCTCGCTGCGGCGGGTTTCACCGTCGACGGGGTCGCGGGCCGTCTCGGTGACGTCGCGGCGGCCGCCCTGCACCGTGAGCAGGCGCTGCCCGCCGACCTGGCCACCGCGGGAGCCTCCGACCCCTGTGGCGTCCTCGTCCGCCTCTTCACCCTCGGCCTGCCGGTGCGGCGAGCCGACGTCGCCGTGGCCCTGCCCACCCTCGGGGTCGAGGGCGCGGCGGCGCTGGGGCTCCTGCGGGTCCTGACCCCGGCAGGCCCGGACGGCGACGTGGCCGCCACCTGCGACCTGCGTCCGTATGCCGATGACGCGCACGACTGGTGGGTCACCTCCGACCTGTCCGAGCTGGCCACCCGAGCGCCGCTGCGACCCGACCACGTCCTCGGCATCGGTGGGGCGTCGACGACGCTCGCCTCGTGGACGGTGCGCCGCCCGGTGGCCAGGGCCCTCGACCTCGGCACCGGCTGCGGTGTCCAGGCCCTCCACCTCACCGCCCACGCAGAGCACATCGTCGCGACCGACATCTCCGACCGGGCCCTGGCGTATGCCGCGTTCAACGCCGCGCTCGCCGGTGCCGATCTCGAGGTCGTCCACGGGAACATGCTCGACCCCGTTGCGGGACAGCGCTTCTCGCTCGTCGTCAGCAACCCGCCCTTTGTCATCACGCCCCGGAGCGAGGACGTGCCGCTCTACGAGTACCGCGACGGGGGCCGGCCGGGGGACGAGATCGTCCGCTCACTCGTCCGCGACGTCGGCGCCGTCCTCGAGCCCGGCGGGGTGGCCCAGCTGCTCGGCAACTGGGAGGTCCCCGAGGGTCGGACGTGGCGTGAGGTCTGGGCCGACTGGCTCGACGGCGTCGACCTCGACGCGTGGGTCATCCAGCGGGAGACGCAGGACCCCGCGCAGTATGCCGAGCTCTGGGCCCGTGACGGCGGGACGCTGCCGGGCAGTCCCGGTCACGACCGGATGTATGCCGCCTGGCTGCGCGACTTCGCCGCACGCGACGTCGCCGCGATCGGTTTCGGGATCATCACCCTCCAGCGTCCCGCCGTCGACCGCGAGCCGTGGCGCGACCTCGACGAGGCGTCCGGGCCGGTGCCGCCGGGGATGGGCGGGGTGGTCGATGCCGGGCTGCGCGCGCGAACCTGGCTCGCCGAGCACTCCGACGACGAGCTGCTCGACGTCGCGTGGTCGTGCGCCCCGGACGTGACCGAGGAGCGGCACGGCCGCCCCGGCGCCGAGGACCCTGCGGTGATCCTCGTGCGTCAGGGGGGAGGGCTCGGGCGGGCGGTCCGGGTCGACACGGTGCTCGCCGGTTTCCTCGGGGTCGCCGACGGGACGCTGACCGCCCGCGTCGCCCTCGAGGCGATCGCGTCCCTGCTCGACCTCGACCCGGCCGCCGTGCAGTCGCAGGCGCTCCCCCAGCTGCGCGGGCTCGTCGCGGACGGGCTGCTCGTCTGACCCGAGCGGTCCGGCATACCCGATCGTTCGAGGACTTGTGAGTGAGCGCTCACTCAGTCATGCTGAAGGAATGGCAGCACGACAGGGGCGGGCCGCCCCGATGAGCCCCGCACACCGGCGAGACGCCCTCGTCGAGGTTTTCCTCGACCTCGCGCACCGGGAGGGCCGTCGCCCGACGACGAGCGAGATCGCCCGCGAGGCAGGGGTCGCCGAGGGCACGATCTACCGCGCGTTCGCCACCAAGGAGGAGCTCGAGCAGGAGGCGATCGACGTCGCGTTCTGCCCCGGCCCGGTCCGTCGGTCCGTGGAGCAGATCGAGGGCACCTCGCTGCGTGGGCGGCTCGTCGGCTTCACCACGATCCTGCAGCGGCGCTTCACCGAGGTGTTCGGCCTGATGGCGGCCCTCGGCCTGACCGAGCCACCCCGCCGCGGGGGGCACGCCGCCTGCTACGAGGCCGGTCGCCACCTCCCCGGCGCCGACTCGGGCGACGTCCACGACCCCGCGGTGCACCAGGTCATGATCGAGGCCCTCCAGCAGAGCGTCCTCGACGGCGCCCACGACGACGACCGCGCCGGTCTCGACGTCTCGCCCCGCGACCTCGTCCACCGGCTCCGGCTGCTCACCTTCTCGGGCAGCCACCCCGGCATCGCCGAGGGCCGGGTGCTCAGCCCCGAGGAGATCGTCGACACCGTCCTCTACGGGACGGTCCGACGATCGGACGGCTGCTGCGCCCGCGGCCCGGCCCAGGGCCCGGCCCACGGCCACGACCCGTCGAGCGAGCGCCCGAAAACGCGTTGACCCTCACCCACCGTCAGCCCCTAGCGTCACCTGCAGGACCTCCACCGAAAGGCACCCGATGCTGATCCGACTGCTCAAGGAGCACCTGAGCCCCTACCGGGGCGAGATCACGATCATCCTGCTGCTCCAGTTCGTCAGCACGATGGCATCGCTCTACCTGCCGAGCCTCAACGGCCAGATCATCGACGAGGGCGTCGCCGTGGGTGACACCGGGTTCATCATCAGCCACGGCGTGCTCATGCTCGGGGTGAGTGTCGTGCAGATCTTCGCCGCCGTCGGCGCGACCTACCTCGCGGCACGCGTCGCCATGGGGCTGGGCCGCGACCTGCGCCGCACCATCTTCGGCACCGTCATCGACTTCTCGGCCCAGGAGGTCTCCCGCTTCGGGGCGCCGACGCTCATCTCGCGCAACACCAACGACGTGACGCAGGTGCAGATGGTCGTCTTCATGGGCTTCGCGATGCTCGTCTCGACGCCGATCATGATGGTCGGCGGCATCATCATGGCGCTGCGCGAGGACGTCGGTCTGTCGTGGCTCGTCGCCGTGGCGGTGCCGCTGCTCGGCCTCTGCGTCAGCCTCGTCATCTGGCGGATGGTCCCGCAGTTCGGCCGGATGCAGAAGGCGCTCGACAACGTCAACCGGGTGCTCCGTGAGCAGATCACCGGCATCCGCGTCGTGCGGGCCTTCGTCCGTGAGGACCTCGAGGAGGAGCGCTTCGCCGGGGCCAACGCCGAGCTCACCGACGCCGGCCTGCGCGTGGGCCGCCTGATGGCGCTCGTCTTCCCGATCGTCATGTTCATCTTCAACGTCTCGACCGTCGCGGTGCTGTGGTTCGGAGCCTTCCGGATCGAGTCCGGGGACATGCAGGTCGGTGCCCTGACCGCCTTCCTCGCCTACCTCGTCCAGATCCTCATGGGCGTCATGATGGCGACCTTCATGGCGACGATGATCCCCCGCGCCTCGGTCTCCGCCGGGCGCATCGAGGAGGTGCTCGACACGGAGTCCACCGTCCTCGAGACCACGACGCCCGTCGCGATGCGCTCCGACGCCGCCGGGCTCGAGCTCGTCGACGTCGACTTCCACTACCCGGGCGCCGAGCGGGCGGTGCTCGAGGGGATCTCGTTCTCGGCGCAGCCCGGTCGCACGACGGCGATCATCGGGTCCACGGGAGCCGGCAAGACGACCCTGCTCGGCCTCATCCCGCGCCTGTTCGACGTGTCGGACGGGACGGTCCGGATCGGCGGGGTCGACACCCGCGACCTCGAGCTCGACACGCTGTGGTCGAGCATCGGTCTCGTCCCGCAGAAGCCCTACCTCTTCACCGGCACCGTCGCGAGCAACCTGCGCTACGGCAACCCCGAGGCCACCGACGACGAGCTCTGGGACGCCTTGCGGATCGCCCAGGCCGAGGACTTCGTCCGCGCCATGGACGGCGGCCTCGAGGCGAGCATCGCCCAGGGCGGCACCAACGTCTCCGGCGGACAACGCCAGCGGCTCGCCATCGCGCGGGCCGTCGTCAAGCGTCCGCAGATCTACCTCTTCGACGACTCGTTCTCGGCGCTCGACCTGTCGACGGACGCCCGGCTGCGCCGGGCGCTGCGGCCGGCGACAGCGCACAGCACGGTGCTCGTCGTGGCCCAGCGCGTCTCGACCATCGTCGACGCCGACCACATCATCGTGCTCGACGACGGCCGGATCGTCGGTCAGGGCACCCATGACGAGCTCCTCGAGTCCTGCGGGACCTACCAGGAGATCGTCGAGTCACAACGGAGTGCGGAGGAGGCGGCCTGATGTCCGAGGGAGTCAAGACGGCGGAGG
>JBDSSS010000090.1:0-8974 GCA_039928615.1 Terracoccus sp. | reverse complement strand
GACGGGTGAGGTCGGTCAGAAGTCGCCGGCACCCCGGCGCAGCCGGGTCAGCACGTCGACGAGGGTGTGGAGGTCGTCGGGGTCGAGGTCGGGCTGCTCGAAGACGTCGGTGTTGAGCGCGGCGGTGGCCCGCTCGGCGAGCTCGCGCCCCGCGACGGTGAGGGACACGAGGGTGGCCCGGCGGTCCTCCGGGTGGGTGGCCCGGGCCACGAGGCCGGCGGTCTCGAGCCGGTCGACGGCATTCGTCACGCTCGTCGGGTGGACCTGCAGCCGTGCGCCGATCGCCTTCATCGGCAGCGACCCCCGGCGGCTGAAGAGCAGCAGCATGAGCACCTCGTACCGGGCGAAGGTCACCCCGAGAGGGCGCAGGGTCGCCTCGACCCGGGCGAGGACGATCTGGTGGGCGCGCATCAGCGAGGTGATCGCCGCCATCCCGTCGGCGGCCCCCGGCCAACCGCGGTCGACCCACTGGCCGCGGGCCGCGTCGATCGGGTCGAAGCCGAGGCCCGCGGTGCGGGTGGGGTCTGGCGCCATGGCGCCATCGTAGGGCCGCATCACGTTGACGTCCATTAGTTGGAAGTCCTACTATTTGTCGACCACCACGCGACCCCGGAGGCATCCCCGTGTCCGAGCAGCCCCAGCACCACGTCCGCATCGTCACGGCTTCGGCCCTCTTCGACGGGCACGACGCGTCGATCAACATCATGCGCCGGATCATGCAGAGCCAGGGCGCCGAGGTGATCCACCTCGGGCACAACCGCTCCGTCCAGGAGGTCGTCGACGCGGCGATCGAGGAAGACGTCCAGGGCATCGCCGTCAGCTCCTACCAGGGCGGTCACGTCGAGTACTTCGAGTACCTCGTCGAGCTGCTCCGGGCCAACGGCGCCGGCCACGTCAAGGTCGTCGGCGGCGGTGGCGGGGTCATCGTCCCCGAGGAGATCGCCCGGCTGCGCGCCAGCGGCGTGACGATCTTCAGCCCTGAGGACGGACAACGCCTCGGCCTGGCCGGGATGATCGCCACGATCGTCGCCGACTGCGACTTCGACCCGTGGGACATCGACGCCCCGACCGTCGAGGCGATCCTCTCCGGAGACCGCGCGGCGGTGGCGCGTGCCATCACCGGGGCGCAGGAGGGAGACATCGACGACGTGACCCTGGCCGGCATCCGCGAGGCGGCCGCTCGGCGCCGGGTGCCCGTGCTCGGCATCACCGGCACCGGCGGCTCCGGCAAGTCGAGCCTCACCGACGAGCTCGTCCGCCGGATCCGCCTCGACCAGCAGGACAAGGTCCGGGTCGCCGTGCTCGCCGTCGACCCGACGCGCAGCCGCGGTGGCGGAGCGCTGCTCGGCGACCGGATCCGGATGTCGAGCCTCGACGGTGACCGCGTCTTCTTCCGCAGCCTCGCGACCCGCGGTGGCTCCCAGGTGCCGACGGGCCTCGACGACGTCATCGCCATCGTCAAGGCCGCCGGCTACGACCTCGTCGTCCTCGAGACCCCGGGCATCGGCCAAGGTGACGCGGCCGTCGTCGACTACGCCGACGTCTCCCTCTACGTCATGACGCCGGAGTTCGGCGCGAGCAGCCAGCTCGAGAAGATCGACATGCTCGACCGGGCCGACGTCGTGGCCATCAACAAGTTCGAGCGGCGCGGCGCCGAGGACGCGCTGCGCGACGTCGGCCGCCAGATGGTGCGCAACCGCGAGGCCTTCGGGCAGTCGCCCGAGGCGATGCCGGTCTTCGGCACCTCCGCGGCGACCTTCAACGACGACGGCGTCACGGCCCTCTACCAGGAGCTGCGCGACCTGCTGGGCGAGCGTGGGATGACCTTCGAGGAGGGCGCGCTGCCGCGGGTGACGACTCGTCAGTCCACCCGCATCGCGACCGTCGTGCCGGCCGCGCGGGTGCGCTACCTCGCCGAGATCAGCGAGACCGTCCGGGGTTACCACGACCGCACCGAGACGTATGCCGCCGGGGCCCGGCGGGTCCAGCGCCTCGACGCCGTCCGGGGTGAGCTCGCCGACACCGGCTCCGACGTGAGCGGCGTCGAGGCGCTGCTCACGGGTGCCCGGGCCGACCTGCCCGCCGAGGTGGCCGACGCCATCGCGGCCTGGCCGTCCGTCGTGGAGTCCTACTCCGGCGACGAGCAGGTCGTCACGGTTCGCAACAAGCAGATCGTCAACAAGCTGACGCGGACGTCTCTGTCTGGCAACAAGATCCCTCGGGTCGCCCTGCCGCGCTACGCCGACCACGGAGAGCTCGTCCGCTTCTGGCGCCGCGAGAACCTCCCGGGCTACTACCCGTTCACGGCCGGCGTGTTCGTCTTCAAGCGCGAGGGGGAGGACCCGGCCCGGATGTTCGCCGGCGAGGGTGACCCGTTCCGGACCAACCGCCGCTTCAAGCTGCTCTCCGAGGGGCAGCCCGCGACCCGGCTGTCGACGGCCTTCGACTCGGTCACCCTCTACGGCCGCGACCCCGACCCTCGCCCCGACGTGTACGGCAAGGTCGGCACCTCCGGCGTCTCGATCGCGTCGCTCGACGACATGAAGGTCCTCTACGACGGATTCGACCTCGTCTCCCCGACGACATCGGTCTCGATGACGATCAACGGTCCGGCGCCGACGATCCTCGCCTTCTTCCTCAACACCGCCATCGACCAGCAGCTCGACTCCTTCCGGGAGCGAGAGGGCCGTGACCCGAGCGACGACGAGGCGAGCGGCATACGGGCACAGGCGCTTTCGACCGTGCGCGGCACGGTGCAGGCTGACATCCTCAAGGAGGACCAGGGGCAGAACACCTGCATCTTCAGCACCGAGTTCTCACTGCGGATGATGGCCGACATCCAGCAGTGGTTCATCGAGCACGAGATCCGCAACTTCTACTCGGTGAGCATCTCCGGCTACCACATCGCCGAGGCCGGGGCCAACCCGATCAGCCAGCTCGCCTTCACGCTGTCCAACGGCTTCACCTACGTCGAGAGCTACCTCGCCCGCGGGATGCGCGTCGACGACTTCGCGCCCAACCTGTCGTTCTTCTTCTCCAACGGGATGGACCCGGAGTACTCCGTGCTCGGCCGGGTCGCCCGCCGCATCTGGGCCGTGGCGATGAAGGAGAAGTACGGCGCCAACGAGCGCAGCCAGAAGCTGAAGTACCACGTGCAGACCTCGGGCCGGAGCCTGCACGCGCAGGAGATGGACTTCAACGACATCCGCACTACCCTCCAGGCGCTCATCGCCATCTACGACAACGCGAACTCCTTGCACACCAATGCTTTCGACGAGGCAGTGACGACCCCGTCCGAGGACTCGGTCCGCCGCGCCCTCGCGATCCAGCTCATCATCAACCGCGAGTGGGGGCTGGCGATGAACGAGAACCCGCTCCAGGGGTCGTTCATCATCGACGAGCTGACCGACCTCGTCGAGGAAGCCGTGCTGCGCGAGTTCGACAAGATCACCGAGCGCGGCGGCGTGCTGGGCGCGATGGAGACCGGCTACCAGCGCGGCCGCATCCAGGACGAGTCGATGCTCTACGAGCACCGCAAGCACGACGGGAGCCTGCCGATCATCGGCGTCAACACCTTCCGCAGCCCGCACGAGGGGCAGGAGCCGCGCACCATCGAGCTGGCCCGTGGCACGGAGACCGAGAAGCAGGGTCAGCTCGCGCGGGTCCGGGCCTTCCAGCAGGAGCACGAGGTCGAGGCGGCCGCGGCGCTCGAGGAGCTGAAGACGGCGGCGATCAACGGCGACAACGTCTTCGACGTGCTGATGCGCGCCGCCCGGGTCTGCTCGCTCCAGCAGGTGACCGAGGCCTTCTTCGAGGTCGGCGGGCAGTACCGCCGCAACGTCTGACCGCCCGAGCACCTGCCCCGACCCGAGGACGGCGATGACCCACCCGCACGAGAGGCTCCCGGTCCTGCGACCGGCTGACCTCGACCCCGACCAGCACGATCTCTACGAGGCGCTCGTCGGGGGACCGCGGGCGCAGGGCCCCCAGCTGTTCCCCCTCGTCGACGGCGAGGGTGGCCTGGTCGGGCCGTTCAACGCCTTCCTGCTCCAGCCCGCCGTGGGCTCGCCCCTACAGGGCCTCGGCGCCGCCCTGCGATACGGGACGAGCCTGACCGACCGGGCCCGCGAGATCGCCATCCTGCTCGTCGCCGCCCACTGGGAGTCGACCTTCGAGCTCCACGCGCACGAGGCGGTCGGTCGTCACGTGGGGCTGACCGACGATGAGCTCGACGACCTGCTCGCGGGCGTGGTCGGCGCCCTCACGGACGGCCACGAGCGCGCGGTCGCCGACGTCGTGCGGGCCCTGCTCGACACCGGGGACCTCGACGACGCGGCCTTCCTCGCCGCCGAGCGGCGGCTCGGCCGGGCGGTCCTCTTCGAGCTGACGACGCTTGTCGGCTACTACGCGACGCTCGCCCTCCAGCTGCGGGTCTTCCGGGTCGGGGTGCCGCGGTGACCCACGACGACCTGGGGTATGCCGTGCCGCTGCCTCCCGAGGTCACCCGCGTCGTCTCGCTCGTCCCCTCCATCACGGAGGCGATCGCCGCGACCCGGCCCGGGCTGCTCGTCGGGGCGACGGACTGGTGCACGCACCCGGGTGACCTCGAGGTGACTCGGGTGCGGGGCACCAAGAACCCCGACCGCGCCGCGATCGCGGCGCTCCGGCCGGAACTCGTCGTGGCCAACAAGGAGGAGAACCGCGAGCTCGACGTGCGACGCCTCCGCGAGGCCGGGATCCCCGTGTGGGTCACCGACGTCGAGACGGTGCCGCAGGCCCTCGACTCCCTCGAACGGCTGCTCACCGAGGCCCTCGGGGCGGCGGTGCCGGAGTGGCTGACGACGGCGAGGGCCGAGTGGATGGCGCCGGCGCCCGACGCCCACCTCGACGTGGCGGTCGCCATCTGGCGCGACCCGTGGATGGCGGTCGGGCGCTCGACCTTCACCGGCGACGTCATCACCCGCCTGGGCTGGCGCAACGTCCTGCGCGACCACGCCGACCGGTATCCGCACGTCGAGCTGGCGGAGCTCGACCGCGAGGGTGTTGACGTCGTGCTGCTGCCCGACGAGCCCTACGCGTTCACCGCCACGGACGGACCGGAGGCCTTCACGCGCACCCGCACCGCGCTCCTCAGCGGGCGGCTGCTCACGTGGTACGGCCCGAGCATGGTCGGGGCGCGCGCGGCGCTGCTGGACGCGGTCGGCTGAACGCCGCACTGGCGCCGAACCCCACCTCGTGGTCTCATCGGGGCATGGCGATGAGCAGGGGCGACACGGTCCACTGGAACACCCCGCAGGGCCGCACGACGGGCACGACCGTCGAGCGCCGGGTCTCGGAGTTCACCTTCGAGGGCCAGACCTTCAAGGCCTCCGACGACGAGCCGTACTGGATCGTCGAGTCGGGCAAGACCGGCGCCAAGGCCGCCCACAAGGAGTCGACGCTCGAGAGCGAGTGACGGCGACTGTCGGGCCTGAAGTCCATGCTCAGGTGAGGTGGTCGAAGTCGCCGCGCACCCAGGCCGTGTGCCGGTCAGCCGACGAGCGCACGACGGACCTGGCTCCGCGCGGGACGCAGTCGCCGAAGTTGTTGTAGAGACGGTCGAAGTGCAGCGCCTCGACCTGGCCCGCGATGCGTTGGACCACGGCCCCCGACAGTGGGATCCGGTTGGGGTAGCTCCGCATGAAGCTGACCGACCTCCGGTCCGGGTTGGGGAAGATCGCGTCGCCGGCGAGCAGGACGCCGAGGCCGTCGTTGCCCGTGGTCCACTCGGCGACGGCCTGCCCCCGGAAGTGGCCCCCGACGCGGTGCAGCGTCAGGCCCTCAGCCACGACCCGCCGCTCGTCATAGAGCTCCACGAGCGGGTCGTCGCGGCGGACCCACTCGCGGTCCCGCTCGGCGACGAGGACCGGGACGCCGCCGAGCGCCCTGGCCCACTCCGTCTGGACGCCGTACATGTGGGGGTGGCTGGCGGCCACGGCGAGGGTGGGCCCGAGGGCTCGCACCTGCTGGACCGAGGCCTCGTCGATGTAGCCGGGGCAGTCGAACAGCAGCGTCCCCTCCGGTGTCCGCACGACCATGCCCTGCTGGCCGATCCCGACCCCGGGCTCGGCCCGCAGGCCCCACAGGTCGGGCTCGACCCGGTCCACGACGACCCGGGTGCCCTGCTGACGCAGCTGCGCCACGGTCGTCCACGACTGGCCACCGGCCGGGACCCACTGCCGCTCGTCCTCGCAGATGGCGCACTCCTGCGGGGGCTCGGCTCGGTCGGCGGTCTCGACGGCGCAGGTCGAGCAGATCCAGATCATGGCCCCACTCTGCTGCGGTCAGGGCGAGCGCGCCACCGTCCCACCGTCCCGGGTCGTGCCCCGAGGCTCAGGGGGAGGGGGGAAGCAGCTCCCAGGCCGAGGCATCAGCCGTGCGGAAGCGCTCCACGGCATACGGCGCCAAGGAGTCCGCGTGCGGGATCGTGTTCTCGACGTAGGCCCAGCGCACCCCGAGGTCCCAGAGGCGGCGCTGCGCGTCAGCCGTCGGGCTGACCGTGAAGCCGTCGTTGAGCCTGAGGATGTCGGGCTTCCAGTAGTCGACGGTCACCGAGTCACGGCCGTGCGGCGCGAGGCGGGTGGCTTCGGGGGTGGCGGTCCACCCCTCGACGAGCAGCTGGCGCTCGCTGAAGGCAGTGACGATCCAGCGCCTGCTGTCGCAGCCGTTGAAGGGGGAGCGGGGCACGGTGCAGTGTCGGTTGGTCATCACGACGTCGTTGACGTCCGAGTGGTCCCGGATGAAGCGAGCGACGTCGATCTGGCCCTGGGACAGGGCGGTCCCCGTGCTCAGGGTGACCGTGCGGGTGTCCGGGGCGGGGGTCGAGGCCAGGCTGCGGACGGACCCCACGGATCCGGCGGTGAGGAAGGCCGTCGCGGTCACGAGCCCCGCGGCGGTGAGGGCCCCGGTCCAGCGGCGGCCCGTGCGCCCCGGTTCGCGCCAGCGCTCGCGGCCGAGCAGGAGCCCGACCACCGCACCGGCTGCGGCGGCGAGCAGCAGCGCGGCCGTGGTCACCCCCATGGACTTCCACGCGAGGATGATGGTCTTGGCCGAGATGTGCCCGACGAGCGTCAGCGACGCGTAGGCGACGACGACCCCGGAGAGGATCCCGACCACCCCGACGGTGACGAGGAAACGGCGGTCGAAGGCTGCGACCGCCCGCTGGACGCCGAGCGCCGAGCCGAGAGCCCCGAGGGGGACCGCGGTGAGGTAGAAGTAGCCCTGGCTGAGGCCCGGGTGGGAGAAGATGCCGAGGGCGATGGCTCCGGCCGCGCTCGCGCCGAGCAGCACCCAGGTCAGCGGGTCGCGCCGGGTATCACGAAAGAAGGGCAGGACGAGGGCGAGGATCGCCCGCGACACCCCGACCACGATCACGGTGCCCGAGGCGAGCAGGATCAGCTCGCGCGAAGGCAGCTCGGTCAGGACCCGGCCGAGCGCGGTCTGCTTCGCGGAGGCCGTCACCCCGAGGGCGAGCCCGGCGCTCGAGCCGTGGAAGACGAAGATGAGGGCGAAGACGAGGCCACCGGCCACGACGAGCAGGTCGACGACCGTCCTCGCGACGAGGGCCCGGTTCCAGATGAGCATGGCGACCACGGCGAGCCCCAGCCCGGCGACGACGAGGGGTGCGGTCGACCCCTTCGTGCCCGAGGCGACGACGGCGAGCAGCGGCACGAGGACCCATGCGCCGCGCAGGGTCTCCCCGCGCCAGCGCAGGGCGAGCATGGTCACGAGCAGCAGCAGCGTCGGCGCCCCGAGCGCGAGCGTCGGGGACAGCGGCGTCATCGGCAGGGCCGGGTCTGCCATGCCGAAGAAGTTGAAGCGGCCACCGACCATCGCGATCGCGGCGGCGAGCACACCCACCCACGGCCCCCGCGCGAGCCGCAGGCCGGTCACCGCGACCGCGAGGGCCACGGCCATCGGCATGATCGCCGGCATCAGCCGCAGCAGCAGCTGGTCGAGCTCGACCCCGGAGCTGGCGGCCACCTGGGCGAGCCAGGCGTGGGTGAACCAGTGGTAGCCGAGGTCCTCGCCGAGCACGGTGGGCCAGGCCACCGGGCCGCGGTTGAGCAGCTCGGTCGCGAGAGCCTGGTGCAGGTAGGTGTCGACGTGGGGGGTGTTGGGGACCGGGTACCTGATCTGGTTCGTCGCGAAGTAGGAGGCGAGCTGCGGGATGCCGACGAGCGACAGCAGCCCCAGGGCGGTGCCGAACCACCACGGGGTCGGGCTCCAGCGCGCGGTCAGGATCCGACGTCTCGTCACAGGGGTCACGACCAGCGCGCCTGCCACGACGAGGGGGATCGCCAGGGCGAGCCATCGCTGCTGCAGCAGCCCGGCGACGACCTGGGTCGGGATCGCGATGGCCGAGCCGAGGGCGAAGCCGGCTCCGAGGTCCTCGAGCAGCCAGCCGTCGCGAGGTCGGACCGCGCGCCACAACAAGGCGCCGGGCAGCACCTGGCTCACGGCGATGGCGCCGAGGGCGACCACGGCGCTGGGAGCGGAGAGCCCGTCGGCGACCGCGTAGACGACGAGACCGACCACTGCGACGACAACGGAGAGAACCGAGACCCACTCCGAGACCCACTCCGAGAGCCAGGCCGACCGGTCCGGGGAGCCGGAGCGTGATGAGGCCGTCCCGGGGTCGGCCGGAGCGGGCTCGGGTCGTGCGTCGGTCATCGGTTCCCCACGGTCTTCAGGACGGACTTACGGCCGCGAGTCTAGGCGCGCGCCAGCTCACAGCGGGTACCCCGCCCAGCCCTGCTAGTCTCCCCCTGCGAACGAGCCGGGCTGGGCACCAGCGGAGCGGCGTCACTCCGAGTCGAACGGACGAGCGATGGACGGTCCGCAGGCCAGTGGGGCAACGGGCTCCCCGGCGGCCACCCGTGCGGACGAGGTCGTCGGACCCTACTTCCGGACCCGGCTGCGGGTCGACCCGCGC
>JBDSSS010000089.1:0-5688 GCA_039928615.1 Terracoccus sp. | reverse complement strand
GGGAGCGGTCAGTCGGCGAGGAAGCCGAGCAGGTCGGCGCGGGTGAGGACGCCGACCGGCTTGCCGTCGTCGACGACGAGGATCGCGTCGGACTGCTGCAGCTCGGCGCGGGCGGAGCTGACCGGAGACCCGGCCCCGACGAGGGGCAGGCCCGGCTCGATGTGCTTCTCGACGGAGTCCGCGAGGTGGGCGCGGCCGGTGATGAGCGCCTCGAGCAGGTGCCGCTCGCTCACCGAGCCGGCGACCTCGCCCGACATGACGGGTGGCTCGGCCTTGACGACGGGCATCTGCGAGACACCGTACTCGCGCAGGATCTCGACGGCGTCGCGGACGGTCTCGTTGGGGTGGGTGTGCACGAGGGCCGGCAACTGTCCCGACTTGCTGCGCAGGATCTCGCCGACCGTCTGCTCGTCGTGGTCGCGCAAGAAGCCGTAGGAGCTCATCCACTCGTCGTTGAAGATCTTGGACATGTAGCCGCGGCCGGAGTCCGGCAGGAGCACGACGACGACGGCGTCCTCGGGCAGGTCCTTCGCGGCGCGGAGCGCGGCGACGACGGCCATGCCGCACGACCCCCCGACGAGCAGGCCCTCCTCGCGGGCCATCCGGCGGGTCATCTCGAAGGAGTCCGCGTCGCTGACGGCGATGACGTCGTCGACCACGGACGGGTCGTAGGCGCCGGGCCAGAAGTCCTCACCGACACCTTCGACGAGGTAGGGCCGACCGGAGCCGCCGGAGTAGACCGAGCCCTCGGGGTCGGCCGCGATGATGCGCACTGCGCCGTCACTGACCTCCTTGAGGTAGCGGCCGACGCCGCTGATCGTGCCCCCGGTGCCGGCACCGGCGACGAAGTGGGTGACCCGCCCGTCGGTGTCGGACCAGATCTCCGGGCCGGTCGAGGCGTAGTGGCTGTTGGGGCCCTCGACGTTGTAGTACTGGTTGGGCTTCCAGGCGCCCTCGATCTCGCGGACGAGGCGGTCCGAGACGCTGTAGTACGAGTCCGGGTGGTCCGGCTCGACGGCGGTGGGGCAGACCACGACCTCGGCGCCGTAGGCCTTGAGCACGTCGCGCTTGTCCTTGCTCACCTTGTCGGGACAGACGAAGACGCAGTGGTAGCCGCGGCGCTGGGCGACGAGCGCCAGCCCGACGCCGGTGTTGCCGCTCGTCGGCTCGACGATCGTCCCGCCGGGCTTGAGCAGCCCATCGCGCTCGGCGGCATCGATCATCCGCAGCGCGATCCGGTCCTTCACGGAGCCACCGGGGTTGAAGTACTCCACCTTGGCCAGCACGGTGCACCTCACCCCCGCGTCCGCGACGACGGTCGATAGCTTGACGAGGGGCGTGTTGCCCACGAGGTCGGCGACGTGCTCGGCATACTTCACCCCGCCATCCTAGGAGGCCTTGCGGACCACGGGACCCACCTCGTGGGCCGGGCGTTACCGTGGGACCTCGACTCGGTGCGGGAGGGGGACACGGATGGGCAGGGCCCGACGCGCGCGACGGATCGCGCAACAGGCCGCCTACGGCGGTGGGGTCGGCGTGGCCGGCCTCGGAGCCCTCGGGCTCGCGGGCTACGGCCTGCTCCGGGTCGAGGCCGTGATGACCCGCCGGATCGTCGGGCAGCACTTCGAGGGTGCCCCCGACGACGAGGGCACCTACGGCTCGGGGCCGGGCGAGCCGATCCGCTTCGTCGTGCTCGGTGACTCGACGGGCGCCGGGATGGGCGCTGACGAGCCGCACGAGACGATCGGTGCGACGATCGCCAACGGCGTGGCGGCCTTCAGCGGCCGGCCGGTCGTGCTCACCAACGTCGCGGTCATCGGGTCGGAGTCGCGCCACCTCGACCCCCAGGTGGACCGCGCCCTCGAGGCCGTCCCCGAGCCGGACGTCGCCGTGCTGCTCATCGGCGCCAACGACGTCACCCACCGGATCGAGACCTCCACGGCCGTGCGGCACCTCGAGATGGCGGTCCGCCGGCTCCGAGAAGCCGGGGCCGAGGTCGTCGTGGGCACCTGCCCCGACCTCGGGGCGCTCCAGCCGGTCCCCCAACCACTCCGGCTGCTCGCCCGGCGCTGGTCGCGCGACCTCGCGGCCGCCCAGACGGTGGCCGTCGTCGAGGCGGGCGGGCGGGCCGTGTCCATCGGCGACCTGCTCAGCGAGGTCTTCACCGCCGAGCCGCACATCATGTTCAGCGCCGACCGGTTCCACCCCAGCCCCGCCGGCTACGCGCGCGTCGCCGCCGCCCTGCTGCCCTCGGTGAGCGCAGCCCTCGACCTCTTCGGTGAGCGCAGCGAGCCGTTGGCCCCGAACGAGCTGCGCGGTGAGGGGGTCCGTCCCGTCGCGGTCGCCGCCAAGCGGGCCGTCGTCCGGCCCGGCACCGAGGTCTCAGCGGCGGAGGTCGGCGGCCAGGCCCGAGGTGCGCACGGGCGCTGGGCCGTGCTCCGGCACCGGCTGCGACCGACCGTCGCCGTGCCGTCCTCGGACCCGGTGCCCCCGGGCCGGGAGGCTCAGCCGATCGAGAAGACCTGATCGCCCGGGGGTGGGGCGATGCCGAGGTCGACGTTCCAGCGGGAGAAGTCGAGCTGGCCCGGGTGGGCTGACGTCCCGATCCAGCGAATGACCTCGCTGGTCTCCTTCGAGACGTAGAGCGCGCCGTCCTTGGGCTCCCCGGACGTCGTGGTGAGCACCCAGCTGGGGATCGTGTTGACCGTCTCCTCCCCCACGGTGTCGGACAGGTCCGTCGCCGGGAAGGTGGCGATGCTCCGGTCGACGAAGGAGGCGAGGGTCAGCTCGCCCAGCACCGGCACGACACCCGCCGGCACCTTGATGAACTTGCCGCCGGCGAGCGAGACGATGAACGGCACGTTCTGGCTGCTCCAGAACGTGTCGTCGGCCTTGACGTAGACCGTGCCGTCCACCGAGATGAGGCGAACGGTCCCGGCCTTGGCCGCGGCCTTGCGGACGTCGACGGACGACCCGTCGCTCGTCCCGAGGAAGGCGACGGTGGCCTGCTCCCCCTGGTCACGGATCGTGCCGGCGAAGGCACCCGACCGGGCCGCCTTCGCCTGCGCGGTGGCCCGGGAGAGGAGGGCCGCCGCGTCGGTCCCGTCGAGCGCAGCGGTCGTGGCGGCCCCCGGCACCCGGGCACCGGCCGAACCGGTCGGAGCAGGGTCACCCGAGGACGTGCAGCCCCCGACGAGCAGGACGGCCGCGAGCAGTCCCGTCGCCGTCCGGCTCACCGGGGCCGACCTCACGGGACGGTGACGACCTGGTCGGCGGGCGGTGCCGCGAGCGCCAGGTCCTCGTTCCACTTCGAGAAGTCGAGCTGCCCGGGTGCCTTGGAGGACCCGGTGAAGCGGACGAGCTCGAGCGTGTCCTTGGAGATGTACAGCGCCCCCTCGGTCTTGCCGCCGGTGGCGTCGGTGAGGACCCAGCAGTCGACGCCGTCGACGGTCTCCTCGCCGACCTGGTCGGAGATCTTGCCTGCCGACACGGCGGCGAAGGCCTTCTCGAGGAAGGACGTGAGGCTGAGGCCGTCGGTGATACCCGCGGCGCTGGCGGGCGCCTTGACGAACTTGTCACCGGCAGCCTGGACGGCTGCGGGCGCCTTCTGCGCCTTCCAGAAGACGGGGTCCGCCTGCATGAAGACCCCCGCGGGGACGGCGATGAGGTGGAGCATGCCGTCGGCGCCGAGGTCGAGCGAGACCTCCGACTCCGTGCCGTCACCCGTGCCCTTGAAGTCGATCTTCATCGTCGTGCCGCCCTGGTCGATCGCCCCGGCGAACGCGCCCGACGTCGCCGCGAGGGCGTGCGTCCTCGCCTGCCCGAGGATACCGGCGGCGTCCGTCGGCGTGGCCGCCGCCGGGGTGGTGCTCGTCGCCGCGGCCGTCGCGCCGGCGGAGGGGCTCTGCGACGAGGAGCAGGCCGCCGTCCCGAGGCTGAGGGCGAGCACGGCCGCGAGGGAGACGGCTCGGTTCGTCGTCGTCATGGAGGTTGCCTGTCTGCTCGTGCTGTCCGTGGGACGCCGCGACGGCGCCCCGTCGAGCCTACGTCGTGAGCACCGGCTGGTGGATCGAGACCCACCTCATGGCGCAGGCGGCTGTCCCCCGCGCGCCCAGCGGCATACCATCGGGGTCGAGGTGAGCGCCCGCTTACCTGCCCTCCCGCATCGGAGCGGGAGCGGCGTGCCACCGCCTCAGGAGGACTCCGTGACCGAAGCCGTCATCGTCTCGACCGCCCGCTCGCCCTTCGGGCGCGCCTTCAAGGGCTCGCTCAAGGACATGCGACCTGACGACCTCGCGGTGAGCGTCATCCGCGCCGCGCTCGACAAGGTGCCTGCGCTCGACCCCGCCCTCGTCGAGGACCTCTACCTCGGCTGCGCCGAGCCCTCCGGGCGGCACGGCTCCAACATGGCGCGCGTCGTCGCGACGCTCCTCGGGCTCGACGCGACCCCCGGCGCGACCGTGAACCGCTTCTGCGCGAGCTCGGCCCAGACGACGCGGATGGCCTTCCACGCGATCAAGGCCGGCGAGGGCGACGTCTTCGTGTCGGCCGGTGTCGAGTGCGTCTCGCACTACACCGACTGGGCCGGGGCCGGCGGCGCCGCGGCCGACACCCAGAACCCCCGCTTCGACGAGGCCCAGGCCCGGACGAAGGCGATGGCGGAGAGCAACGCGACGTGGACCGACCCGCGTGAGGACGGCCACCTGCCCGACGTCTACATCGCGATGGGCCAGACCGCCGAGAACGTCGCGACGGCCTTCGACATCGGCCGGGACCGGCAGGACGAGTGGGGCGTCACCTCACAGAACCGCGCCGAGGCCGCCATCGCCCGCGGCTTCTTCGACTGGGAGATCACCCCGGTGACGACCCCGGACGGCACCGTCGTGAGCAAGGACGACGGGCCGCGCGCCGGTGTCACGCTGGAGGCGGTCCAGGGCCTCAAGCCCGTCTTCCGTCCCGACGGGACCGTCACGGCGGGCAACTGCTGCCCGCTCAACGACGGCGCCGCCGCGCTCGTCATCATGAGCGACACCAAGGCAGCCCAGCTCGGGCTCGAGCCACTGGCGCGCGTCGTCTCGACGGCCGCGACGGCCCTCTCCCCCGAGATCATGGGGCTCGGCCCCATCGAGGCGAGCAACCTCGCCCTCCAGCGGGCCGGGATGTCGATCGGCGACATGGACCTCTACGAGATCAACGAGGCCTTCGCCGCCCAGGTCATCGGCTCCGCCGACCGGATCGGGATGGACTACGACAAGCTCAACGTCAACGGCGGCGCGATCGCGATCGGCCACCCGTTCGGCGCGACCGGTGCCCGGATCACGGGCACGATCATCAACGCCCTGCGCGACCGCGACGAGCAGTTCGGTCTCGAGACGATGTGTGTCGGTGGCGGCCAGGGCATGGCCGTGATCTTCGAGCGGCTCAGCTGACCACGCGCTGACCCGGTGGGCGCCTCAGAGGCTCCGTCGGATGCCGCTCAGCTCGAGCGACACGGCGGGCGCGTCGGCGTCCGGGTCGGCCTCGAAGAGGTCGTGCAGCACCACCACGAGCTGGTCCATAAGGACCGCTGGGCCGAGGTCGGGGACGGGCCGCACCGAGCGGCCGCGGAGGGCGGCCGCTCGGTCAGCCAGGCTCTGGACGAGGGCCCGCACGGCCGGCACACGAGAAAGCGCGTGGTCGATCGGTAGC
>JBDSSS010000088.1:0-13270 GCA_039928615.1 Terracoccus sp. | reverse complement strand
ATCCGTCCGTCGGTCTGGCGCCACAGCTCCGGGCCCGTCCCTTCCTCGTGGGCGCGGGGGTTGTCCGGGTTGCCGAACTGGTCCAGGACCCTCCCGCGCCATCCGCGTCACGACGTCGCGGGCCTCTTCCATGCCGCCACCGGCCGGGGTGAGGACGAGCTCGGCTCCGTAGGCCTTCATCGTCTGGATCCGCTCGGTGGAGGCGTCCTCGGGCATCACGATGACCAGTGGGTAGCCGCTGATCGCCGCTGCCATCGCCAGGCCGATCCCGGTGTTGCCCGACGTCGCCTCGAGCAGGGTGTCGCCGCGGGAGATCTCCCCTCGCGCCTCCGCGCCCCGGATCATGCTGATCGCCGGGCGGTCCTTGACCGAGCCGGCCGGGTTGTTTCCCTCGAGCTTGGCGAGCAGCACGTTGCCGCGGCGTTCGTTTTCCGGCCCCGGCAGGCGCTGCAGACGCACCAGCGGGGTCCCACCGATGACGTCCTCCATCGTGGGGTACGCGGGAGGGTTGCTCACGCGCCGAAGTCTACGGTGGCCCTCGTCGAGCAACAGCAGCCGGCCGCTCGCCCTCCACGCAACTACCGAGCGTCAAGAGGTCCGCGAGGCTGACGCAGGTCCCGCAGGCCGTTCACACACCGGCGCGTCCTGACCCTACGTCTCGACGCCGTGTGGAGGGCGCACTCGCTGGGCCCAACTAGTGGCATGATTGTGGCATGAGCCGCATACGGTTGAGCACCACGGTGGACGCCGACCTTCTGGAAAGCGCCCGGCAGGCGTCTGGCAAGCCGGACTCCGCGCTCGTCGACGAAGCCCTCGCAGCCCTGCTCGCCCGGCACCGCGCAGCGGAACTGGACGCCAGCTACGGTGCCTACGATGCTCACCCGCTCGACGAGCCGGACGAATGGGGAGACCTGGCGTCGTTCCGGCGTGCGGTCGCGGCCTCGTGACCGACCTGCCCGCACGGGGGGAGGTGTGGTGGTGCGAGATGGCTGAGATCGGTCGCCGGCCGGTCGTCGTCCTGTCTCGTGATGTCGTGATCCCGCGCCACCGTCGAGCACTGATCGCCCCATGCACCACCACGATCCGAGACCTGCCGAGCGAGGTCGTTCTCGAGCCCGGTGAGGACCCGGTGCCGCTTCGTTCGGCGGTCAATCTGGATTCGGTGGAATCCGTCTCGATCGCGATCCTGGTCGAACGTCTGGGCCGGCTGGCCGAGGAGCGGATGCGGCAGGTCTGCGCCGCCCTGGCTGTCGCAGTTGACTGCTCAGACTGACCGCAGCCGCGGGGTGACGGGGACGGTCCTCGGTTCCCGTCCTGCGTCGCTCGGCGCTGACGCAAGCCTGCCTCCCACGCCCGTTGCTGGGCCCTCAGTCAAACCGGCCGATCAGACGACCTTGTCGACGCCGAACGTGTTGCACTGGTTGATGTCGCCGGTGTCGTAGCCCTGCTTGAACCACTTCATCCGCGCGGTCGAGGAGCCGTGGGTCCAGCTCTCCGGGGTGACCCGGCCCGTGGACGCCTTCTGGATCCGGTCGTCGCCGACGGCCGACGCCGCCGAGAGGGCCGACTCGATGTCGGCGTCGGTGATCGGCTTGAGCAGCGTCGTCCCGTTGGCGTCCGTCGTCTCGGTCGCGTGGGCAACCCAGGTGCCGGCGAGGCAGTCAGCCATCAGCTCGACCCGGACGGCTCCGGAGTTGGCGCCCTGCGGGTCCTGCTGCGCGCGGTTGAGCAAGCCGAGGATGTCCTGGACGTGGTGGCCGTACTCGTGGGCGATGACGTACTCCTTGGCGAGCTGACCGCCGTCGGCGCCGAAGCGGTCCTGCAGCTCGGAGAAGAAGGCCGCGTCGACGTAGACCTTCTTGTCGAGCGGGCAGTAGAACGGTCCGACCTCGGCGCTGGCGGTGCCGCACCCCGACTGCGTCTGGCCCTGGTAGATGACCGTCGTCGAGTCCGTGTAGTTCATGTCGTACTTCGGCAGGGTCTTCGACCAGTAGTCCTGCACGCTGTTGACGGTCGCCACGATGAGGCAGACGTCGTCGCGGTTGGCGTCGGCCCCGGTCTTGCAGGCGGCGAAGGCCGAGTCCGGCACCTGCCCGGCCGCCGCGACCTGGTCGGTCTGCAGCTGCTGGGAGGGCAGGCCGCCGGTCGAGCCTGAGCCGCCGCTCCCGCCACCGAGGACGTTGCCGCCGAAGACGAGCATGAGGACGAGCACGATGAGCCCGCCGATGCCGCCGCCGACCTGGAGGCCGCCGGGCATCCCGCCACCGCCGCCCCCGCTGCGGCCGCCACCGAAACCGCCGCCACCACTGCCGCCGCTCTGGACCTGGGAGGTGTCGAGCTGGGCGCTGTCGTTGAAACTCACGACGTCACCCTAATGTGCCGACGACCTCTCAGTGCACGACGACGGCGTCGACATATGCGGTGGTCAGTCGGAGCCGCACCGGCACCGAGTCGCCGACCCGCGGCGGCTCGATGCCCGCCGGCAGGGCGAGCAGGCTGCACTGCATGTGCGGCGGCTCGACGAAGCGCGGCATCGTGCCGCCGACCGTGAAGGGGGAGCGCACCCGGTGGGCGGCCTCGAGCACCCCCTCGGCCACGGCGATACCTCGTGCGCGGGCTGTCTGGGCCGGCGCGGGCGCCTCCATCGCGACCCCGTGCGAGGTGCCCCCGCTGACGACGACGACATGACCGGAGGGCAGCGGACGCTGGCGGTAGCCGGCCCGGGACCCCTTGGGGACCGCGCGCACGTCGAGCACGTCGGCGCGCGCCTGGTATGCCGCTGGGTCCGCGAACCACAGGTCGGTGCCGACCCGGGGCCGGAAAGTGCGCTCGGGGTGGCGCCCCCGCAGGGTCGTCAGCTCTGCGGTCGAGACGTGGGAGACGTACCAGTCGCGCGCACCCGGGACCGCGGTGACGAAGCGCTCGATCTCGTCGAGGTGTCCGGTGCCGAGCGGCAGGTGCAGGGTGACCGCGGTCGCCCCGGCCGCGGCGACGAGGTCGCCGACCTGCTCGACGGGCGCACCGAAGCGGTTCATCGAGGTGAGGGCCTCGACGACGACCCGGGCCTCGGGCACGACCTCGCGCAGCCGGTCCAGGTCGGGCCGCGAGGTCACCGTGTGCACGGCCCGGGCGCTGCCCAGGTCGGTCACCTCGGCGTGCAGCGGAGCCCGGAAGGGCTCCATGACGAGCACGTCGCCACCGAAGGCTGCGAGCGCGGAAGGCAGCTCGGCATACGTCCCGATCGCGATGAGGTCCGTGCCGAGCCGGGTCGCTTCGGCGCAGAGCAGGTCGCGGCCGAAGCCGTAGCCGTTTCCCTTGATGACGGGCACGATTGCGGGCCGCGCGGCGGCCGCCTCGTCGAGCGCGGCGCGCCAGCGGGCACCGTCGACGTCCAGGATGACGGCCACGGTCAGCGCCGCTTCATGTAGAGGGAGAACGCGGCATACAGCACCCGGTTGAGGGGGAGGTCCCACTCGCCGGCGAGGCGCACCGCCTCGCCACCCGTGCCGACCTTGAAGCGGATCAGCCCGATGTGGGGGTTGTCCGCAGCCACCGTGTTGGTGATGCCGCGCAGGTCGTAGGTCGTCGCGCCCGCCGCGAGCGCGTCACGCATCATCCACCACTGGATCGCCGTCGAGCCCTGCAGCTCGCGCTTCGCGGCGGTCGAGGCGCCGTAGGAGTACCACGCGTGCTCGCCGACCCGGATCCACACGGTCGCCGCGAGGACGTCGCCCTCGTGCTCGGCGAGGTAGACGCGGATCCGGTCGGGGTCCTCGGCGGCGAGAGCGGCATACATCCGGTCGAAGTACTCACGCCCACGCGGCGTGAAGCGGTCGCGCTCGGCCGTCTCGGCGTAGACGCGGTGGAAGGCGGCGATGTCCCCGGGGCCGCCGACGCGCACCGTGACGCCGTTCTTGGCCGTCTTCTTGATGTTGCGCCGCCACAGCTGGTTCATCCCGGCGAGCAGCTCGTCCTCGGTGCGCCCGGCGAGCGGGACCTGGAAGACGTACTCGGGCTGGCCGGCGGTGAAACCGTCATCGGCGGAGAGGTGGCGGAAGCCGAGCCGCTCGAGCTGGGCGACGACCGCGGTGCCGACGGGCTCGACGACGTCGGGCGTGGCCTCGTCGTAGCGGCGCACGTCGTCGTCGGCGATGGCCGCCTTGATCGTCGCGGTCCGCCAGCGGTGGGTCGCGACGGGCGGCCCGAGCCGCAGCGCGAAGGCCTTCTTGGCCTTGAGGTGGTCGCGCAGGGCGCGGAGCATCTCGACCAGGCGCGGGGAGGACCAGTCGATGCACGGGCCCTCGGGCACGTAGGCGAGCGACCGCGACGTGCGCGGCAGGTCACGGTGGAGCACGAGCGCCGCGCCGACCATCTGCTCACCCTCGAACCAGCCCACCGACTCGTGCCGCCATTCGCGCTTGACCTCGCCCCACGCGGGGGTCTGGAGGAAGCTCGCCGCCGGCTGCTCCCGCAGCCACGCGAGGTGCTCGGCGGCGGAGATGTCGCGGACGGTGATCGGGGCGGGAGTGGCTGGTGTCACGGTCGGTCACGCTACCGGAGCGGAGCCCGGCGACCGGTCAGCCCCAGCCCATCGTGCGCGGGTCGGGGGGCAGGCGCGGGTTGAGCAGGTGCGCGACGAGCGCGGTCCAGCCGGTCTGGTGGGTGGCGCCGAGGCCCTCACCGGTGTCACCGTCGAAGTACTCCGAGAAGGTCGGGTGGCTCGACCACAGCGGGTCGTCGGAGGACTCGATGCGCTTGCCGTCGGAGGGGCGCCGCCCGTCGACCGGCCGGAAGAGCGCCGTGAGGCCGTGGTCGATGACGTCGGCGGCCTGGTCGAGCGTGTGCCAGTTGCCCGAGCCCGTGGGGATCTCGATGGTGAAGTCGTCGCCGAAGTAGCGGCCGTAGGTGCGCAGCTTGTCGGCGAGCAGCACGTTGACCGGGAACCACACCGGTCCGCGCCAGTTGGAGTTGCCGCCGAACATGCCGGTGCGCGACTCGCCCGGCTCGTACTCGATCGAGACGGTCTCGTGCCCAATCGTCGCCGTGACCGCCTGCCGCGTCGCCGCCGAGAGCGAGCGGATCCCGAAGGGCGAGAGGAACTCCTCGCTGTCGAACATCCGCTCGAGGATGCGGCGCAGGCGCTTCGGCGGCACGAGGGTGAGCAGCATCTTGCCGTCGTCGCGGGCGAGCATCGGCTTGACGAGCTCGGGCCGGCGCGTCTGGAGCCAGCGGAAGTTGCGGGTCACGTCGGGGCACTCGTCGACGACCCACGGCGGCACCTCGGTCGCCCCGAGGATCGGCAGCAGCCCGACCATCGAGCGGACCCGCATGTGCGGCGCCGTGCCGTCGGGCGCGACGAGGACGTCGTAGTAGAAGCCGTCCTCCTCGTGCCAGAGCGACTTGTCGCTCGACCCGAAGTGGCGCATCGCCTGCGCGATCGACAGGAAGTGCTCGAGGAACTTCGTCGCGACGTCGTCCCACGCCTTGTCGGTGCGAGCCAGCTCGAGCGCGATCTTGAGCATCTGCTGGCAGTAGAAGGCCATCCAGCTCGTCGCGTCGCTCTGCTCGAGCCGGAAGCCGGGCGGCAGCGGCGCAGACCGGTTGAACAGGCCGATGTTGTCCATCCCGAGGAAGCCGCCCTCGAAGAGGTTGCTGCCCGTCGAGTCCTTCCGGTTGACCCACCAGGCGAAGTTGAGCAGCAGCTTGGTGAAGACGCGCACGAGGAACTCGCGGTCGCGGTATCCGTCGATCCGGTAGACGTGCCAGGCCGCCCACGCGTGGACGGGCGGGTTGACGTCACCGAACTCCCACTCGTATGCCGGGAGCTGCCCGTTGGGGTGCATCGCCCACTCGCGGCACATCAGGACGAGCTGCTCCTTGGCGAACTCCGGGTCGACGTGCGCGAGCGGGATCGTGTGGAAGGCGAGGTCCCACGCGGCGAACCACGGGTACTCCCACTCGTCAGGCATCGAGATGACGTCGGCGAGGGCGAGGTGCTTCCAGTGCTCGTTGCGGCCCTTCTTGCGCGACTCCGGGCTCGGGGGACCCACCGGGTCGCCCTTCATCCACTGGGCCACGTCGTAACGGTAGAGCTGCTTGCCCCAGAGCAGACCGGCATACGCCCGGCGTGCGACGTGCCGGTCCGCGTCGGGGAGCGAGGGGTGGATGACGTGCTCGTAGAACTCGTCGGCCTCGACGGCCCGGGTCGCGAGGACGTCCTCGAACTGCTGGCCGAAGCGGTCGATGCTCGGGTCGGTCGTCGCGAGTCGCAGGTCCACGGTGACGGTCTCGCCCGGCTCGACGGCGTCCCACCGGTACCAGAAGGAGCACTTGCTGCCGTAGCCGCCGGGGTTGACGGCCGAGCGGCGCCCGTGCACGACGCGCTCGTTGATCGAGTCCTTCGGGTAGAGCGACTTGTTGGCGAGGGCCTCGGTGCCGTAGAGGTGCTTGGCGTTGGTCTCGTTGTCGCAGAAGAGGGCCTGCGGAGCGCCGGCGGCGGCGAGGACGTAGCGCCCGAGGAAGCCGTGGTTGACCTCGGCCGCGCGGTAGCCGCGGGGCGGTCGCCCGTTGCGCCGGACCTCGCGCAGCTCGGTGACCCGGTCGTCGGTGCCCCACGACCACGTGTTGCGCAGCCAGATCGTCGGCAGGAGGTGGAGCGGGGCCGCCTCGGGGCCGTGGTTGGTCGCCGTCACCCGGATGCAGATGTCGTCCTCGCTCGCCTTGGCGTAGGTGACGGTGACGTCGAAGAAGGCGTTGGTGTCGAGGATCCCCGTGTCGCCGAGCTCGTACTCCCGCTCGTCACGGGTGCGCTCGGCGTTCTCCTTGCGCAGCTGCTCGTAGGGGAACTCCGCCTGGGGGTAGCGGTAGAGCCACTGCATCCAGCTGTGGGTGGGCGTGCCGTCGAGCGCCCACCAGTACTCCTTGGCGTCCTCCCCGTGGTTGCCCTCCTCGTTGGTGAGGCCGAAGAGGCGCTCCTTGAGGATCGGGTCCTTGCCGTTCCACAGGGAGACGGCGAAGTTGAGGAACCCGAAGCGGTCGCTGATGCCGCCGAGCCCGTCCTCACCCCAGCGGTAGGCGCGCGAGACGGCGTGGTCGAAGGGGAACTCCGACCACGCGTTGCCGTTGCCCGAGTAGTCCTCGCGCACCGTGCCCCACTGCCGCCCGGAGAGGTAGGGGCCCCAGAGCCGCCATCCGCCGTCGTGCCCGGGGGAGTCCGCGAGCCGGGCGTGCTCGGCGCTCAGCGGGGGCTGCCCACTCGTCGCGTCGGGGTCACGGCGGCTCGCATTCATGGAGGAATGGTCCCCCACCGATGTGTCGGCGCGGTAACGGGGCCGCGAGGTGGGACAGGGGTGGGACGGGGTGGCACGACTGGTGCCCGGCCGGCGCGTCGGGAGCACCCCTCGGACGCTGGCAGAATGGAGAGGTCATTCGGCCGCTGACGTACTGCGGCACCCAGAGGAGGAACTGCCGTGATCGTCGCCACCGGGATCGAGCTCCGTGCTGGGGCCCGCCTGCTCGTCGAGGATGCGAGCTTCCGCATCGATGCGGGGGACCGGATCGGCCTCGTGGGCCGCAACGGCGCCGGCAAGACCACCCTGACCAAGGTGCTCGCGGGGGAGGGGCAGCCCGCCTCCGGCACCGTCACGAGCAGCGGCGCCGTCGGCTACCTCCCGCAGGACCCGCGCACCGGCGACCTCGACATGCTCGCCCGCGACCGCATCCTCTCGGCGCGTGGTCTCGACGAGATCGTCCGCCAGCGCTCCGAGGCCGAGGCCCGGATGGGCAGCGACGACGAGAAGGTGCGCGACAAGGCGATGCGCAAGTACTCGCGCCTCGAGCTCGAGTTCGATGCTCAGGGCGGGTATGCCGCTGAGTCCGAGGCGGCGTCGATCGCCAACGCGCTCGCGCTCGACGAGCGCGTGCTCGGCCAGCCGCTCGGCACCCTCTCCGGTGGTCAGCGCCACCGCGTCGAGCTGTCGCGGATCCTCTTCTCCGGCAACGAGACCCTGCTCCTCGACGAGCCGACCAACCACCTCGACGCGGACTCCATCGCCTGGCTGCGCGAGTACCTGCGCGCCTACAAGGGCGGGCTCATCATCATCAGCCACGACGGGGAGATGCTCGACGCCGTCGTCAACAAGGTCTACCACCTCGACGCGAACCGCTCGGCCCTCGACGTCTACAACGTCAACTGGAAGACCTACCTCCAGGCCCGCGAGACCGACGAGAAGCGCCGCCGCCGCGAGCTCGCCAACGCGACGAAGAAGGCCGGCGCCCTGATGGCCCAGGCCGACAAGATGCGCGCCAAGGCGACCAAGGCGACCGCGGCCCAGAACATGGCCAAGCGCGCCGAGCGGCTGCTCGCCGGCGTCGAGGGCGAGCGCCAGGTCGACAAGGTGGCCAAGCTGCGCTTCCCGAAGCCGGCCGCCTGCGGCAAGACGCCACTGCGTGCCTCCGGCCTGTCCCGGACCTACGGCTCGCTCGAGGTCTTCACCGACGTCGACCTCGCGATCGACCGCGGCTCGCGGGTCGTCGTGCTCGGGCTCAACGGTGCGGGCAAGACGACGCTGCTGCGGATGCTCGCCGGCGTCGACGTGCCCGACACCGGCCAGGTCGAGCCGGGCCACGGCCTGCGCCTCGGCTACTACGCCCAGGAGCACGAGAACCTCGAGGTCGACCGGAGCGTCCTGGAGAACATGAAGACCTCCGCCCCCGAGCTGGGGGAGACCGACGTCCGCAAGGTGCTCGGCTCCTTCCTCTTCTCCGGCGACGACGTGCTCAAGCCGGCCGGGGTCCTCTCCGGTGGGGAGAAGACGCGTCTGTCGCTCGCGATGCTCGTGGTCAGCGCCGCCAACGTCCTGCTCCTCGACGAGCCGACCAACAACCTCGACCCGGCCAGCCGCGAGGAGATCCTTGGCGCCCTGTCGACCTACGAGGGCGCCGTCGTGCTCGTCACCCACGATGAGGGCGCCGTCCAGGCGCTCGAGCCGGAGCGGATCCTCATGCTCCCCGACGGCGTCGAGGACCTCTGGGGCCCGGACTACCTCGACCTCATCTCGCTCGCCTGAGCGTGGCTGGGCTCCGGCGATCACATAACCAGGTGTGTTCGATCAGATAATGGACGCTTATTGATTGTCTGGTTGAGACCGGGCACCCTTGGCGCATGCCGACCGACCACTACCTCAGCTGCCCGTTCTGCGCGGGGGACGACGTCACGCCGTTCCCCGACCCGACGTCGGCGTGGTCGTGCCTCACCTGCGCCCGCGTCTTCCGGGTCGAGCTGGTCCAGCCCGCGTCGGTGACCGGGTGGGGCGTGCTCGCGGTCGTGGCCGGCGTGCCGACGCCCGGTGCGGGTGCCGTGGCCGTCGCCGCCTGAGGCCGCAGGGCCGGCTGAGGGTGGCCGCTAGCCTTCGGGGATGAGCCACCCGCACCTGCACGTCGAGACCGACGGCCCCGTCCGCACGCTCACGCTCGACAACCCGTCGCGGCGCAACGCTCAGACACCCTCGTTGTGGCGAGCGCTCGCCGATGAGGCCGAGGCCGTGCCGGACTCCGTGCGGGTCGTCGTGATCCGCGGCGCTGGGCCGTCCTTCTCCGCGGGCATCGACACCGCGATGTTCACCCCCGAGGGGGTCCCCGGCGAGGAGAGCATGGCGGCGCTCGCGACCGAGGGCCCCGAGCGGATGCAGGAGGGGATAGCGGCATACCAGGAGGGCTTCTCGCGCTGGGCGCAGTGCCCCGCGGTCGTCGTCGCGGTCGTGCAGGGGCACGCCATCGGTGCGGGTCTGCAGCTCGCGCTCGCGGCCGACCTGCGGGTCGTCGCCGAGGACGCCCGGCTCGCCATGCGCGAGACGAGCCTCGGTCTGGTCCCCGACCTCGCGGGGACGCGGCCGCTCGTCGACCTCGTCGGCTACTCGCGGGCCCTGGAGATCTGTGCCACCGGTCGCTTCGTCAGTGGCGCCGAGGCCGGGGCGATCGGGCTCGCCAACGTCGTCGCTGCGCCGGACGGGCTGGAGGCGGCGGCCGGGGCGCTCGTCGCCGCCGTCCTCGCGGCACCCGAGGCGGCGCTCACGGCCCTCAAGCCGCTGCTGCGCTCGGCGCTGGACGCCGATCCGGAGGCTCAGCTGCGGGCCGAGCGGGTGGCGCAGACCGGTCTGCTGCGCGCCCTCTACGCCTCCCGGACCCGCTGACCGCGGCCGCCTGCGGACCCCCTCGGGAATCGCTGTCGGTGCCCTGGGGTTGGATCGAGGGAGAGCAAGGAGGTCCGCACCGTGGGCATGCAACCGTGGATGGCGATGAGGTCGATGTCACGCGACTCGTCCGTCGCCGAGAAGAGCCTCGCGCCGGGGACCCGTCGACGCGTCCTGTCGTATGCCGGCCCCTACCGGAAGGCGATCATCGCCTTCCTCGTCGTGGTGGTCCTCGACAGCCTCCTCGTCGTGGCCGTGCCGCTGCTGCTCAAGCAGCTCGTCGACAACGGCGTCATCCCCAAGGACTCGGGCGTCGTGGTCCGGCTCGCCCTCATCGTGGCTCTCATCGCCGTCGCCGACACCGTCCTCACGGTCATCTCGCGGTGGTACTCCTCCGTCATCGGCGAGGGGTTGATCAACGACCTGCGCACCGAGGTCTTCGGACACGTGCTCAAACAGCCGATCGCCTTCTTCACCCGGGCCCAGACCGGCTCGCTCGTCTCCCGGCTCAACAACGACGTCATCGGCGCCCAGCAGGCGTTCACCTCGGTGCTGTCCAACGTCGTGAGCAACATCGTCTCCGTCGCGCTCGTCATCGGAGCGATGGTCGCCCTGTCGTGGCAGCTGACCCTCGGGTCGCTCCTGCTCGTGCCGCTGTTCATCTTCCCCGCCAAGGTGATGGGCCGGCGTCTCGCCAGCCTCGCCTCGCGGCAGATGGTGCTCAACGCCGACATGGGGACCCGGATGACGGAGCGCTTCAACGTCGCCGGCGCCCTGCTCGTCAAGCTCTTCGGTGTCCCGTCCCGCGAGCAGGCCGAGTACTCCGAGCGGGCCGGACGGGTGCGCGACATCGGCATCCAGATCTCGCTCAACCGGTCGATCTTCATGGCGTCACTCACCCTCGTCGCGGCGCTCGCCACGGCGATGATCTACGGCTTCGGCGGGGTCATGGCCGTCACCGGCACGCTGACGGTCGGCACCCTGCTCGCCCTGACCGCGCTGCTGGCGCGGCTCTACGGCCCGCTCACCTCGCTGTCCAACGTGCGCGTCGACATCATGACGGCGCTCATCTCCTTCGAGCGGGTCTTCGAGGTGCTCGACCTCGAGCCGCTCGTGGCGGAGTCGCCCGACGCGGTGCCGCTGCCCAAGGGTCCGTTGGGGGTCAAGCTCGAGGGCGTCTCCTTCCGCTACCCGTCCGCCGACGAGGTCTCGCTGGCCTCGCTCGAGTCGATGTCGACCGGCGACCGCAAGGCCGGCGGTCCGGTGCTGCACGACATCTCGATGGAGGCCCGCCCCGGCCAGCTCATCGCGCTCGTCGGCCCCTCCGGTGCCGGCAAGACGACCCTCACCTCCCTCATCTCGCGCCTCTACGACCCGACCGAGGGCATCGTCCGGATCGGTGGGGTCGACCTGCGGGGCGCCTCGACCGACTCACTGCGTGACCGGGTCGGCGTCGTCACCCAGGACGCCCACCTCTTCCACGACACGATCCGGGCCAACCTGCTCTATGCCCGGCCGGAGGCCACCGAGACCCAGATCGAAGACGCCCTGCGGGCGGCCCAGATCATGCCGCTCATCGACGAGCTGCCCGAGGGTCTCGACACCGTCGTGGGCGACCGCGGTCACCGCCTCAGCGGTGGGGAGAAGCAGCGGCTCGCCATTGCCCGGCTGCTGCTCAAGGCTCCCGATGTCGTCATCCTCGACGAGGCGACGGCCCACCTCGACTCGGAGTCCGAGGTCGCCATGCAGCGGGCCCTCGACGCGGCGCTGGCGGGCCGAACCTCGATCGTCATCGCGCACCGGCTCTCGACGATCCGCCAGGCAGACCTCATCGTCGTGCTCGACCACGGCCGGGTCGCCCAGACCGGGCGACACTCCGAACTGCTGGCCTCGGGCGGCCTCTACGCCGACCTGCACGCCACGCAGTTCCGTGAGGACGTCGACGCGCTCGTCGAGACCTGACGGCCGGACGGCCACGTCCGCCGCCGCCCGGGCTGACGGCTGCGCCGCCGCCCGGCGGCTCCTGGTGGGGCGGGCTTCGGCACGCCTCGGCACGGAGCGAACAGCTCCGCACTGTGGCGCGGAGACCGGGCACCGGGCCACAGCGCGCCGCACGACGAGCGTGGGCGCACCCTGAGTCGGCCTGCTCGGCTGCGCACTCGGCAGGAGTTGAGTGCGCCGGGTCCCCGGTGAGGGTCGGCCTACGTTGCTGACCAGGCTCGGAGCTGTCGGTCGGCCGTCCCCCTCGCGCTACGTCGATCGTTGCCTCCTCAGCCGCCCCCTGCGCTACCCCGAACGCTGCCTCAGCTGCCCGCTCCTCGGTGCGAGGCGGGTCGGATGACACGGCAGGTCGGTGCGGGGCCGTGGTGCTGGGGCCGGGCTTTTGGCTGACGCCGGACGCTGGGCTGTCAAAGGGCGCTGGGCTGTCGCCCGGCGCTCGCCGGGGGCTCATTCTCAGACCGGAGTCCACGGTGACTGCGTCGTCGGATCCGAGCCGACGTCCGCAAGCCGCCGAGCGCGAGGTGGTGGCTCTCGTCTGGGTGTGGCTAGCCATGCCGGTCTGCTCCGACGCGTCGTCCTGCTCCGTCCGGCGGGCGAAGTGGGTGTGCCACTGCTGCCAGGTGTTCCAGGTGACCGTGGTGTTGGTGATGGTGGCGGTGAGGTGGCGTTGGTGGACGTGGGAGTGGTGGCGTCGGCACAGGAGCGCGAGGTTGCTCAGGGCTGTGGGCCCGCCGTCGGCCCAGTGGGTGACGTGGTGTGCGTCGGTCCAGGTTGCGGGGGCGGCGTCGCCGGGGAAGGTGCAGCCGCGGTCGCGCAGCCACAGGGCGGTGCGGATCGCGGGGGTGACCAGGCGGCGGGACCGGCCCACGTCCAGGGGCTGGCTCTGGGAGCCGAGCACGACGGGGTTGATCTCGGCGTCGCAGGCCCAGCGCCTGACCGTCTCCGGGGACAGCACGTCCCCGGAACCGCACAGCCCGCCTCCACCGGCGTCCGGCGTCCCACCGGTTGCTGGAGCGCCGCCTCGTGCGTTGCTGCCGGCACCGGTGCGGCCTGGCCGGCTGTCTGTGGTGCCGGCGGAG
>JBDSSS010000087.1:0-18854 GCA_039928615.1 Terracoccus sp. | reverse complement strand
CCAGGGTGGCACCAATGTCTCCGGCGGCCAACGACAACGCCTCGCGATCGCTCGTGCCGTGGTCAAGAATCCCAAGGTCTACCTCTTCGACGACTCGTTCTCGGCGCTGGACTACGCGACCGACGCGGCGGCCCGCCCCACATGCAGATGGGCCAGCCGGGCGAGAAGTCGCTCGACTTCGGGCCCTCGGCTAAGCGGCTCATCGGCCTGCTGCGACCGCACCGGGCCAAGGTCGTGCTCGTCCTCGTCCTGTCCGTGGCGAGTGTGCTGCTCAGCTCGATCGGCCCGAAGATCCTCGGTCGGGCGACCGACATCATCTTCGCCGGCTTCATCGGTGCGCGGATGCCGGCCGGCCTGACCAAGGAGCAGGCCATCGAGGGGGCCCGGGCCAGCGGCAACACGACCCAGGCCGACCTGCTCTCGAAGGTCTCCTTCACCCCCGGTCAGGGCATCGACTTCGACTCCCTCCGGGGCGTCCTGCTCCTCGTCGTCGGTCTCTTCGTCGCGGCGTCGCTGCTCATGTGGGTCCAGGGCTACGTCCTGCAGGGCGTGCTCCAGCGGACGATGTTCGCCCTGCGCGAGTCCGTCGAGGCCAAGATCAACCGGCTGCCGCTGCCCTACTTCGACAAGCAGCCCCGCGGCGAGCTGCTCAGCCGGGTCACCAACGACATCGACAATATCGGTACCTCCTTGCAGCAGACCCTCTCGCAGCTGCTCAACGCGCTGCTCACCGTGGTCGCCGTGCTGGCGATGATGTTCTGGATCTCTTGGATGCTCGCGCTCATCGCCCTCGTGACGATCCCGATCTCGATCCTCGTGACGACGGCGATCGCCAAGCGCTCGCAGAAGCTCTTCGTGCAGCAGTGGCGCAACACGGGTGAGCTCAACGGGATCATCGAGGAGACCTTCACCGGACACGGGCTCGTCAAGGTCTACGGCCGCCAGAAGGAGACCGAGGCGAGCTTCCGCACGAAGAACGAGGAGCTCTTCGGGGCCGCCTTCGGCGCCCAGTTCATCAGCGGCATCATCATGCCGACGATGATGTTCATCGGGAACCTCAACTACGTCCTCATCGCCGTCGTCGGCGGGCTGCGGGTGGCGTCCGGCTCGATGAGCCTCGGTGACGTGCAGGCGTTCATCCAGTACTCCCGCCAGTTCACCCAGCCGCTCACCCAGGTCGCGTCGATGGCCAACGTCCTGCAGTCGGGGGTCGCGTCGGCCGAGCGGGTGTTCGACGTGCTCGACGCACCCGAGCAGGAGGTCGACGCGGTGACGCCGACGGTCATCACGGACCCGCACGGAGCCGTGGCGTTCGAGCAGGTCGCCTTCTCCTACGTCCCGGGCCAGCGCCTCATCGAGGGGCTCGACCTCGCCGTGCGGCCGGGACAGACCGTCGCGATTGTCGGCCCGACCGGCGCGGGCAAGACGACCCTCGTCAACCTCATCATGCGGTTCTACGAGCTGGACTCCGGACGGATCACCCTCGACGGGGTCGACATCCGGGACCTGACCCGGCACGGGCTGCGCTCGCGGATCGGCATGGTGCTCCAGGACACCTGGCTCTTCGGCGGGACCATCCGCGACAACATCGCCTACGGCCGGCCGGGGGCGAGCGAGCAGGCGGTGCTCGAAGCCGCGACCGCGACCTACGTCGACCGCTTCGTCCACTCGCTGCCCGACGGCTACGACACGGTCCTCGACGACGAGGCCTCGAACATCTCGGCGGGGGAGAAGCAGCTCGTCACCATCGCCCGGGCGTTCCTGTCCGACCCCGCCCTGCTCATCCTCGACGAGGCGACGAGCTCGGTCGACACCCGCACCGAGCTGCTCGTCCAGCAGGCGATGGCGGCCCTGCGCTCGGACCGCACGAGCTTCGTCATCGCGCACCGGCTCTCGACGATCCGCGACGCCGACCTCATCCTCGTGATGGAGAGCGGCCGGATCGTCGAGCAGGGCTCGCACACCGAGCTGCTCGAGCGCGACGGTGCCTATGCCCGGCTGTATGCCGCTCAGTTCGCCGGTGCCGCAGCGGACCTGGACGACGTGGCCGGGCAGCCGGCGGACGCTCGAGCCGACGACGTCCCGGAGCTCGTCGAGGTCGGGGCCGCCGCGCCGGGTCCGGCCGGCGGGCCGGGCGTCCCGGCCCCCGACTCACCGACGACGCCCCGCATCTAGGTCGCGCAGGTCGAGCGGGTTCTCCCCGTTGTGGGAGGGCCACGGGCAGCCGTCCCGACGCGGTCGTGTTAGGCGGTGCTTAGCCACCGCTTAGGGGCCGTGGCGAAAGTGTCTCCATGGCCGCGCGCACCCCGCGCGCGGACGTCCCCCGGCCGAGCCGGGGGATCGAGTCCAAGGAGCACCCATGACCACTCGCACCGCCCGGACCTCGCGGGTCCGGACCCTCGTCACCTCCGCCGCCATCGCCGTCGCCGCCGTCGGCCTCGTCCCCGCCGGGCCGATCTCCGGCGCGGCGGCCGCACCCTCGACGGAGACGGTGTCCGCGGTGTCCTCGGTGTCGGCCGTCACGGCGGCCACCGTCGACCCGATGGTGTCCCACGCCCGGCGCTACCTCGGGACGCGGCAGGGGCAGTGCAAGGTCTTCGTGCAGAAGATCCACGCCGAGGTCTACGCCAACACCCTCGGCACCGGGTACTACCAGGCCTACCTCAACGCCGGCTACCACCGGGTGACCAAGGCCAACATCAAGCCGGGCGACGTCGTCCAGGAGACGAACGCCGCCCACACGCTCGGCATCCACACGGCGATCGTCACCGGCAACCCCTCCGGCGCGGACGTCAGGGTCATCGACTCCAACTTCGTGTCCTACGAGACCGTCGGGGAGCACGTCTACAACCCTGACGCGCACGCTGCGTCGCACGGCGGGGTGGCCTACTACTGGCGCAAGTGACCCGAGCGCGAACGGAGGCGAGTCGGTGGGCTGCTTCAGTAGTGGCTGCAGGTGCCGTTCACCCCGGAGGGGCCGGCGAGGCACCACTGCGGCTTGGTGTTGAGGGCGTGGGCATCAGCCGTCGCGATCGAGAGCAACAGGCCGGCGGAGGCGAGGGAGGCGGCGACGAGACGGACGATGTTCTTCATGTGGGACCCCTTTGTGTGCAGCCGCACAACCCCTGATGACTGACGGCCGACGCCGAAAATACCCCGATCGAGGCCACTGTGGAGCCTTGGTGGCGAGGAACTTTCAGCGGAGCTCGGGTGGGGTGCCCTCCGGCCCCCAGGCAGCAGGGAGTCGGAGGGCGCGACGGTCGAGACCGAGGTCGGCGAGGATCGCCTCGACCTCGACCTCGGCGTCGGCGTCGGTGTGCTGCTGGGTACCTGGATCGGTGTCGTGGTCGACCTCGCGGCGGGTGTCGCCGGACGTCTCGATGCGGGCCCGTGCTCGTGCCCACCTCGACAGGTCCCTCGCCAGCTCGATCCGGCTGCCGCGGGCCCGCTGGACGGTCACGGCCTGGCGGGTGAGGTCGAGGGCGAGGACGAGGTTGCCGTCGGCGTCGGCGATCTCGGCGCGCAGGCGCAGGGCCTCCGGGTCGACCCCGCCGGCTGCGTGACGGTCGAGGACGGCGAGGGCGGGCGCGAGCTCGGCGGCGGCGGCGCGCAAAGCGCCCCGGTGCACCAGCACCGTGGCGCGCGCCAGCCGGCAGTGCGCCAGACCGAGGCCGTCGTCGAGGGCGGTGGCGAGGTCCACGGCCTCGAGGAGCAGGGCGTCGGCCTCGGTGAGGAGGCCGAGGTCGATGAGGCCCTCTGCTCGGGTGACGAGCCAGATGCAGGTGCTGCGCGGCGAGCCGTGGGTGCGGACGTGGTCGACCATCTGGGCGAGCAGGGGATCCGCCTCGGCGGCCCGGCCGGCGTTGCGCAGCACGACCCCGGTCTGTCCGCGGGCGGTGGCGAGGGAGAGCGGGTCGTCGTGCTGCTCGGCGAGCCGGGCCGCCCGGTCGAACCACGTGGCCGCCTCCGCGAAGCGGTCGAGGGACTGGGCCGCCCACCCGGCCTGGTTCAGCGCCCTGGCTTCGCTGACGTGGTCACCGACGCGGCGGGCGGCGTCCAGCTGGCGCTGCGCGATGGCCGGCAGCTCCTCGAACGACTGGCGTTGGGCGAGGGCGGCGAAGAGCGAGTGGAGCACCTCGACCTCGAGGGCAGGGTCGGCCGCGGGTGGGAGGAGGCCGAGCACATGACGCAGGACCCGCTCCCGGTCCACGTCGTGGGCGCGGATCGTGAGGAAGTCACGCAGGTGCAGCCCGAGTCGGATCGCGATGGCGACCGCCTCCGTGCTGGCGACACGGCCGGGTCCCTCGCAACGGTCGGCCTGCACCGCGAGGACGGCGGTGACGAGGTTGCCTCGCTCGATCTCGAACCACTCCCGAGGGGCGTTCGCTGCGGGGGCCAGGTCCGTCCCGTCCCCCCGCTCCGGGGACCGGGTCGCGTCGTTCGCGCCCGGCCGTGCGAGGGCGAGGTCGGCCGCGGCCGCGAGCTGCTCCCAGCGGGTGAGCAGGCGCAGGACGGCGTCGCTGTCTGCCGTGGAGCAGGGGGAGCCGGCGCCGTCGCCGGACGGGCCGCCCGCGAGCAGCTCGGCGGAGAGCTCCGCGACCGGTCCGAGGATCCGGAAGCGCGGCTGACCCGCGGCGTCGCGACCCGTCGGCTCGACGAGGTGCAGGTCGACGAGCTCGTCGAGGTCCCGCAGCCAGGTCCGGGTCCCGGCGAGCTGCTGCGCGACCCAGCCCGGCCAGTCGGCCCGGGGCCCGAGCGAGAGCCGTTCGAAGAGGGTGCGGGCCGGGGCGCTCAACCCGCTGACCGACGTCATGATGCTCGCCCGCACGTCGATGTCTCCGGTCGCGAGCTCGTCGAGCCGGGCGTGCTCGCGTTCGAGACGCGCGATGAGATCGCCCAGGCCGAGGTGCTCGTTGGCCGCCAGCCGCGCTCCGACGACGCACAGCGCGAGCGGGAGGTGGCCGCAGAGGGCGCTGATCCGAGCGATCCCGCCCGGCTCGGCGGTCGGCCGCTGCGCGCCGGCGAGGGCGGTGACCAGGGAGGCGGAGGCGGCGGGGTCGAGCGGCGGGACGGTGAACCGCGTGGCTCCCACGAGGCCGGCGAGCTTGCGTCGGGACGTGATGACTGCCGCGCTGCCGGGGGTGGCCGGGAGCAGGGGTCTCACCTGGGACTCGGACGTGGCGCCGTCGATGACCACGAGCACCCGGCGTGTCGCGAGCGTGCTCCGGTAGAGGGACACCCGGCCCTCGAGGTCGGCGGGGACGGCCCTCGGGGCGACCCCGAGCGATCGCAGCGCCCGACCCAGGGCCTCGGTCGGCCCGGCGGGGCCGGCCGGTGGTTGGCCGCCGACGGGGATCCACAGCGTGCCGTCCGGGTGAGCGGCACCGAGCCGGTGGCCAGCCGTGACCGCGACGGCGCTCTTGCCCGCGCCTCCTGCGCCCGCGAGCACCACCGTCGTCGGTGCGTCCTCGGGGCCGGGCGCCTCGCCCGGGCGTCCGGTCACCGCCGAGACGACGGACTCGACGAGGGCCTCCCGACCGATGAGGCTCCAGCTCGGCGCCGGCAGCTCGCGCGGCACGGCGCGGTCGGCCGGGCCCGCGCCGCCGAGGTCGACCTGGCCGGCGACGATCTGCTCGTTGAGCTCGACCAGGGCCGCGCTCGGTCCCACCCCCAGCTCGTCGATGAGGGTGCGACGCAGGGACAGGAACGCCTCGATCGCCTCGGAGCGGCGACCAGCGGATGCGAGCGCCCGGATCCGGTGCGCGTGCAACCGCTCGTTCCAGGGGTCGTCCGTGAGGGGTCCGGCGACCCGGGCGAGCACGTCGTCGGGACGTCCGGCCCGGTGGAGCACGTCGAGCAGCAGCTCGAGCGTCGCGCGACGTTCGTCGGCGAGGGACTGGCGCAGCTCGATCTCGACGCCCTCCGGGACGTCGGCGAGGGCCTCACCCCTCCACAGGTCGAGCGCGGCCTCGAGGGCATGGCGAGCAGGGCCGAGGTCTGCGTCCGCCTGGAGCTCCGTCGCCTCCCGGCTGCGCTGGCGGAACTGGCTCACGTCGAGGGTGTGCTCACCGAGGCGGAGCTCGTAGCCGAACGGCCGGGTGACGATCAGCTGCGGGTCGACGGCTCCGAGTCGACGGCGCAGGCCCGCGATGATGTTCTGGAGCTGCTGGCGCGCCGTCGGGGGAGGGGAGTCCCAGATGGTGCCGATGAGGTGGTCGGCCGAGGTGAGCCGGTCGGTGGCCAGGAGCAGCAGGGCGAGCACGAGGCGCTGCCGGGCGCTGCCCAAGGGCAGAGTCGTGCCGCTCGCCTCGACCTCGACGGGCCCCAGCAGCCGGAAGTGCACGGTCCATTACAACCCGATTCGGCCGCTCCCGGGCGACCGTGTCCATCGATACCAGCGCGATACCAGCGTGATACCAGCGTGATACCAGCGTGGTAGCAGCTCTGTGTCAGCGGGACGACACCGTGCGGGACGCGAGATGCCCGGCTTCCACCCACCCCTGCGGGATGGAAACCGGGCACCGCACGAGCTCAGGCGTGCTGGTTCATCCGCCAGTCATAGGGAGAGCAGCCGCCGGATCCGCAGACCCGGATCGCGAAGGCGTCGACGTCCTCGTAGGCGCTCTTGTAGTAGGTGCTCGTGTTGACGGGCGCGGATTCGCAGCCGCCGTGGTCGACCCGCTCGCCGACCTTGATCCAGATCATGTCCTGGATCGTCCCGCCGCGTCCCACGTAGAGGTTGATCGTGGCCGCCACGCCATCTCCCGGGCACCGGTCGTTGACGTAGAGGCTCGTGATGTTGACGCGGGTCCGGCTGACGAAGTCGAGATGGGCCGAACCGTAGGCGCGTCCGTCCGGCGACGTGGCCGAGACCGTTCCGTCGCTCGCCTGCGACGGTGTCGCGACGAGGACGGCGCTGGACAGCGCGAGGGCCGCCGCGCCGAGAGCATGGCCGATCGTGCGGGTGCGAGTGCGGGTCATGCGGGTCCTCCTGGGTCGTGCCGGTTGCGATGCCTCGATCGTCGTCGCCGGCGCTAACCAGTCGCTAACAGACCGGGGCCCGCACCTCGGGCACGGGTCGTCCCGTGGTGGTCAGGGCTCGAGAAGGACGGCCCCGGGCCCCTGGCCCGACATCGTGTCCGCGGGGTTGCTGAGGGCGCAGGTGCGCAGGCTGAGGCACCCGCAGCCGATGCACGAGTCCAGCTGGTCGCGCAGCCTCGTGATGCGGTCGATCTGCTCGTCGAGCCGCGGCCGCCAGGATCGGGACAACCGGGCCCAGTCCCGCGCGCTCGGGGTGCGGCCTTCGGGCAGGGTGTCGAGGGCTGAGCGGATCTCGTCGAGGGTGAGCCCGACCCGCTGAGCGGCCCGGATGAACGAGACCCGTCGGATTACCGCGCGGTCGTAGCGGCGCTGGTTTCCCGCGGTCCGCAGTGACTCGAGCAGCCCCAGGTCCTCCCAGTAGCGCAGCGCCGACGGCGCGGTGCCCGTGCGCTCGGCGACGTGGCCGATCGTCAGGAGGGACTCCGGCCCCATTCAGCGCACCCGGGCTTCGGGCAGCCGGTCGATGATCGCCGCGACGGTCTCGTCGGGTGACTGCTGTGAGCTGTCGAGCCACAGGCCGATCCGCGGGGTCTCGTCACGGACCTTCTGGTGGAAGTCGCGGATGGACCACAGCTCGCCGTAGCCGGTCTTGACCCGCTCGGCCTCGCGCTGCATGACGACGGAGACGTCGGGGGCGAGCATGACGAGGCTGACCGGGGCGTCGAGCTGGTCGAGGAAGGTCCGGAGGCTCGCGCCGACGAAGACGTCCTGGACGACGACGCTGAAACCTGCTGCGGCATAGAGGTTCGCGGTGCGGGCCGCGATCGTGTGCCGCAGCGACATCTGGCGCACGGCCTCCGGCTCGCCCTGGGGTGACATGTCGACCCGGCCGCGCACGACGACCCGGCGGAACTCGTCGCCGCGCAGGTGCACGGCCCGTGAGAAACGCTCCGCGAGCAGCTGCGAGACGGTCGACTTGCCCGCAGCCATGACCCCGGTCACCACGACGATCTGCGGCACGTCGACGGCGGCTGGCAGGGCAGGCCGGTCAGTCACACCGTCAGCCTAGGCGGCGACGGCACGACTGCCGGGGAACATCAGGTGACATTCAGGTTTCGACGCCCTGGTCGTCGGCACCGACGACACGTCATGGCCGAGAGTCACGCGAAGGCGTCGACCTCGTCGGGAGTGGCCCGGCGCACGACGACCCGGGTCCAGGCCCCGACGTAGAGCCGGTCGTCGTCGGCCAGCTCGGTGCGCGGACCCACCGCGATCCCCCGGACGGGCAGGGCGGCGGCAGCCTCGCCGACGTAGGTCCCGTTGGAGGACCCGAGGTCCTCGACGAACCACCGGGTCCCGTCCGTCGTCAGCTGGGCGTGCCGACGGCTGACTCCCGGGTCGGAGGACAGGTCGATCTCGGGGTTGGTGTTGCGGCTCGAAGAGACGCGGCCGAGCAGGATGCTGCGGTGGCGCAACGGCACGATGACCGGCAGTCCCGGTGAGGGGCAGGGGTCCTGGGCCTGCTGGGTCTGGTACCAGTCCGGGTCGACCCAGACCTCCGCCAGCCACTCGAAGGCCACCGGCGGGGCGATGGGCGCAGCTCCGGACGGCGCGGGCACGGCCTCGAAGCCGTGCGGCTCGGTCGGGTCATCGACGGTGCTCGGAGCACCGGGGTCACGGGGCATCGCCCCGGTCGTGAAGTCGTAGCCGCACGCCTCACAGAAGAGGGCCCCGTCGGGGTTCTCCGTCTCGCAGTTGGGGCAGGTCACACCGCTCGGGGCGACGGGCGCTGCGGGGGGCGACGGCGCAGACGACTCGGAGGGAGCCGGGTCGAGGTCGAGGGACGACGCACCAGCGGCACCGGCGGCACCGGTGGCACCGGCGGCACCGGGCGCACTGGTGGCGTCGACGGGGGAGCCGCACGTGTCGCAGTAGTCCTCGGACTCGGTCGGGTGGCCGTTGGGACAGACCGCGCTCACCGGCGCACCCGGCTCGTCTTGGTCGAGGCCGTGTCGAGCGACATCTCGTCGATCTTCGATGCACCCTTCTTGAGCCGAACCGTGCCCGTGTCGGCGTCGTCGATCTCGACGACCTTGCGCAGCCGCGTCGTCATGTCGTCGTTGCCGGTCTCCGTCGCGAGCTGCACCGCGCGGCCGAGCTTGGAGGTGGCGACGTCGTCCTGACCGGCCGCCTTGGCGGCGAGGCCGTCCTGAATCATCTCCGCGAGCTCGGCCTGGCCGGTGTAGGCGGCGACGGCGGGGTCGATCCGTGTGGTCAGGGCGTCGTCGTTGCTCCACTTCGCCTTGACGAGAGCCTGCGCGACGGGGTCGGAGCCGAGCGACACCTGGACTCGCGCGGCGAGCTGCTCCTGCCCGAGCATCCGCGCCGGCAGCCGCACCGCCACGTGATAGTCGCGGCTCTCGTTGGACCACGCCCCGGTTGGATAGCCGCCGGTGAGCGGGTTGACGCTCGTGCGCCGACCGGTGAGGTCCTCGAGCGTGGGGGAGACCTGCTTGACGAAGAGCAGCTCGGCTCCCTGGGGCGCCCACACCCGCAGCTCGACGTTGGCCACGCCGCGCGACATCGAGGTGCGCATCATCGCCTGGAACTCGGCCGCCATGTCCTCCGGCGCCGGGATGAGGTCGACGGTGCCGAGCAGGGCCGACGCGATGCCGCGGACCTCGTCGACCCGCCACTGGTCCCCGACCCCGCGGCAGTCGCACTGGAACGCGCCGACGCACGAGGTGACCGCCGCCCTCAACGACGCCGGGGTCTCGCCCTCGTTGACGCCGTCGGTGAGCAGGATCGCGTGCCGCTTCGTCACCTGCGGCACCGTCTCGAAGATCCGGCGCGCGAGGGTCAGCCACGTGCCCATCGCGGTGCCCCCGTTGGCGCGCAGGCTCTCGACGGCGCGGATCGCCTCGCCCCGGGTGTGTGATGACATCGGCACGAGCGCGCCCTGGTGACTGTAGGGGTAGACGATCTGCGCCGTGCCGTTGCCCGACACGACGGCGAAGAGGGTCCCGTCGACGATCTCCCGCAGCGCCGCCGTGGCGGCCTCGATGGCGGCCTGGACCCCGCGGCGGCCCATCGAGCCGGACGTGTCGATGAGGATGACCTCCGCGGACGAGCCGGGGTCGGAGCCGGGCCCGGCACCGCGGCCGGTGCTCGCGGCGGCGGCTCCGGTCGACGTGACCCGGACGATCCCGTGCACGTCGGTCCCGCCGTCGGGCAGGAACTCGTTCTGGAACACCTCGGCGGTGAAGTCAGCCATCGGCCGGTCCCCCTTCCTCCGACACGGCCGTCACGGCCGTGCCACTCGATGCGGTCGATCCTCGCCCAGCCAGTCGCGCGAGGGCAACCGTGATGTTGTCACGACCGCCCTGTGCGTTCGCGTGGTCGACGAGCCCCTGGGCGATCACCGCAGGGTCCTCGGAGCCGGCGGCGGCGGCGGTCTCGTGGAGCAGGGCGCGCAGGTCCGCCGCCTCCGAGACGTAGTTCCAGAGGCCGTCGGTGCACGCCATCAGCCAGCCCGCGGACGCCACGAGGGTCGTCAGGTGCGGCGTGAGGTCCTCGGGCGCGTCACGCCCGAGCCAGCGGGTGATCGCGTGGGCGTGCGGGCCGGTCTCGGCCTCCTCGCGGGTGTGGCCCGCGGAGATCTGCTCCTGGGCCCATGAGTCGTCGAGCCCGAGCTGGCGCGGTGGCTCCTGCTCGGCATCGGGCAGCCAGTAGATGCGGCTGTCGCCGACGTTGCCCGCGACGACGACCCCGTCCTCGACGACGGCGATCGCGATCGTGCACGACGGGGGGTTGGGCACCTCGTCGACGACCGCCTCGGCGACGGCCAGGTTGGCCCGCGTCACGGCCGTGGTCAGCGCGCGCGCTGCTCCGGCCGACCACGCCTCGGGGGTGCCGACTCCCTTGGGGAAGGGCTGGTCGAGCACGGCCAGCGCCGCCTCCGCGGCAGCGAGGGAGGCGATGTGCGAGTCGGTGGCCATCGAGACGCCGTCGCAGACGACGAGGACGGCGCGCGAGTCGGCCGGCGCGGTGGCGCTGATCGCGAGGGCGTCCTCGTTGCGGCTGTGCCGCTTGCCGATGTCGCACACGCCGGCGACCCAGCTGCTCGCGACGCGGGTGAAGTGGTCGCGGGGGTCGGGGGGCGGCGTGCCGCACTGGTCGCAGTAGCCGTCGACGATGCGGCCGGCGCCGCAGCTGGCGCAGGGCGGGTGCTCGTCGGCGAGGGGGCCCGCGGCGGGGTCGTCGGACCGTGCGGAGGCGGTCGGCACCGGACCGGTCCACCCGACGTCGAGTGGCGACTCCTCACCGGGCGGGGCGGTCTGGGGGGTGGCTGCGGCGAGCCCGGGGCCCCCGCCATCCGGCGCGGGCGAGGACGCCGGGGACGTGTCGCCGCCCGGGAACGGCGCGAGGTCGGACCCGCAGGCCTCGCAGAAGCTCGAGTCGGCATCGCTCGGTGTCCCGCACACGGGGCAGCGGCGAGCTGAGCGCGCGACGGGGGTGTCCGGGATGTCAGGGCGCTCGGGGGCGTCGGCGTGGGGCAGGTCGTCGCCGACCGGCGGGACGGCATACGGCAGGGAGTCATCGAGCGGGAGGGAGCCGGAGCCGGTCACGGGTCCCCCCGGGCGGGTGGGCGTCGTCGGGGTGTCGCTCAAAAGAGGCTCCAGGATCGGATGGCGTTGGCTTCGTCGACGAGCGGGACCCGCTCGGCGAGCTCGGGGGTGTGTCGGGCGAGGTCGCGCAGGGAGTCCTCGAGCCCGGTGCGCAGGCCGGTCGGGGTGGCGCGGTGCGTGCCGATCCGCAGGCCGTCCTGGGAGCCGGACGTCTGGACGGTCTCGAGGGCCTCGCGGTAGATGAGGGTCGTCACCTCGGCGCGACGCCGGGACGTGAGCGACGTGTCCTCGAGCGCGCGCAGCGCCTCCGCGAGGTCGGGCAGCCCGCGGTTGGCGCTCGTGAGCAGCTCGGCGAGTCCGGCGCGCGCGGTGCGGTAGGCGCTCGACTGCGGGGAGACGAGGCGGTATGCCGCGACCGCGCCGTCCATGTCGCCCGTGGACGCCCGGATCCTGGCCAGCCCGAAGGCGGCCATCGGCACGTAGGTCGCGTCCGTGCGGGCGCAGGCGACGTAGAGGGTCTCGGCGACGGCCTCGTCTCCGGCCTGCTCACAGGCGTGGGCCAGCGCGAGCTTGGGGGCGAGCTCGCCGGGCACCTGGCCGTAGACGGCGTTGAACGCGGCCTGCGCGGCCTGCGCGTCACCCCGCTCGAGGGCCGCGAGGCCCTGGATCCACACGGCCCGCCACTCCCACGGGTCGTTGCCGAGCAGCTGGGTGGCCGCCGCCTCGGTGACGTCGCGCTTGCCGCACTCGAGCGCGGTGCGGGCCCGCTCGAGGAGCACCTCGGCAGTCACCGTCGGTGGCCGGTCGAGCTGTGCCAAGCGGTCTCCGGGCGTGCCGGTCACCGTCTGGAGCCACCCGCTCTCCGGGTCGTGCGGGTCGCGGCGCAGGGCCGGCAGTGCCTGCCAGTCGTCGGTCCCGATCCCGGCCGTCGGGGCGTCGAAGAGGAGCGAGGAGACCGTCGTCGTCGCGGCACCGGCACCGCGGTCGATGGCCACGACCTCGCGCAGCACGCCGACCATCTGCGAGCGCAGCTCGTCGGCGGACACGAAGCGGTCGTCCCGGTTGGGAGCGCATGCCTTGGCGACGAGCCGGTAGAAGGCGTCGTAGCGTCGGAAGACGGGGTTCGAGTCCTGCGCAGGGAGGGTGTTGAGGTAGGTCGACTGGTAGCCGCGGAACTCCATCGTCAGCACGACGAGGGTGCGGCCGATCGTGTAGAGGTCGGACGCGACCGACGTGCCGAGCTCGGCGACCTCGGGTGCCTGGTAGCCGACCGTGCCGAAGATGGCGGAGTCGTCGTCGTCGAAGCGCCGCACCCCGCCGAGGTCGATGAGCTTGACCTCGTCACCGACCTGGATGACGTTGTCGGGCTTGAAGTCGCAGTAGACGAGGCCGAGGTCGTGGAGGTACTGGAAGGACGGCAGGATCTCGAGGATGTAGGCGAGGGCCTGGTCGACGGGCAGCGGGTCGTAGGCCCCGGCCCGCTGCATCCGCTGCTTGAGGATCGACTTGAGCGACGTGCCGCCGATGTACTCCATGACGATGTAGCCGGCGTCGTCCTGGGTGACGAAGTTGTAGATCTCGACGATGCTCGGGTGCGAGACCTGCGCGAGGAAGCGCTGCTCGGCGATGGCGGCGGCGAGGGCGTCGGGGTCGTCGGAGTTGAGCAGGCCCTTGAGCACGACCCACCGGTCCGAGACGTTCTTGTCCCGGGCGAGGTAGACCCAGCCGAGGCCGCCGTGCGCGAGGCAGCCTGCGACCTCGTACTGGTTGGCGACGAGGTCGCCGGCCCGGAGCTTCGGGTCGAAGGAGAACGGCTGGCGGCAGTTGGCGCAGAACCCGGTCGTGCGGCCGGGTCGGCCGTCCCTGCCGCGTCCGACCGGCTCGCCGCACTTGGGGCAGAAGCGCTTGCTCTCCGGGACGGAGGGGTTGGTCAGCAGCGCCTTCTCGGCGTCGATCTCGGGGGCGGGTGCCACCGTCGTGATGCCGCTGCCGAGACGGGCGGCGCGCAGTCGCTGTGACCCGCCCGTGCGTCGGGTCGCCACGGAGCCGGACAGCCGGGCTCGCTTGGAGCCCAAGGCAGCCGACGCGATGGTGCTCGACGTCGAGGCACGGCCCGAGGGGGCCGAGGGGTCGGCTCCCTCCGCGGGGGTCACCGCTCGGCTCGCGGTGGTGCGCACGACCTCGACCTGGTGGGCCGGTGTGCCACACACGTTGCAGTAGCCCGCGTCGATCCGCCCGAGGCAGCCGGGCTGGCCGCACGGGCTGCCATCGGCCGCGGCGACGCCCGCCGGGCCGCTCCCGACTCCGACGGAGGGCAGAGCGGGAGCGGCGGCCATCACCGGGGACGTCGCGGGGGAGGTGACGGCGGAGGCTCCGCCGCCCGAGGGCACGGCGGGCGCGGACGCCGCCGCCATCCCGCACACGTCGCAGTAGCCGTCCTGGATCTGGCCGGCGCAGCCGGGTTGGGTGCACGCGCTCACGGGCGGGCCCTTCCTGCTCGGGTCGGACTGGTGTGCCGGCGCAGGGCGTCCGCGTAGGAGCGGTAGGCCGCGGCCAGCGCCGCGGCTCGTGCCAGCGGCAGCGGCGCGAGCGCGAGGACGTCGTCGAGCCGGCCGCGGAGCTCGGCGAGGTCCGCAGCGGCATCCGCCTCGAGCGTCTCCGTGTCGACCATGGCCGACACGGCGCCGACGAGCCCGACCAGCTCGTCGCGCTCGGCGAGCCCCGCGGCATACGTCTCGTGGGCGAGGTCGAGAGCCCGGGCGACCCGGTCGAGGCGCGCGCGGTATGCCGTGAGCTCGGCTCCCGTCTGCGGCACCGGGCCCAGCGCGTGGACGTTGGGGATGGCGAGGCGTGGCGCCGGGGTGATGGCGGCGATGGCGGTGCGCTCGAGGGCGTGGATGGCGGCGGCGCGCGCGTCGAGCTCCTCGACCTGCTGCCGGGTGGCGCTGCGGGTGCGAGCCGCCGCGGCCCGCTCGGCCGACGCGACGATGAGGTCGCGCTCGAAGGTCGAGACGTCGAGCTCGAGCGGGCCGATGACCCCACCGACGTCGGCGCCGCGCCGGGCCCGGTCGACGAGGTCGGCCAGCCGACGGTCGAGGCGGGCGAGCTTGTCTGCCGCCGCGTCCCGGTCGGCTCCCACGGGCACGAGCGGGAGCTGGTCACGGACGCGCTCGATCGCCGCACGGGTCACGGTGACCCGCTGGGTCGCCTCCGCGGCTCCGGGGGCGAGCGACGCGCGGGCCATCAGGGTGCGGGTGAGCGAGTCGAGCAGCCGACAGGCCTCGGTCAGGCTGACCGCGAGCGACCCGCTCGTCGGGAGGGAGAGGTGCTCGGAGGTGGTCGAGTCGAGCCGGCCGTGGATGAGCGTCGAGAGCCGCTCGGCCTCTCGCGGCCCGACCCGACCCCCGTCGAAGGTCGTCTCGAGGAGGGTGAGACGGTCGCGGACGGCCTTCCAGAAGGTGAGGGCGACGGTGAGGTCGGTCGTGATCGCGGTCTGCTCGGCGGGGGCGAGGCGCAGCACCGCCGCGTCGACCTCGTCGAGGTCGGCCCGGCGCTGGGCGGCCCAGACCCGGAGCGCGGCGAGGTAGGTCTCCGCCTCGGGGGCGTGGACGGGGACGCCGAAGCCGCCCGGCGGGCTCGGCGCGGCCAGCCCTCCCAGCCTCTCGTCGGCGCCGACGAGGGGCTGGGCAGGCTGGGCCCCCGGTGCGGCGGCGTGGGTCGGTGGGGGCATCAGCGTCCGTAGACCGGGGTCGGCGGCTTGGGGGCGGGCCCGAGGGGGCCGGCGAGCCAGCGGTCGTAGATCGCCGTCCAGCGTCCGTCCGCCTTCATGTCGGCGAGCAGCCGGTTGAGGTAGCGGGCGAAGTAGGTGTCGGCCTTCGGCAGGCCGATGCCGTAGGGCTCGACCGTCACGGCTGGTGCGGTGCTGACGACGGTGTAGGGGTCCTGCGCAGCGAGACCGGCCAGGACGGTGTCGTCACCGGTGATCGCGTCGACCTTGCCCTGCTGGAAGAGCACGAGGCAGCCGGTGTGGTTGGCGGCCGTGACGGGGACCGGGCCCGTGATGGAGCGCAGCGTGTCGAGGCTCGAGGTCCCGGTCGGGGCGCAGACCTTCTTGCCGGTGAGGTCCTGCAGGCTCGTGTCCCTCGGCTCGCCCTTGGCGATGAGGACCTTCTGACCCGAGCGGTAGTACTCGGCGGAGAAGGCGATGTCGTCCCAGCGCGAGCAGGTCATCGAGAAGTTGCGCACCACCATGTCGACCATCGGCACCGCGGTGCCCTTGGCGTCCTTGCCCGTGAGCCGAGGGATCCGGTCGGCCGCGGTGATGACCTGCAGCTGGAGCTTCTTCTCGTCGCCGAAGAGGCTCTTCGCGACGGCCTTCGCGATGTCGATGTCGAAGCCGGTGATCTGGCCGGTGAAGGGGTCCCGGGCACCGAAGAGGTAGGTGTCGGCCGAGACCCCGACGACGAGGTAGCCGCGCTGGACGATCTTCTTCAGCGCGGCATCCGTGATCCGGCCGGCGGCAGGAAGTGAGGCGAGGGGGTCGTAGGACTGGGTCGCGTTGTCGCACGTCGGGGCGGCTGCGGGGGTGGCCGTGCTCGGAGCGGTCGTCGGTGCGACGGGGACGGGGGTCTCGGCATACGTGACCCCCGAGCAGGCGGTCAGCGCGACGAGGCCCGCGGCGGCGGCGAGGAGGCGCAGGCCGCGACGGGGGGACGGCCTGCGTCGGCTGGGGGCGGTCACCGGTACTCCTCGAGTCGCTGGCCGACGCCGCGCGCGATGAGCCAGGCCGCGAGCAGCGAGGCGATCCCGATCGCGATGGCGTAGAGCGGGTTGGCGGTGCCGAGCCCGGTCAGCTGGGCGACGGCGTCGGAGCTCGCCGTGTCGCGCTGCGCGCTCACCTCTGTGTCGAAGGCGGTGAACGTGCCCGCGGACCCGGAAGGCCCCTCATCAGTCGCCTTCGCGACCGCCTGGTCCCACGTGCCGCCGTCGTCGAGCGTGCGGACCTCGGTGTGGGCCTTGCCGTAGTCGCTCCAGAGCGTCGGGAGGGAGCCTCCGCTGCCGAGGGTGCGCAGGATCGAGGTGACGGTCGCGTCGTTGGCCTGCCAGGCCTTCTCGAAGGTGGCCCCCGAGCCGCGGCTGATCAGGGTCAGGCTCTCGTTGGCCCGGGCGTCGTTGGCCGCGGTCCGGACGGTCGCGAGGTCGACGGCCTCCTGGTAGCGGTTGGCCGCGACGCCGGCGGTGGCGGAGCCGACGGAGGTGATCGTCGTCGCCGCGGCGAAGAGTCCGACGACCAGGAGCACGAGGCCGGCCGTCAGCGAGCGGTTGAGGTAGCGGTGCGTGCGCCGGGCGAGCCAGACCGCGACGGCGACGAGCGCCACGAGGGCGACGACGCCGACGATCAGGAGCAGGACGCTCCCGGACCGACCGAACTCCTTCTGCGCCCGGTCCTCGTTCGTCGACGTGATCTGCCGGATGATCGGCATCGCGTTCGTGCGCAGGCCGGCGCTCGCCTCCTTGAGGTACTGCGCCCCCACCGGGAGACCGAGTCGGTTGTTGGAACGCGCCTGCTCGACGAGGGAGGTGTAGGTCTGCACGTCGTCGGACAGGGCCCCGAGGGCCGCCGCGTCCGCGGGCTGGGCTGCGGCGGCCGTCGTCAGCCCGGTGACGACCCGGCTGATCGCCTCGTCGTAACCGGCTGCCGAGGCGGGCGACTCGAGGCCGCCGACGAGGAAGGCGTTCGTCGCGAGCGCGTCGGCACGGAGCAGCTCGACCTGGATCGACTGGGCACGCACGACCTGCGCCGCCGTGTTGGCGGCCCGCTCGACCGCGGCGCGGGAGGCGAGCAGGGCGCTCGCGCTCACCGCCCCGATCGCGATCGCGGCGATGACGGCGACGAGCCCGAGCAGGCGCATCCGGCCCGGCGTGCCGTAGAGCATCCGGTCGATCACGGTGCGGGCGCTGGGGATCGAGCCGGCCAGCGTGGCCGGCGGCGGGGCGCCGGCGGCGCCGACGGCATGGGCGGACCCGAGCCCGCCCGGGCGCGGCGAGCCGGCCGGGATCGAGACCGGGATGTTCGTCGTCGGGGTGCTCGTCGGTGTGCTCGTCACTGGTCCTGCCTCGGGGTCTCGGCCGTGCCGTCCACCAAGGGTGCCTCGCCGGGCTCGGGAGCGGTATCGGGGTCGACCCTGACCGGGTCCTGACCGTCGGAGTCCGAGCTGCTGGGCGGGGTCGGGTCGGGCTGGTCGGTGACGTCGTCCACGGTGAGTAGACGCAGGTCGTCGCGGGTCGGCTCCGTCGCGTCCTTGAGCCGCCACGCGTGCCGGCCGACGGCGTGCTCGAAGAGGTTTCGGGCCATCCGCCCGTTGCCGAAGGCGGGCGTGCGCGCCGTCGCCTCGAACGTCATCCGGACCCGGCGACTGGCCTCGTCCGTGAGGGCGTAGTCCGAGCCCTCGGCGATCGAGGTGAGGATCTCGACGAGCTCGTCGTCGGAGTAGTCGTCGAACTCGATCGTCGTCGTGAAGCGGCTCGCGAGGCCGGGGTTCTGGCCGATGAAGGCGGCCATCGGGTCGGGGTAGCCGGCGACGATGAGCACGAGGTCCTGGCGGTGGTCCTCCATCTCCTTGACGAGGGTGTTGACCGCCTCCTGGGCGAACTGGTCACCCATCAGCCCGTAGGCCTCGTCGATGAAGAGCACGCCGCCGACCGCCCGGGCGCAGACCTCCGCGGTCTTGATCGCCGTCTGCCCGACGTAGCCGGCGACGAGCTCGCTCCGGTCGACCTCGACGAGCTGGCCGGTGGGCAGCAGGCCGAGGGCCCGGTAGATACCACCGACGAGCCGGGCCACCGTCGTCTTGCCGGTGCCGGGGTTGCCGACGAAGATCAGGTGGCGGCTCATCCGCGGCGCCCGCAGCCCCGCCTCGGTGCGCATCTTCTCGACACTGAGCAGCGCGACCTGCCGATGGATCTCGCGCTTGACCCGGTCGAGGCCGATCATCGCGTCGAGCTCGGCGAGCAGCTCCTCGACCGACCTCTCGGGCTCGGCCGGGGGTTCCTCCTCAGGCGCAGGATCCGGATCCGCTGGCGCTGCCGGGGTGGCCGGAACAGCGGGTATGCCGCTGGGCCCGATGCCGCCCGCGTCGACCTCGTCCCCCCTGGACGGGTCACGGGTCAGACCCCAGGCGCGCA
>JBDSSS010000086.1:0-23513 GCA_039928615.1 Terracoccus sp. | reverse complement strand
GGGTGGGCACGGTCGCGTCGCTTCGGTCTACTTCACCGTCACGACGTCGACGTCGGCCGCCTTCACGAAGGCGAACCGGTGTCCGAGGCTGATCTGGTAGTAGCGCTCCTTGCCCGCGACGACGACGTGGTCGTCGGGGGTGTCGAGCGAGAAGGTCGTCGCGCGGTAGTAGTCCGTCGGGACGGTGAGGTCGCCGACGGCATACCGCTGACCGGCCGCGAAGGTGTACTGCAGCGGCACGACCGACTGAGCGGGGATCCCCGCCGGGTAGGCCGAGGCCTCCGGGTAGGCCCGCCCGTAGACCGGCACCGAGGTGAGCCCCGCCTTGGGCTCGACGTAGCTGCCACGGACGGGCATCGCCGTCGGGTGCTTCTTCGGGTTCTCGAACCAGCCCTTGACGCCGTTGAACCAGATCGCGGTCCAGTCACCCCTGCGCTCAGCGACGGCGAACTCGAGGCCGGCCTGGGCTCGAGCTCCGATGTCGGAGACGCCCGTCGTGCTCGGCGACCCGTTCGGAGCGCGGCCGATGTCGTTGACGAGCGGGGCGCTCGCGTCGGGGGCCGTGTGGAGGTAGACGAAGTTCGTCCCCTGCGGCTCGCAGGCGGTGCCCGCCGTCGCGCACGACGTCACGGTCTGGACGTTGTCCGCGAAGCCCGGGACGATCCGGACGAGGTCGGAGCGGGGGCTCGCACGGTGTGCGTTGAGGGGCGCACCGAGCAGCTGGAAGTAGTGCTCCCAGTCCCAGTAGGGGCCCGGGTCCCAGTGCATCCCGGCCACGTAGGCGGGCGTGACCCCGGGCACCTGGTCGTGCCCGACGATGTGCTGCCGGTCGAGCGGGATGCCGTACTCCTTGGCCAGGTGTTTCACCAACCGCGCCGACGTGCGGTACATCGGCTCGCTGAACCACTCCGCGCCGGTCGCGGCGAAGCCCTCGTGCTCGAGGCCGATCGAGTGCGTGTTGACGTACCAGTTGCCCGCGTGCCAGGCAACGTCCTTGGGATCGACGTGCTGGGCGATGTGGCCGTCGGACGAGCGCAGCGTGTACTGCCACGACACGTAGGTGGGGTCGGTGACGAGCTTGAGCGTCGTGTCGTAGGTCGCCTCCGTGTTGTGGATGACGATCGTCGTGATCTTCGGTGCCTCGGGCCGGTTGGCGAGGTCGTGGTTGCCGTAGTCGCCGGCGCCCGGGCCCAGCTTCTCGTAGGGCGCAGGGATCCACTCGCAGTCGAGTCCCGCCGGGCAGTCCACGGGCCCATTCTGCTTCTTGTGCAACCCGAGCCGCGCGAGCTGGCCACGCTGGGGGACCGTGGCGGTCGGGGCCAGCGAGACGACCTTGCCGTCGACGGTATGCCGTGACGCACCCTTCGTGATCGCGGTGAAGGCGTCGTCGGCGAAGGTCGTCGCCGCGTCCTGCTCCACCGATCCGGAGGCCTCGGCGACGGCGGCATACCAGGAGCCGGGGTCGGTGCCCTGGCCCGTCGGCGCCTTGAGGGCGCGCTGCTCGGCGGCGAGCAGAGCGGCTCCACCGCGGATGTTGGCCAGCTCGTCGGTGCGCAGGGCCTGCTCGCTCAGCCCGGTCAGCTCGGCCGCCCGGGAGAGGGTGTCGGCGTCGGGGGTGGGCGCCGGGTCCGACGATGTGCCGAGGCCGCGGGCCGCGGCACGGTCGGCGAGGTGGACGTCGACGAGGTGCATCGGGCCGTAGCCGCCCGAGGTGCTGTGGCCCTCGTGGAAGTCCCAGCGCGTCTGCGCGTAGGAGACCGCCTCGAGCACTGACTGCGGCACCCCGAACTCGGCGGACGCCGCGGCGAACGCGCGCTCCCGGCTGCCGGGGTCGGTGCCGACGGAGGTCGTGGGGTCGGCGGCCTGGGCGCCGGCGGCGCCGAGGGTGGCCGCGAGCGTGCCGGTGACGGCTGCTGCGGCGACGAGTGCGGTGAGTGGTCGTCGGAGCGCCGGTCGGGCGCGGCGGACGGTCGTGGTCTCGGGCCGTGGGTGGGGTGCTGTCACGGTGGTCAGCCCTTCGTCTCGATGGGGGTCGGGTATCAGGAGCGTGCACCCGGGCTCCGACAGTCGGGTCAGATCCGCGCCGAATCCCTCCCGCCGACAGTCGACGGGACGTGGCGACCGCCGATGGTCGCACGAAAGGTGCATATGGGTATGAAGCCGCGGGTAGCGGGCCAACCCACGTTCCACTGTCGTCCGACAACCCGGGGTCCGCCACTCGAAAACGTTCACCACTCTGTTGCCTGCCTGACACCCGGACGGCCTGCAGCGACGCCGAGAAGAGGCCACGATGGAAGGCATGGGGCATACCGGCCCACGGCTGGCGCTGGTGGTGACGGCACTCGTACTGAGCGGGTGCGGCACCGCGCTACCAACTGGCGACCCCGCCGTGACCGCTCGCTCCACGTCGCAGGTCGGTGTCGAGGCCACCAGATCCGTCGAGCCCGGCGAGCCCGCCGAGCCCGCCGAGCCGATCGATGCCGCCGGCTCCGGTCAGGGCGTCTCCAGCGGTCGGGACGTCCCGACGGTCACGCTGTCGACCGGTCCGGTCTTCCCCCTCACCCTGCGCCGCACGGGCGGCATCGCCGACTTCCACGACACCGTCGTGCTCACCGGTGACGGGGTCGCCACCGTCGACACGGCCTCGATCGCCGGGCGCACCTGTCGCCTCAGCGCCGCCCAGCGCGCCACGCTCCTCGTCGGTCTCAGCACCCTGCGCCTGACCGGCTCCCACCCTGCACCGACGACGACCGCCGACCGCTCCGACCCGGGTCCCCCGGCGGACGGCGAGGCCCCCACCGACCCGATCACCGTCACCGTCACCGACGTGCACGCCCGCCCGGTCGACCTCACGGACCCCTCACTCGGTCAGATCGCGGCCCTGGTCTCGGCTCTCGTCACCGACGTCACCCTCACCGCCCCGGCCACGACCACCTGCACGGACGCCCCCGGACAGGCCGACGCCTCGGGTGGCGCCGGCTCCCTCTGACGCGCCGGCGGCGGGCCGCCCCGTCGCTCTCGAGGAGCTGGTCCGGCGCCAGGCGAGCACGGTGACCCCACCCAGGACGAGCGGCAGCATCACCCAGCACGCCCGGAAGATGACCATGCCCGCAATGGCCTTCGCCTCCCACGGACCCTCGCTGAGGTGCAGGATCGCGAGCACGCTGGCATCGAGCACCCCGACGCCGGCAAACGGCAGCGCCGTCAACGGATAGCTGATGAGTAACGCGACGAGGACGGCCGCGGCCGACGCGACACCGGCGGGGACGCCGGCGACCCGGAGCGACACGAGCAGCAGCAGTGCCTCGGAGAGCACGAGCCCGACCTGGCAGGCGAGCGCGGTCAGGCCGCGGGACCGGATCCGCTCGGCGAGGGTGGCCACGAAGTGGCGCGCCCGCAGCGCCCACGCCTCGGGGTCGACCCGGGCGCGGACCCTGCTCACCCGACCGGCCACGCCCTGGACAACGCGCGCCGCCCGTTCCTCCCCGCGCGTCGCGAGGACGAGCGCCGCGACGACGACGAGGCTGACCGCCCCGCTGAGCAGTGCGGTGGCAACGAACGCGGGCTCGCTCAGACCGGTGGCCAGCGCGACGGCGAGCCCGAGCAGCGGAGCGCCGAATCGGGCGACGTAGAAGGTGAGCGTGTTGAGGGTCAGTCCACCCATGCCGGCCGTGACCTCGACGCCCCACGAGCGGAACATCGAGATGCGCAGCGCGAGGTCGGCGGGGGGTGGGGCGACGGTGGCCACAAGGTTGGCGGACATGTCGTTCGCCATCGCCCGTCGCAGCCCGAGCCCGGGGACGAACAGCGCGAGCGGCGCGGCGTTGAGCACCTGGCGGACGGCGACCACGGCGAGCAGCAGGAGCACCTCGGCGGCCGTGAGGGCGAGCAGCGCCGCGCCCACCTGGCTCCAGTCGATCCGCCGCACGACGCGGGTGAACCACCACAGCGCGGCCACCGTGAGGCTGGCCCGCACCGCCATCCCGCGGTAGGACCTTCGCGCAGGGAGCGCCGCCTCGTCCGTCACGCCACCCATCCTCGCGGCAAAGGGCGAGCGCCGCAGCACCTCCGCGCACGAAGGGAACGGCCGGTATGCCGCTGAGGGAGCTCAGCGGCATACCGGCCGTCAGTGGTGGGTTCCGTCTGTCCAGCGAGGGGTCAGAAGGAGGTGGCCACGTCGTCGAAGACGAAGCTCGTCTGGAGCGAGGAGTCCTCGGAGGCGGCGAACTTCACCGTCACCGAGGTCCCCTTGTAGGCGGTGAGGTCGAGCGACACCTGCGACCACGTCGACTTGGGGGTCGAGAGGTTGGAGTAGCTCTTCTTCGTCGTCCCGTTGAGCGAGACCGTCGCCGTGTCGTAGGCCCGGCTCGTCGTCGTCTCCGCCGTGTCGATGCGGACCCAGTACGTCAGCGTCGGGGCGCTCGCGGTGGCCGGGACGGTGAAGGTCTGCGACTCGTCCTCGGTCCCGGTCGAGCCGTTGCCACCGAGCCACATCTTCCAGGAACCGCCGTGTGCCGGTCGGCCGGTGTTGCTCGTGATCGGGCCGGCGCTTCCGGTCCACCCGGTCTGGCCCGACTCGAAGCCGCCGTTGACCAGCGAGCTGCTCGTGGGCGGCGGGGGCGGCGTGCTCCCCCCGCACGTCTCCGACCCGGCCGGGACGGCGATGCCGCTGAAGGCGCTCTCGACCCCGGTGCACTCGGCGCTGCCGGCGCCGTAGAGGTCCTTGGCCGCCTTGATCGCGCCAGTGCGGGCCGCGGCGTAGTTGCTGTTGGAGGTGAGGTAGGTGGACAGCGTGCGGTACCAGATGCGCTCGACCTTGACGTGCCCGATGCCACCGAACGTCGCGCCGTTGCAGGCGGTGCTCGTGTAGCTCGTGCCGTTGATCGTCTTGGTGCCGGTGCCCTCGGAGGCGAGGTAGTACCAGTGGTTGAGCGGGCCCGAGGAGTAGTGCGGGTCGAGGCTGCCGACCGTGGAGCTCCAGCAGTCGCGGGAGCTGCCGTCGCGGCTGGGCCGGTCCATGTAGCGCAGCGGCGTCCCGTTGCCGTTGATGTCGATCTCCTCACCGATGAGGTAGTCGGGGACGTCGTTGGGGTTGTTGGTGTACCACTCGACCCCGGTGCCGAAGATGTCCGAGGTCGCCTCGTTGAGGCCGCCCGCGTCGCCGGTGTAGGCCAGGCCCGCGGTGTTCTCGGTGACGCCGTGGCTCATCTCGTGGCCCGCGACGTCGAGCTCGACGAGCGGGTGGGTGTTGCTCGCGCCGTCGCCGTAGGTCATCTGGGTGCCGTCCCAGAACGCGTTGACGTAGTTGGTGCCGTAGTGGACCCGGCTGCGGGCCCCGGTGCCGTTGTTCCAGATGCCAGACCGGCCGAGCTGGGTGTTGTAGTAGTCGTAGGTCTTGCCGGCGCCGTAGTGGGCGTCGACCGCGGCGGACTGGCGGTTGCTCGCCGACCCGTTGCCCCAGACGTCGTCGGTGTCGGTGAACGTCGTGCCGTTGCCCGAGGTCTTGCCCAGCAGGTCGGTCGCATAGTTCCCGTGGGTGTCGCGCATCGTGTAGGGCGAGCCGGCCGTCGTCGCGATCGGCACGGTGCCGACGAAGATGCCGCTGCCCGTGCCCTCCTTGATGTCGTCCCAGCTGGTGAGGACCGTGCCCGTGCGGGCGTCGACGATCGTGTGGAGGCGGGTCGGGGTCTGGTCGGCCTTGATCCCCTCGGTGACGACCTCGTAGGCGAGGCGCGCGCTCTGGGCGCCCTGGTAGACGACGAGCTCGCCGGGGGTGGCGGTCTCCTTGACTGCCTTGGCGGTGTCGAGTCCGGCCTGGCGGGCCGCGGCCTTGCTCACCGTCGGCGTCATCGACGCGGGCGTGACGTCCTTGCGCCGGTTCCACGTGACGCTCTTGACGGCTCCGCTGGCGTCCTTGTGCGACACGAAGTCACCGCCGATGACCCGTAGACCGTCGAGGGTCCGCTCGTAGCGCACGTGCGTGCTGCCGTCGGCGTCCTTGATCACGCTCTTGACCGTGAGCTTCTCGGTCGAGGCGAGTCCGAGGGCGCTGGCCGAGGCGTCGGCGCGGGCCTGCTCGGTCACCTTGAGGGCCTGGGACTCGGGGGCGGGGGCTTGGTGGCCCGCACCTCCCGAGCCGCTGGCGGCGCCGGCGGGGATGGCCGGCGAGACCGCGAGCGCGAGGGCGAGCAGCCCTCCGGTCGCCAGTCCGGACTTCAGTCGGTTCACAGAGATCTCCTTGTCGGGGGAACAACCGGACAGGCTGCTCGGAGGAGCGTCGGCATCTCGTCGGGGTGGAAGGCGCCGCAGCGAGAGTGACAGTCGCAGCGCGGCGAACCGCCGGTCAACGGCGGATACCAAGTCTTTGCCATGCCGGGGATCATTCGGGAGCAGCCCTTGCCCGCAACGGCATTCGCTCGGGGGCAAACCGCTCCCCGGTGCGTCAGGCGGGGTCGTCAGTGGGGTCCAGCCGGGCCCGCACCCGGGCGAGGTCCGCAGGGGTGTCGACGTCGGATGCGAGCCCCTCGGGGTCCGCGACGTCGACGACGACGAGACCCTCGGTGAGCGAGCGCATGCTGCGTCCGGCCACCGGGGCGAGCGCCCCGAGACGGTCGCGCAGGATCGGTGCCGGCCAGGCGGCGCAGAGCCAGTTGCGTCGACCCTCGGCGTCCAGGGTGACCGCGACCCCGGCCCGGGGCGACGCACCCTCGACGGGTTGCGCGAGTGCTGCGCAGAGGCGGCCGAGGTGGCCCGCCGTGAGCAACGGCAGGTCACCGGCAACCACGAGCACGACGTCCGGTCCGCCGGGCCCAGTGACGCCGAGCAGGTGGGAGAGCCCGGCGGAGAGGCCCGCCACCGGGCCACCTCCGGGCGGGTCCTCGACGACGACGGTGATCTCGGGAGGGACGGCGTCGGAGCGGCCGACGACGACCGTCGGATGGGGTCGACACGCAGCGACGACCCGCTCGACGATGCTCCGCCCGCCGACGACGAGGGCCGGCTTGTGGGCGCCCATCCGGGTCGAGCCACCGCCGGTCAGCACCACGACCCCGACGCCCGGGGCGACGGGGGGACCGGGCCGACGTTGCACCCAGCCGAGTCTGGCACGCTGGGGGGATGGGACGGGTCACGGTGCGGCGCAGGATCACGACGATCGACGTCGACGCGGCGACCGAGCGGACCCGGGCCGACACCCTCACCGTCGAGGAGCCGCTGGAGCTGCGCGTCAACGGCTCGCCGCTCACGATCACGATGCGCACCCCCGGTCACGACATCGAGCTCGTCCACGGCTTCCTGCTGAGCGAGGGCCTGATCGGTGGGGTCGAGGACGTCGCCCTGGCCCGCTACTGCGAGGGGGCCGTCGTCTCGGGCGAGACCGGCTTCGACGAGAACACCTACAACGTCATCGACGTGACCCTCGCGGCCGGCGTCGCGCCGCCCGCCGACTCGGCGACGCGCAACTTCCTCACCTCCTCCTCGTGCGGGGTCTGCGGCAAGGCGAGCATCGAGCAGCTGCGGTCGCAGAGCCGCTTCGACGTGCGCTCGGACCGGACGGAGTTCGCCGCCAAGGTCATCACCTCCCTGCCCGACGCCCTCCGCTCCGAGCAGCGGACCTTCGACAAGACCGGGGGCCTGCACGCGGCCGGCCTCTTCACCGCGGACGGCGAGGCCCTCGTCGTGCGCGAGGACGTCGGGCGACACAACGCCGTCGACAAGGTCGTCGGCTGGGCGCTGCTCAATGACCGCCTTCCTGCGAGCGGCTGCGTGCTGATGGTCTCGGCCCGCGCCTCCTTCGAGCTGGCCCAGAAGTCGATCATGGCCGGGATCCCCTGTCTCGCAGCCGTTTCTGCCCCGTCGTCCCTCGCTGTCGAGTGCGCCGAGGATGCCGGCATGACCCTCCTCGGCTTCGTGCGCGGGTCGCGCCTCAACGTCTACGCTGGCGGGGAACGGGTCACGACCGGCTGACCCTGACCGCGCCGCACCCACCTCACCGGAGGACGTCTTGGCCATCTATGCGATCCACTACACCTACGCCGACGACGTCACCGAGATGCTGACGATCCGGCCCCAGCATCGCGAGTGGCTCACCTCGGTGCCGGGCCTGCTCGTGGCGGGGATGTACCAGGGCGACCACGACGAGGTGTCCGAGGGTGAGCCGACGACGCAGGAGCCGGCCAACGCGGCGCTCGTCGTCGTCTCGGGTGAGTCCGTCGCCGAGGTCACGGCGACCTTCGACCAGGACCCCTACATGCTCGGCGGCTACATCCTGCGGCGCGTCGTGCGCGAGTGGAACCCGCCGCTCGGGCCGTGGGTCGCCGACCCCACCAACTCCCCCGGCTGAGCCGCGGGGGCCTCCTCAGAGGCGCGTGACCTGACCCGCCTCGACGTGCCACCGCTCGTCGAGGCGCACGTTCTCGAGCAGCCTGCGGTCGTGCGAGACGAGCAGCAGGGCCCCATCGTAGGAGTCGAGGGCCTCTTCGAGCTGCTCGATCGCGGGCAGGTCGAGATGGTTGGTCGGCTCGTCGAGCACGAGCAGGTTGACCCCACGCGCCTGGAGCAGCGCCATCGCCGCGCGGGTCCGCTCGCCCGGGGAGAGACGGCCGACGGGGCTGGCGACCTGGTCGGCCTTGAGGCCGAACTTGGCGAGCAGGGTGCGACGCTCGGCCGGCACGAGGTCGGGCACCGCCTCGCCGAAGGCGTCGCCGAGGGCGAGGTCCTCGCGCAGGCCGGTCCGGGACTGGTCGATCTCGCCCACCGCGACGCTCGCGCCCAGGCTCGCCGAGCCGGCGTCGGGCGCCAGGCGGCCGAGCAGGAGCCGGAGCAGGGTCGTCTTGCCGGCGCCGTTGGGTCCGGTGATGCCGATCCGGTCGCGGGCGTCGACCTGCAGCGACGCGGGACCGAAAGTGAAGTCTCCCAGCGCGACCCGGGCCTCGTTGAGGGTGGCGACCACGGAGCTCGAGCGCGGCGCGGCCCCGATGGAGAACTGGAGCACCCACTCCTTGCGCGGCTCGTCGACCTCGTCGAGCCGCGCGATCCGCGACTCCATCTGACGCACCTTGCGCGCCTGCTTCTCGGCGGAGTCGATGCTCGCGGCGCGCCGGATCTTGTCGTTGTCGGGGCTCTTCTTCATCGCGTTGCGCACGCCCTTGGAGCTCCACTCGCGCTGGGTCCGCGCCCGCGACTCGAGGTCGGCCTTCGTCCCGGCGAACTGCTCGTAGGCCTCGCGCGCGTGCCGTCGGGCCACCTCGCGCTCCTCGAGGAAGGACTCGTAGCCGCCGTCGTGGACGGCCACGGAGTTCTGCGCGAGGTCGAGCTCGACGATCCGGGTCACGCACCGCGAGAGGAACTCCCGGTCGTGCGAGACGAGCACGGCACCGCCGCGCAGCCCGTGGACGAACGACTCGAGCCGCTCGAGCCCGGCCAGGTCGAGGTCGTTGGTCGGCTCGTCGAGCAGCACGACGTCGAAGCGGCTCAGCAGCAACGCCGCGAGGGCGACCCGCGCCGCCTGCCCACCGGAGAGCGAGGTCATCAGCGCGTCCCGACCGACGTCGAGCCCGAGCTCACCGAGCACCGGCTCGATGCGGTCCTCGAGGTCGGGCGCTCCGCTCGCGAGCCAGTGGTCGAGCGCCACGGCATACGCCTCGTCGGCGCCCGGCTCCTCGCTCCCGAGGGCGGCGGCCGTCGTCTCCATCGCGGCGGTCGCGGCGGTCGCGCCCGTGCGCCGACCGAGGTAGTCCGCCACCGTCTCGCCCGGCAGCCGCTCGTGCTCCTGCGGCAGCCATCCGACGAAGGCGTCCGACGGGGCGGTGCTGACCCGGCCCTCGAGGGGCGCCGACTCGCCGGCGAGCAGCCGCAGCAGGGTCGTCTTGCCCGCCCCGTTGGCGCCCACGACGCCGACGACGTCACCGGGCGCGACCGTGAGGTCGAGGTGCTCGAAGAGGGTTCGGTGGGCATGCCCTCCGGAGAGGTCCTTGGCCACCAGGGTCGCGCTCACCCCGACAGCCTAGGTGGCCGCGACCACCCCTCAGAGCCGGTGGACCGTCACGACGTCGCCCTCGATGAGCTGGTCGACGCCCTCGGGCACCTCGATGAGGCAGTTCGCCTCGGCGAGGGCCCGCAGGTGCCGGGCGTCGGGGGCGCGGACCGTGCCGTCCGCGACGACGCTCGTGACGAACTGGACCCGCCCGGTCCGGGTGCGTCGGGTCCTCCCGGCGTATGCCGCTGTCCCCGCCTCCCGCTGCGGCGCACCGTGGCGTGCGTCGAGACCGGGGCGGACGAGGACGTGGAAGGCGACGAAGGCCCCGACCGGTGTGCCGGGCAGGCAGACGACGGGCACGGCGCCGAAGCGGCCGAGCCCCTGCGGGCCGCCCGGCTGCATCGCCACGTGGACGAAGGAGAAGGTGGGCAGCGGCTCACAGACCTGGCGCACGACCTCGAAGGCGCCGGCGCTGACCCCACCCGTCGTGATGACGAGATCGACTGCGCAGCCGTCGATCTCGCGGTCCGCACTCAGCTCCTCGAGGAGGGCGAGCAGCGCCGACGGGTCGTCGGGACAGGTCTCGACGCGCACGACGTCGCAGCCGGACTCGGTCGCGAGGGCTGCGACCATCTCGGAGTTCGACTCGTGGATCCCGCCTGCACCGGGGTCGACGCCCGGAGCGGCGAGCTCGGTGCCGGTCGCGACGACGGCGACCCGGGTGCGGCGGTGGACGAGCACGTCGAGCACCCCCGCCGAGCGTGCCAGGGCGAGCAGGGCGGGGGTGACGAGGGAGCCGCGCGCGGCGAGGAGCGAGTGCGCGGTCACGTCCTCACCGCGGGCACGCAGGTGCCGACCCGGCACGACGTCCTCGAGCAGCTCGACCTCGGCAGGGGCCGGGCCGGTGGGCGCGGCGTCGGTGCGCTCGACCGGGACCACACCCACGGTCCCGAGGGGCAGCCGGGCGCCGGTCATCACCCGAGCAGCCTCGCCGGGCGCGAGGGCGAAGTCCGGTGCCTCCCCGGCCGGGACGTCGCCCACCACGGGGAAACGGCGCTGGTCGGCGAAAGCGGGGTGGGCGGCATACCCGTCCATGGCGCTGTTGTCGAAGCGGGGGAGGTCGTCGGTGGCCACCACGTCGGCGCCGAGACGACGGCCCACGACGTGTCGGTCGAGGGCAAGCCGCTCCAGCTCACCGGCGCCGAGCAGCTCGGTCACGGCGCCCCGGTGGGCAGCGACCGGCACGGGCTCCCGGTCGTGCGGGGCGAGGGGGCGTGGCACGTGCGCCAGTGTGCCCCACGCGGGGGACGAGGTCGCGGGCGAGTGGGGTCAGCGCGAGCGGGGTGCGGCGGTCGGGGCACGAGCACTGTCGGTGGTCGAACCTATGATCGAAACATGAGCACGATGACGCGCAGCCGGGACCCCCTCGCGGGGCTCTCGTCACGCAGTGACGGTCTCGATGACCACGGTCTCGATGGTGACACCGGGTGCGAGATGTTCGGCGACGTCCTCGTCGACCGCGACCTCCCCGGCCTGCCCGCCCGACTGGCCATGATCGCTGCCGAGCTGAAAGTCATCACCGGCCGCTACCCCACCTGGGGCCTGCCCGCCACCGCCATCGGCGACGCCATCGAGCAGGCCCAGCTCGTTCGTGAGCTCGCCCACACCCTCACCGCCGTCCTCGCCTCCGAGGTCACCACCCGCAACCTCGCCGCCGACCAGGGCCTGTCCCGCACCGACTTCCTCACCTCCCACGCCCCCACCCTCGAAGGCACCGGGTCCGCCGCCGTCGCCACCGTCGGCGCCGCCCTCACCGAGCCCCGCTGGGCCGACCTCGCCCGCCTCGTCCGCTCCGGGCAGGTCCCCGTCGACACCGCCGCCCTCATCGTCCGCTTCCACCGCGACGTCCACACCATCGCCGACCCCGCCCACCTGACCGAGATCACCACCGGCCTGGTCCACGCCGCCCGCGACCTCACCGTCAAGGAGATGCGCCGCGCCATCCGCCACGCCCGGATCGCGCTACGACCACTCGCCCTCCAAGACGACTTAGACGCCCGCCTGCGAGCCGGACGGTCCCTGACCAAGACCGGGCGCTGCGCCGGACTCACCGAGTACCGCCTGCGCCTGGACCCCGAGGGCGCCGCCATCCTCGACGCCGCCATCGACCCCCTCGCCCGCCCCCGACCCGACCTCCCCCACTCCGACCATCCCGACACCCCGGGATCCGCAGACGCGGCGGCGGCGCAGCCGGGACGCGACCCGCGGACCGCACCCACCCGCCGCGCCGACGCCCTGCTCGAGATCATCAACCGCGCCGTCGCCAGCCCCGAAGGCACCACCCGCACCCCCCGCACCCAGCTCGTCATCACCATGGGCCAGGACGCCCTCACCAGCGCGCTCACCGACGATGACGACGGCCGTGACGGCCAGGCCGGGAGCGGGGCCGGCACCACCGACACCGACGAGGTCCTCTCCGCCGCCACCATCCGCCGCCTCGCCTGCGAGGCCACCATCATCCCCGCCGTCCTCGGCGCCCCCTCCGAAGTCCTCGACCTCGGACGCACCCAGCGCTACTTCACCCCCACCCAACGACGGGCCCTGACCCTGCGCGACCACGGCTGCTCCTGGCCCGGCTGCACCATCCCCGCCCGATGGTGCGACGCCCACCACGTCCATCACTGGGCCCACGACGGACCCACCGACCTCGCCAACGGCGCCCTGCTCTGCGGCAGACACCACACCCTTGTCCACCAACACGACCTCACCGCCACCATCACCCCCACCCACGCCACCTGGCACCTCTGACGACCCCGCCCCGACACCCCACCCACACCGGCGGGGCGTCAGAGCACGCCGCGAGACCCCTCGAGCGGGCAGCGGTCGAGGGGTAGCGAGCAGTCAGCACTCGTCGGTCAGCACTCGATGACGTTGACGGCGAGCCCGCCGCGCGCGGTCTCCTTGTAGATGTCCTTCATGTCGCGGCCGGTCTCCCGCATCGTCCTGACGACCGTGTCGAGCGACACGACGTGCGACCCGTCCCCGCGCAGGGCGGTGCGGGCGGCCGTGATCGCCTTGACCGAGGCGATCGCGTTGCGCTCGATGCACGGGATCTGGACGAGGCCCCCCACGGGGTCGCAGGTCAGGCCCAGGTTGTGCTCCATCCCGATCTCGGCGGCGTTCTCCACCTGCTCCGGCGTACCACCCATCACCGCGGCCATCGCACCGGCAGCCATCGAGCAGGCCGAGCCGACCTCGCCCTGGCAGCCCACCTCGGCGCCGGAGATCGAGGCCGTCTCCTTGTAGATGACGCCGATCGCGCCAGCGGTCAGCAGGAAGCGGACGATGCCGTCGTCGTCGGCGCCCGGCACGAAGTTGGCGTAGTAGTGCAGGACCGCAGGGATGATCCCGGCGGCGCCGTTCGTCGGCGCCGTGACGACGCGGCCGCCCGAGGCGTTCTCCTCGTTGACGGCCAGGGCGTAGAGCGTGATCCAGTCCATTCCCCGCAGCGGGTCCACACTCATCGCCTCGAGCTGCAGCCGGCGCGCCAGCTCCGGAGCCCGGCGCCGGACCCTCAGCCCGCCGGGCAGCACGCCCTCGTTGCTGATGCCGTTCTTGACGCAGTCCTTCATCGCACCCCAGATCTCGAGGAGACCGTCGCGGACCTCCTCCTCCGTCCGCCAGGAGAGCTCGTTCTCGAGCATGATCCGGGCGATCGACTTGCCGGTGTCGCGGCACAGGGCCAGCAGCTCGTCACCCGTGCGGAACGGGTGCGCGACCGGGGTCGAGTCCGCGACGACCTTCGAGGAGCCCTCGGCCTCCTCGCCGACGACGAAACCCCCACCGATCGAGTAGTAGCTGTGTTCCGACAGCACGGTGCCGGCGGCGTCGAAGGCGGTGAAGGTCATCCCGTTCGGGTGCAGCGGCAGGCTCGTGGTGCGGTTGAGCACGACGTCCTGCGCCTCGTCGAAGGCGATGTCGTGCTCACCGATCAACAGCAGCCGGCCCCCGGTGCGGATCTACTCGAGCCGACCCTGGACGAGTCGGGGGTCGCACTCCTCCGGCCGCTCGCCCGTCAGGCCGAGGAGCACGGCCGTGTCGCTGCCGTGACCGCGTCCGGTGGCGCCGAGGGAGCCGAACAGCTCGCACCGCACCCGGGAGACCTGCCCGAGGAGTCGCTCGTCGCGCAGCCCCTCCCCGAAGAGGACCGCGGCCCGCATCGGGCCGACGGTGTGCGAGCTCGACGGCCCGATGCCGATCGAGAAGAGGTCGAAAACGCTGAGCGCCATGGGGGTCCTGACTTCGTGTCGTCGCTGACGTCGGACGCCGCGGGGTGGTGGGCGACCGATGCGAGCCTACGGCCGACCCGGCGCCCCGAGCACGCCCGCAGGACCATGATCCGACTCGGCATCCTCCCGGTCGGCCAGCCTCGCGCCGTCGCCGCGTTGCGATAGCTCCCGGTCGAGGCCGCCGAGGAACTCCTCGAAGGCGGCGTTGACCCGTGCCGTGTCGGCGGTGGCCGCCAGGTCCATCAGCAGGCCACGGATCACGGCGAGGACGAGCGTGGCCAGCTCGGGCCGGCCGATGCTGCGCAGGCCGTCCTCCAGCGGTTCGATCCAGTCGGTCGTCGCGAGCCGGCCGAACCCGGGCCAGAGGCGCTGCTCGGAGCTCTGACGCAGCTGGTCGAACATGCGCACGTACGGCTCCTCCGCCGGGCCCGTCATGGCCGCCCAGGCCTCCGACAGCACGGCGGTGTATGCCGTGCCGGGCCGGCTGCGCAGCAGCCGCCCCCATCGGTCGAGCTGTCGGGCCCGGGCTCGCTCGAGGACGGCTCGGAGCAGGGCGTCGCGGGTGCCGAAGTGGTAGAGCAACATTCGCGCCGACACACCCGTCGCCTCGGCGAACGGCTCGAGCCGGTCAGGAAGGCCGTGCTCGAGAGCGTGGTCGGTGCACGCGTCCAGGAGCTCCACCTTGATCTCCGCCCGCCACAGGAGTCGCACCCATGACCGAGATCCTCTTCGTCCACGGCGCCCTCGTGCGCGACGGCGGCTGGTGGTGGCGGCCGGTCGCGGAGCTCGTCGAGCGATCGACCGGGGTCCGGAGCCGAGTGCTGTCACTCCCGTCCTGCGGTGAGACCCCTGCGCCCCCGGGAGGTGCCGGTCTGGCCGAGGACGCGGAGGCGCTCCACCGGGCCCTCGACGAGTCCGACGGCGATGTCCTCGTCGTCGGACACTCCTACGGCGGGACCGTCGCCGCCGAGGGCGCCGATCACCCGGCCGTGCGGCAGCTGCTCTACATCAGCTCCTACCTGCCCGAGATCGGCAGCTCGCAGCAGTCGATCATGAGCGGTGAGCCGGATCCGGTCGCGATCGCACCGCGTGGCGACGGCACCCTGTCTCTCGACGGCTACGAGGCCGAGTCCTTCGCCAACCGCTTCCTGCAGGACGTGGCCGATCCGGAGGTGCTCCTCGCCGCATGGCGTCGGGTGACTGCACAGTCGGCTGCCGCCTTCGTGACCCCCACGACCCGGAGCGCCTGGGAGGGGCGGACGTCGACCTACCTGGTGTGCACCGACGACCGCAGCACCTCGCTCGCCCTCCAGCGTCTCCACGCCGCCCGGGCGACGCGCAGCGTCGACCTGCCGACGGGCCACCACCCCTTCCTCTCCCACCCCGAGCTCGTCGCCGCCCACGTGGGTCGGCTGCTCACATCGACCGGGTGAGCATCAGGTCAGGAGCTGGAGATGACCTCGGCGATGAGCTGGTGGCCGTCGTTGAACTCGATGATCCGGCGCGAGGCCCCGGCTGCGTCGTCCACGACGGCGGAGATGACGTGGGCGACGTTGTCACGCGACGCCTGCGCCGGCTCGACGTGCTCGCCGGTCTCGATGTGCCCGGTCGCGGCGTCGAGGGTCAGCCCGCTCGGACGCAGGATCGTCCAGTCGAGGTCGGTGGCCTGCAGGTGCTCGTCCGCCTCGGTCTTGGCCTTGGCGTACGTGTAGAAGTCGCTGTCCTCGGGCACACCGTGGTCCGGTCCGGCACCGAAGTAGGACACCATGACGAACCGCTCGACACCTGCGGCCTTCGTGGCCTCCATGGCGCGGATCGCCGCGTCGCGGTCGACGGCCAGGGTCCGCTCGGCGCTACCGCCGCCGGCTCCTGCTGACCAGACGACGACGTCGTTGCCGCGCAGGACGTCCGCGAGCTCGTCGGTGCTGGCGTGCTCGATGTCTGCGACGACCGGGGTCGCGCCCGCGGCCTCGATCTCGTCGGACTGCTCGGGCTTGCGGATGACGGCCGTGACCTCGTGGCCGTTCGCGGCGAGGAGCGGCTCAGCGAGGAGGGCGACCTTGCCGTGACCCCCGAGGATGATGACGCGAGACATGAGGAAAACCTTTCCGACATCCGGCATGGGCATCCGGACCGTCGTCGGTGCAACGTCACCGCACCCGTCGACCCTTCCCGATCTGCCGGGCAGATCGTCAGAGGGGCGTGAAGGCGATGGCGCCCGGTGGCCCGGTCCGCAGACCGAGCCACCGGCACCGGTCCGGCCTCAGCCGTTGATGATCTTGACGCCGAACGAGAACGGCACGGTCGAGGTCATGGTCCGGTCGACCGACCCCGGGCCCCACTCGTCGACCTTCGTCGTCATCGTGTAGTAGCCGTACACCCGCTGGCAGATCACGCGCCCACCCGGGGGCAGGCTCACCGACCCACCAGCGGTCGTCGCCTGGCTGGCGGTCTGCGTGAGCGTCACCTGCTGGGTCCCCGAGACGCTGGCCTCGGCCACGCCCCAGACGGAGGCCTTGAGACTCGCCGTGAGGGAGACGCTGTTGGCGTAGCTGCGGCTGATCGAGGTCGTGAAGGAGCAGTGCATCGTCGCGGTGTACTTCGAGGAGTTCGTCAACGGGACCGACTCCACCACCGTGGACTTCTTGACGATGTTCGACGTGGTGATGCATCGTCCGGCATACGTGCTGCCGGCGCACTGCTGGGCGGCCTGGGCGGGCACCACGCCCACCGCCATGACCGTGGAACCTGCCGCCAGGACAACTGCGGCCAGCCGAGCTGTAGCCCTCATTTTGCGTTCCTTCCCCTGACCCGAGTCCGCTTGTGACACGGGGACTTTCGGCCGCCCGAGGGTGGCCTGGATCCGGCGGACCCAGGCTCAATGTAGGACCGGGACCGGCTCCCCGTCCGCGACACGCCCAGCGCAAAAAAACGCGGCGGCCCGACCGGTGCCGGTCAGGCCGCCGCGGAGCGCGCGAGGTGGGTGTCCGGGTCAGTCGGAGCCGCCCCGACGCGCGAAGAGCCAACCGATGAGGACGCCGACGAGACCAGCCGCCGCGAACCCGGCGTAGCGCTGCATCAGCACCGGTAGCACCGCCGCCCCGAGGTCGAGGCTGTCGTCCTCCTCCACCGCGGAGGTCACCCGGCGCGGGGGAACGGCCGTCACCGCCTCCTCAGCGGCCGCCTCGACCGGAGCCGCGCCGACCGAGTCTGAGGGCGCCGGCGCCGCATCCGCCTCACCCGGCTGCTCCGGCTGCTCAGCGGTCAGCTGCTTCTCGACGCAGGCCACGAAGGCCTGGAGCAGCTTGTCCGAGACGTCCTGCATGACACCCCGGCCGAACTGCGCCGGCTTGCCGGTCACGGTCAGGTCCGTCACGACGTCGGCACGGGTGCCGGTGCCGTCGGGGCTGAGCTCGATCGACACCGTGGCCCCGGCCGTGCCGTTGCCCCGCTTGTCCTTGCCCTTGGCCGAGATGACGGCGCGGTGGGCCGCGTCGTCCCGCTCGACGAACGAGCCCGATCCGGAGTAGACGAGCGCGATCGGGCCGAGCTTGACCTTGACCGTGCCGGAGAAGCTGTCGTCGTTGACCTCGGTCACCGTCGCACCGGGGAAGCAGCCCCCGACCTTCTCCAGGTCCATGAACAGGGCCCAGGCGTCGTCGGGCGAGGTGGGGACGGTGAAGGAGTGGGTCAGGTCCATCGACCGACCCCCCGTCGGTCGCCCGCCCGGGCAGGCGGCATCACCACGTGTGCGTTCGTGCCCACCGGGTCACGCCCCCGCTGCCGCGAGCACCGCTCGCCGGGTGAGGACCGTGGCGAGGTGCTTGCGGTAGTCGCTGTTGCCGTTGAGGTCGGAGGGCGGGTTGGTGCCCTCGGCCACCGCGGCGACGGCGGCCCGCACCGCCTCGTCGGTCGCCTCCTTGCCGACGAGGGCCTCCTCGACGGCCTTGGCGCGCAACGGCGTCGAGCCCATGTTGGTGAGGCCCACACGCGCCTCGGCGATCGAGCCGCCCTCGCTGCGAACGGTTGCGGCGACGCCGACGATCGACCACTGGTGGCTGACCCGGACAAACTTCTCGTAGTGCGCACCCCAGCCCGTGTGCTTCGGGATGCGGATCTGCGTGAGCAGCTCGTCCTCCCCGACCGCCGTGTCGAAGAGGTCCTCGAAGAAGTCGTCCGCCGCGACGGTGCGGGTCTGCCCGCCCGCCCCGGCGATGACGAGCTCCGCCCCGAGCGCGAGCACCGGTGCGCCGACATCGCCCGCGGGGTCGGCGTGCACGAGCGCGCCACCGATCGTCCCGCGGTGCCGGATCTGCGGGTCCGCGACCGTCGCGATCGCCTTGGACAGCAGCGCCGCGTGGGTGCTGATCGCCTCCGAGGCGAGCACGGCGGCATACGTCGTCATGGCGCCGATGACGAGGTGGTCGCCCTCCTCGGTCACCCCCTGCAGCTCGCTGATCTTGCCGAGGTCGATGACGACCCCCGGCGCGTTGAGACGCATCCGCAGGATCGGCAGCAACGACTGCCCACCGGCGAGGATCTTTGCCTCGTCACCGTGCTCGACGAGGGCGTCGATCGCCTCGGACACCGACGTGGGCGCGAGGTAGTCGAACGATGCGGGGATCACTGGGCACCACCTTCGGTGGACGGGACGGCTTGGTTGGGTGCGTCCGCGTCGAAGTGCGGCTGCCCCTCACGCTCACCCTCGTCGGGGTCGGCCTTCGAGCCGGACTGGATGGCGTTCCAGACCCGCTCCGGCGTGCACGGCATGAGGATGTCGTTGACGCCGAAGTGGCGGATCGCGTCGACGACCGCGTTGACGACGGCCGGCGTGGACGCGATGGTCCCTGCCTCACCGACTCCCTTGGTGCCCAACGAGTTCGACGTCGCAGGCGAGGTGGTGTGCTCGCTGACGTAGTTGATCGTGTCGGCCGCGGTCGGCAGCGTGTAGTCGACGAAGGACCCCGTGACGAGGGTGCCGTTGTCGTCGAACTCCGCCCCCTCCCACAGCGCCTGGGCGATGCCCTGGACGAGCCCGCCGTGCATCTGGCCCTCGACGATGAGCGGGTTGATGATGTTGCCGATGTCGTCGACGCAGACGTACTTGCGCATCGTCGACGCGCCCGTCTCGGTGTCGATCTCCATGGCGCACAGGTGGGTCCCGTGCGGGAAGGAGAAGTTCACCGGGTCGTAGGTCGCGTCGGCGTCGAGGCCGGGCTCGACCCCGTCGGGGAGGTTGTGGGCCGCGAAGGAGGCGAGGGCCAGCTCGGCCATCGTCACCCCCTTGTCGGTCCCCTTGACCCCGAAGCGCCCACCGACGAACTCGAGGTCGTCAACGCTCGCCTCGAGCAGGTGCGCGGCGATCGGCCGGGCCCGCTCGATGACCTTGTCTGCGGCCCGCACGATGGCCTCGCCGCCCACGACGAGCGAGCGCGAGCCGTAGGTGTCCATGCCCTTGTGCGAGATCTGCGTGTCACCGTGCAGCACCTCGATGTCCTCGAAGGGCACCCCGAGGCGGTCGGCGACGATCTGGCTCCACGCCGTCTCGTGCCCCTGTCCGTGGGCGGAGGCGCCGGTGAGCACCTCGACCTTGCCGGTCGCCAGCATCCGGATGCTCGCGTGCTCCCAGCCGCCGGCGCCGTAGTCGAGCGAGCCGAGCACGCGCGAGGGGGCGAGGCCGCACATCTCGGTGAAGGTCGAGATGCCGATGCCGAGCTGCACCGGGTCACCGGACTCCCGGCGCTGCTTCTGCTCGGCCCGCAGCTCGTCGTAGCCGAAGAGCTCCTTGGCCTTGGCCGTCGCCTTCTCGTAGCTGCCCGAGTCGTAGGTCATCCCCGCGACGCTGGTGAAGGGGAACTCGTCCTCGGTGATCCAGTTCTGCTCGCGGATGGCGAGCGGGTCGACCCCGACCTCGGCCGCGAGCTCGTCCATGATCCGCTCGATCGCGTAGGTCGCCTCCGGACGACCGGCACCGCGGTAGGCGTCGACCCAGGTCTTGTTGGTCAGCACCGTCTGGCAGGTGAACTGGTAGGCCGGGAACTTGTAGATCGAGTTGTACATCCAGGCGCCGAGGACCGGCACCCCGCCGCCGACGACGCCGATGTAGGCGCCCATGTCGGCGAGCAGGTGGACCTTGAGGCCGGTGACCGTGCCGTCCTTCTCCGCGGAGAGGGTGAGCTTCTGCCACTGGTCGCGGCCGTGGTGGCCCGAGACGAGCGACTCCGACCGCGTCTCGGTGTACTTCAGCGGCTTGCCGAGGCGACGGGCCAGGGCGATGGTGATGAACTCCTCCGGCGTCGTCTGGAGCTTGCCGCCGAAGCCGCCGCCCACGTCGGGCGCGATGATCCGCAGCTTCGACTCCGGCACCCCCATCACGGCGGCGACGAGGAAACGGAGGATGTGCGGCACCTGGGTCGAGGACCACACGGTCAGCTGCTCGGCGGTCGGGTCGACGACGACCGATCGCGGCTCCATGAAGGCCGGGATGAGCCGCTGCTGGCGGTACTCCCGCTCGATGACGATGCCGTCGGTGCGGGCCTTGGCGATGGCCTCCTCGACGTCACCGCCGGAGCCCTGCTCGGCCGAGTCCAGCTTCCACAGCGCCGACTTGTTCGTGCCGAGGTCGGGGTGGGCGAGCACGGTGTCGGCCGCCGCCTCCTTGAGGTCGAGGGCCGCGGGCAGCTCCTCGTAGTCGACGTCGACGAGCTCGGCGGCGTCGCGGGCCTCCGCGGGGGTGCGGGCCACGACGACGGCGACGATCTCGCCGGCGCAGGCGACCCGGTCGATCGCGACCGGCAGGTGGGTCGGCGTGACCTGGTCGGGGGTGATCGGCCAGGCGTTGGCGATGGCCCCCTGCTCGTCCTTGACGTCGGCGCCCGTCACGACGGTGACGACGCCCGGCGCGGCCTTGGCCTCGTCGACGTTGATCGCCGTGATCTTCGCGTGGGCGAAGGGGCTGCGCACCATCGCGAGGTGCAGCATCCCGGGCAGGACGATGTTGTCGGTCCAGCGCGTGCGGCCGGTGATGAGGCGCTGGTCCTCCTTGCGCCGGCGAGCCCGACCGATCTCGGGGGTGGACTGGGCCGGGGCGTCCTCGGTGATGGTCATGCGTTCACCGCCGACTCGCTCGCGGCGGCGGTGACAGGGGCGTCGGCGACGTCGTCACGGCCTGCGTCGGCCGAGGCGCTCATCGCGCCCGCGGCCTGCTGGACCGCCTTGACGATGTTCTGGTAGCCCGTGCACCGGCAGAGGTTGCCCTCCATGCCCTCACGGATCTCCGTCTCGGTGGGGTCGGGGTTGTTCTTCAGCAGGTCGCAGGCCTGCATGATCATGCCCGGCGTGCAGTAGCCGCACTGGAGGGCGTGGCACTCGTGGAAGGCCTGCTGCATGGGGTGCAGCTCACCGTGCTCCGCGAGGCCCTCGATGGTCGTCACCTCGTGGCCGTCGGCCTGCACGGCGAGGACGTTGCACGACTTGACGCTCACACCGTCGAGGTGCACGGTGCACGCCCCACAGTTGCTCGTGTCACAGCCGACGACCGTTCCGGTCTTGCCGACGTTGGTCCGGAGGTAGTGGACCAGGAGGGTCCTCGGTTCGACCTCGTCGGAGTACGAGACTCCGTCGACGGACACCTTGATACGGGTCATTCGTGTACCTTCCTGCTGCGCTGCAGTGGCTTCCCTTGGCGCGATTCTCACCCGCGCGGTGCCCCCTGACAAGAGCAGGTCGTGATCCGCGCCCCCCGGAGGGGAAAGATGGGGGTATGACGATGCACGCCGACGACTACCAGGCCCTCCGTTCCCGCTACGACTCGATGACCTACCGGCGCACCGGACGGAGCGGTCTCGACCTGCCCGCCGTGTCGCTGGGGCTGTGGCACAACTTCGGGGACGACGTCCCGCTGGACAACCAGCGGGCCACCCTGCGCCGCGCCTTCGACCTCGGCGTGACCCACTTCGACCTCGCCAACAACTACGGCCCGCCCTACGGCAGCGCCGAGCGCAACTTCGGCACGATCTATGCGCAGGACTTCGCGCGCTATCGCGACGAGCTCATCATCTCGTCGAAGGCCGGCTACGACATGTGGCCCGGCCCCTACGGTCAGGGCGGCGGCTCGCGCAAGTACGTCCTGTCCTCGCTCGACCAGTCGTTGCAGCGGATGGGTCTCGACTACGTCGACATCTTCTACAGCCACCGCTTCGACGAGACGACCCCGCTCGAGGAGACGATGGGCGCCCTCGACACCGCGGTCCGCCAGGGCAAGGCCCTCTACGTCGGCATCTCGTCCTACTCCGGCCCCCGCACCAAGGAGGCCATCGAGATCCTCCGCGACCTCGGGACCCCGCTGCTCATCCACCAGCCGAGCTACTCGATGCTCAACCGCTGGGTCGAGGAGGACCTGCTCGACGTGCTCGGTGTCGAGGGCGTCGGTTGCATCGCCTTCTCGCCGCTCGCGCAGGGCATGCTCACCGACAAGTACCTCAAGGGCGTTCCTGCGGGTTCCCGTGCGTCGCAGGGCAAGTCGCTGTCGCCCGACCTGCTCACCGAGCAGACGATGAAGCACGTCCGCGCGCTCAACCGGATCGCGAAGACCCGTGGCCAGACCCTCGCCCAGCTCGCCCTCGCGTGGATCCTGCGCGACGCCCGGGTGACCTCGGTCCTCATCGGCGCCTCGAGCGTCGCCCAGCTGGAGAACAGCCTCGGCGCGCTCGACAACCTCGAGTTCAGCAACGACGAGCTCGACAAGATCGACCGGCACGCGGTCGAGGGTGGCATCAACCTCTGGAAGACCTCCAGCTCGCACTGACCTCCGCCACCGACCGCGGGGCCCAGCGCGTATGCCGCTGGGCCCGGCGGTCAGGCCGGTGGCTCTCCGTCGTGGGCCGGGTGGTGGTGGTGGATCGGGCCCTCGGTCGCCGCGAGCCGCTCACCGGCGCCGCCCCATCGCTGCGCGATGATCTCCGCCGCGATCGACACCGCCGTCTCCTCCGGGGTCCGAGCCCCGAGGTCGAGGCCGATCGGCGAGCTCATCCGGGCCAGCTCGTGCTCCTCGAGGCCGGCCTCACGCAGCCGGGCGAGCCGGTCCTCGTGGGTGCGCCGTGAGCCCATCGCCCCGATGTAGGCCACCTCGGGCAGGCGCAGCGCCAGCTCGAGCAGCGGCACGTCGAACTTGGGGTCGTGGGTGAGCACGGTGATCACGGTGCGCTGGTCGATCGCGCCGGCCTCCTGCTCCTCGGTGAGGTAGCGGT
>JBDSSS010000085.1:0-11250 GCA_039928615.1 Terracoccus sp. | reverse complement strand
CGTGGACCACGGCCTCGATCCCGAAGGCGGCCATCTGACGGGCCACCCGCTCCGGGATACCCGTCGCCGCGACCCCGGGGTCGGTGACGACGAGGACCCGGCGCGCCCCGAGCAGCGACAGGTCGTGGCCGATCTCCTCGGAGGCTCCCGGACCGAACTTCAGCTGCGGCGCGCCGTAGGTGAAGACGGCCTCCGGGTCGGCGGGCAGGTGGTTCATGGCTCCTCCTCGAGTCTGGGACGAAGGCATCGTCGCACGAGGGGGTGGTCCCGGACCCGATCCGAGCATCTCGCTGCGCTAGCGTGATCCGACGTTGACGTCCAACGAAGGGATCACGTGCATGAACGTTCTCGCAGGGCTTCCGGCGGCAGGCACCTTGATCGATGCCAAGCTGGTCGACTACATCATCATCGCGCTCTACTTCGTCTTCGTCCTCGGGATCGGCGTGATGGCCCGGCGAGCCGTCTCCAGCTCGATCGACTTCTTCCTGTCCGGGCGGTCGCTGCCCGCGTGGGTCACCGGCCTCGCCTTCATCTCGGCCAACCTCGGCGCCGTCGAGATCATGGGCATGTCGGCCAACGGCGCGGAGTTCGGCATCGCGACGGTGCACTACTTCTGGGTCGGGGCGATCCCCGCCATGCTCTTCCTCGGCGTCGTCATGATGCCGTTCTACTACGGCTCCAAGGTGCGGTCGGTGCCGGAGTTCATGTTCCGGCGCTTCGGCACCGGGGCGCACCTCGTCAACGCCCTCAGCTTCGCGGTGGCCCAGCTGCTCATCGCCGGCGTCAACCTCTACCTGCTCGGCTCGATCGTCCAGGCCCTGCTCGGCTGGCCGCTCTGGGTCGCGCTCCTCGTCGCCGCCGCGATCGTGCTGTCCTACATCACCCTCGGCGGACTCTCCGCGGCGATCTACAACGAGGTCCTCCAGTTCTTCGTCATCGTCGCCTCGCTCCTTCCGCTGACCCTGATCGGGCTGCACCGCGTCGGGGGCTACGACGGACTGAAGCAGAAGATCACGGAGTTCGCCGCCACCGCTCCCGCGAGCGCGGGGGTGCCACCGGCCGACCAGCAGCTGAACTCGTGGCCGGGTCAGGCCCTCACCGGCTTCGACTCCCCCGTGCTGTCGGTCATCGGCATCGTCTTCGGGCTCGGCTTCGTGCTCTCCTTCGGCTACTGGACGACGAACTTCGTCGAGGTCCAGCGCGCGATGGCCTCCAACTCGATCTCCGCGGCCCGCAAGACCCCGATCATCGGGGCCTTCCCCAAGATGTTCGTCCCCTTCATCGTGATCTTCCCGGGCATGATCGCCGCGGTCCTCGTCAAGGAGATCGCCGAGCTCAAGGCGGGCGGCAGCCCGGCGGGCGGTGCGTCGGGCACGGGCGTGCAGTACAACGACTCGCTCATCCTGCTGATGCGCGACATCCTGCCCAACGGTCTGCTCGGCCTCGCGATCGCCGGCCTGCTGGCGGCCTTCATGGCCGGCATGGCGGCGAACATCTCGGCCTTCAACACGGTCTTCAGCTACGACCTGTGGCAGCGCTACATCCGCAAGGACCACTCCGACGACTACTACCTGCGGATCGGCCGCCTCGCGACCGTCGGCGCGACGGTCATCGCGATCTTCACGGCGGTCATCGCGAGCTCCTTCTCCAACATCATGAACTACCTGCAGACGCTCTTCGGGTTCTTCAACGCTCCCCTCTTCGCCACCTTCATCCTCGGCATGTTCTGGAAGCGGATGACGGCGACGGCCGGTTGGGTCGGGCTCTCCGCCGGAACGCTCTCGGCAGTGCTCGTCGCCTTCCTCAGCCAGGACGCGTTCGGCTCCGCGAGCATCGGCCTGATCCCCGTCGGCGGGCAGGGCGCCGCGTTCATCGCCGCGTCGACGGCCTTCGTCGTCGACATCGTGCTCAGCATCGTCGTCTCCCTCGTCACGGAGCCCAAGCCGGCGGGCTCGCTCCGGGGACTGGTCTACTCCGAGACGCCCAAGGAGGACCTCGTCGACCCGCACGAGCAGACCCTCCCGTGGTTCCGGCGCACTGTGCCGCTCGCCGGCATCGCCCTTGTCCTGGTCATCATCCTCAACTTTGCGTTCTGACAGGAGCGGACATGCCTGACACGACACCCGACGGCCCGCACGACGAGAAGGCCGGCGCCACCGAGAAGAAGGCGGCCGGCGCCTTCGACATCCGCAACTTCATCGGAGCGCTGCTCGGCCTGTACGGCCTGATCCTCGTGTTCATGGGGCTCTTCGGTGACCAGGAGCTGGCAAAGACAGGAGGGGTCAACGCCAACCTGTATGCCGGTCTCGGCCTCGTCGTCGTCAGCGTGGCCTTCCTCGCGTGGGCCCGGCTCAAGCCGATCCTCGTGCCAGAGGAGGTCGAGGAGCCAGACGACGACCCGGTCCGGCCGGCTCCAAAGCGCCGCCCCAAGTCCTGAGACCGGCCCGGCCTCAGGCGAGCTGGGGCCGGCGCCGTGGGCGCGGCTGGCACTGCGGGCAGGAGAAGGACGAGCGGTTCATGAACTGCTCGCGGCGCATGGTCGTGCCGCACCGGTCACACGGGGTCCCGGCCCGCCCGTAGGCGTGCAGCGACCGGTCGAAGTAGCCGCTCGCACCGTTGACGTTGACATAGAGGGCGTCGAAGCTCGTCCCACCCTGTCCGAGGGCCTCCGACATAACGTCGCGGGCGTGGCCGAGCAACCGCGCCAGCGCCGGCTTGGTCAGGGCAGAGCAGAGTCGCTCGCCGTGCAGCCTCGACCGCCAGAGCGCCTCGTCCGCGTAGATGTTGCCGATCCCCGAGACGAGCCCCTGGTCGAGCAGGGCCCGCTTGACGGCGCTGTCACGCGCCTTCATCCGTCGCACGACGGCCCGCTCGTCGTAGGCGGACTCGAAGGGGTCGGGGGCGATGTGCGCGACGGACTCGGGGATCCCGTCCAGGCGCAGCGGCGAGAGGGCCAGACCCCCGAAGGTGCGCTGGTCGACGAACCGCAGCTGCGGTCCGCCGTCATCGAAGTCGAACCGTGCGTGGCAGTGCTTCTCGAGGGGCGCGTCGGAGGGCTCGACCAGCATCTGACCGCTCATCCCCAGGTGCACGATGAGCGCGTCCTCGCCGTCGAGGGCGAGCCACAGGTACTTGCCGCGTCGGGCCGCAGCCGTCACCGTGACGTCGTGCAACCGCTGGGCGAGGTCGTCCGCGCCGGCGTCGTGGCGGCGCGCGACCCGGACCCCGGTGACCCGGGCGCGCCGGATGTGCCGGCCCACGACGTGCTCGGCCAGGCCCCGGCGGACCACCTCGACCTCGGGGAGCTCAGGCACCCAGGGGGCTCAGGCGTCGCGACGGGTGTCGGCGGCGGCGGCGGCGAAGCGGACGGCCTCGTCCGCGGCGGCCTGCGCGGCGGTGCGGCGCCCGTCGAGTGCGTGCCAGGCCTGCTTGGCGGCCTTCTGCTCCGCCTCCTTCTTGCTCCGTCCGTGGCCTGTACCCAGGACCGTGGTGTCGACGACGGCGCGCGCGTCGAACTCCTTCTCGTGGTCCGGGCCCTGCTCGTCGACGCGGTACTCGGGCGAGCCGAGACCGGAGGCGGCGGCGAGCTCCTGCAGGCTCGTCTTCCAGTCGAGTCCCGCCCCGAGCGTCGCGGCGTCGTCGATGAGCGGGTCGAAGTGGTGGTGGACGAAGGCTGAGGCCCGTTCGACCCCGCACGAGAGGTAGACGGTCCCGATCAGCGCCTCCATCGTGTCGGCGAGGATCGACGCCTTGTTCCGGCCGCCCGTGGCCTCCTCGCCCTTGCCGAGCATGACGAACTCACCCAGGTCGATGGTGCGGGCCACCTCGGCCAGCGCCCTCATGTTGACGACGGCCGCCCGCAGCTTGGCGAGATGGCCCTCGGCCAGCTCGGGGTGGCGGGTGTAGAGGGTGTCGGTGACGACGAGTCCCAGCACCGAGTCACCGAGGAACTCGAGACGCTCGTTGTTGGGCAGCCCACCGTTTTCGTAGGCGTACGAGCGGTGGGTCAGGGCACGCAGGAGCAGCGGCTCGTCGATATCCCGGTCGAGCACCTCGAGGAGGTGCGCGACCAGGGCATCGACGGGCCGCTGCGGGACCGTCATGACGGCCGGGGCGACGGGGTCGCTCACGGCGCTGGTCAGGCCTGGTGCTCGGTGCGCTCGGCGACGGCGTAGTGACGGCCCTTGTAGGTGCCGCACGACGGGCAGGCGATGTGCGGCTGGGCCGCGTTACCGCACTGGGGGCAGGTGGTGAGCGCGGTCGGCGTCGCCTTCCAGTTCGCGCGACGCGAACGGGTGTTGGATCGCGATGTCTTGCGCTTCGGGACAGCCACGTCAGTTCCTCTTCTCTTGCGGGTCGTCCGTCAGCAGTCCGCTGAGTGACGACCACCGGGGGTCTAGCACTTCATGGTGGTGGTCCGGGTCGTCCGCGAGGTGGATCCCGCACTCGGAGCAGAGCCCCGGGCAGTCCTTGCGGCACACCGGTTGGAACGGCAGGGTCGGGACGACAGCATCCCGGATCACGGTCTCGAGGCCGATCATGTCACCCTCGAGCTCGTGCACCTCGTCCTCCTCCTCGTCGACCCCCACCTCGTGGTGGTGGGCCAACCGGTCGGGGTAGGCGAACAGCTCCGTGAAGTGCCCCTCGACCACGCGGTCGAGAGGGTCCAGGCACCGAACGCACGACCCCGTCGCCGTGCCGCTGGCCGAACCCGTCACGAGCACGCCCTCGACGACCGACTCCAGACGCAGCTTGACCGCGACCGGCGAGCCGGCCTTGATCGAGATGACGTCGGTGCCGAGGTCGTCGGAGAGCGTGACCGTCCGCCGGAGCTCCTGCATCGTCCCGGGTCGCCGGCTCAGCTCTCTGGTGTCGAGCACCAGGGGTGAACGGGGATCGAGGCGGGTCATGGCTCCTGCGCACAGTCGAGGGTTCGATCATCGCCAAGGCGGGGAGGACCGACGGTCAAGGCTACCGGAGCACCGCCGTGCGCCCAAATCAGGCGAGACGGCTGCGCAGCGCCGTGAGGACCGCGTCCGGGACGAGGCCGGCGACGTCTCCGCCGTAGCGGACGACCTCCTTGACCAGCGAGCTCGAGACGTGCGAGAGCGACGGGTCCGCAGCGAGGAAGAGGGTCTCGACCCCCGACAGGTGGTGGTTCATGTGGGCCATCGGCAGCTCGTAGGCGAAGTCGGTGCCACCGCGCAGACCCTTGACCAGCGAGTCCGCGCCGACCTCGGTGCAGATGTCGACGACGAGCCGGTCCGACCACGCGTCGATCCGCACGTTGGGCAGGTGGCCCACGGAGGCCCGGACGAGCTCGAGGCGCTCGTCGACGGTGAAGGTCCCCTGCTTGGCGGGGTTGTGCAGGATCGCGACGACGACCTCGTCGAAGAGCGCCGCGGCCCGGGAGATGACGTCCACGTGCCCGCTCGTCACCGGGTCGTACGAGCCCGGGCACAGGCAACGCCGCACCGGCCTCGTGTCGTCGCTCGCCGTCGTCACGAGGCCAACCTAGCGGCTGCAGACCTGCCGACGCCGGTCGCGAGCGTGTTCACGCGGGCTCCCCCGGTGCGGCCTGCTCGGCCTGCTCGGCCTGCTCGGGTGGCTCGCCGAACCAGACCGTGGTGTCGCCGTAGCGCTTCTCGCCGGAGGCCTCGAGCCCCGCAGGCCAGGGCGGCTGGGGCGAGCGGCGCGACCGCTCGACGACGACGACGACGTCCTCGGCGAGCCAGTCGTGCTCGACGAGGGAGGTGAGCACTGCGCCCAGGGCCTCGTCGGTGACGTCGTAGGGCGGGTCGATGAGCACGAGGTCCCGCCGCGTGCCACCGGGCGGGCCGGAACGGAGCGCCCGCTCGACCGTGTCGCGCACGACGCGGGCGCCGCGGGCACCCACGGTCGTGATGTTGGCCTCGATGACCCCCGCGGCGGCGCCGTGCGACTCGACGAGCAGCACCGTCGCAGCCCCCCGGCTGGCCGCCTCGAGGCCGAGGGCCCCGGAGCCAGCGTAGAGGTCGAGCACGTGGGTCCCGTCGAGCAGACCGCGGTGCTCGAGGCGGCTGAAGAGGGCCTCTCGCACCCGGTCGGAGGTGGGCCTCGTGCTGGCCCCGGGCGGGGTCCGCAACCGTCGACCTCCCGCCGTGCCGCTGATGATCCGGGTCATCTCACCCTCGCTCCAGGTAGGCGGCCTGCTCGTCGTCCAGGCGCATCGCGACCGCGGCCGCGAGCGCCGGGTGGGCGCGCAGGTCGGGGTCGGTGTCGACGAGCGCGAACGCGTCCTCCCGGGCCTGCACGATGATCTCCTCGTCGCGTCGTCGCCCGAGACGAAGGTGGCGCACCGAGTTGCCCCGCCCGCTCTGGCGGGCGCCGAGCACGTCGCCCTCCCGGCGGAAGAGCAGGTCGGCACGCGCCAGCTCGAAGCCGTCGGTGGTGGCGGCGACCTCGGCGAGACGCTCGCCCGCCCGCTCGCCGCCACCGTTGGTCATGAGCAGGCAGAGGCCCGGCACGCTGCCGCGACCGATCCGGCCGCGGAGCTGGTGCAGCTGGGAGATGCCGAAGCGGTCGGCGTCGACGACGACCATGACGGAGGCGTTGGGCACGTCGACGCCGACCTCGATCACCGTGGTCGCGACCAGGACGTCGACCTCACCGGCGCCGAAGGCACGCATCGTGGCCTCCTTGGTGTCGGGGTCAAGGCGCCCGTGCAGGATCTCCACCCGCACGCCGGCCAGGACGGGGGTCGCCCGGAGGGTCTCCAGCATGGAGTACACGCCGGTGAGCTCGCGCGGCGCCTCGTCTGCGCCGGGCTCGTCGACCCCGAGGTCCCAGCCCGCGGCGTCCTCGCCGTCCTCACCGTCGCGCGAACGCGCGGGCTCCGAGCCGTCGGGCTCGCCGATGCGGGGGCACACGACGTAGGCCTGGTGCCCGGCGGCCACCTCCTCGGCGATGCGCTGCCAGGTGCGCTCGACCCAGGCGGGACGCTCGGCGTCGACGACGTGGGTGGTGATCGGCGAACGACCCCGGGGCAGCTCGCGCAGGGTCGAGGTCTCCATGTCTCCGAACACCGTCATCGCCACGGTGCGCGGGATCGGGGTGGCGGTCATCACGAGCACGTGCGGGGGCCGTAGACCCTTCTCGCGCAGCGCGTCCCGCTGCTCGACGCCGAATCGGTGCTGCTCGTCGACGACCACGAGCGCGAGGTCGGCGAACTGGACGTGCTTCTGGATCAGGGCGTGCGTGCCGATGACGATGCCCGCCTCTCCGGACGCGGCGTCGAGGAGCGAGCGGCGGCGGACGCCCGCCGTCTGGCTGCCGGTGAGCAGGACGACCTTGGTGCCGATGTCCGAGCCCCCCAGCATCCCGCCCTGGGCGAGGTCGCCGAGCATCGCGGTGACCGAGCGCAGGTGCTGGGCCGCGAGCACCTCCGTGGGGGCGAGCATCGCCGCCTGGCCACCGGCGTCGACGACGGCGAGCATGGCCCGCAGCGCGACGACGGTCTTGCCGGAGCCCACCTCGCCCTGGAGCAGCCGGTTCATCGGGCGGTCGCTCGCGAGCTCGCCGGCGAGGACCTCCCCCACCTCACGCTGCCCGTCGGTCAGGTCGAACGGCAACCGGGCGTCGAAGGCGGCGAGCAGGCCCCCGGGGCGCGGCAGCCGGGCCGTGCCGACGACGGCGCCCGCGGCCCGCCGACGCTGGGCGAGGATGGTCTGCAGGACGAACGCCTCGTCGTAGCGCAACCGGTCCAGACCCGTCTCCGGGCGCTGGTCCGTGCGGGGACGGTGGACCAGCTCGAGCGCCTCGGCGCGGGTGGGCAGTCCACGGGCGGCGCGGACCGCCTCCGGCACCGGCTCGCGGATCTGGTCGACCGAGTCGAGGGCGACCTCGACGACGGCCCGCATCCGGAAGGAGTAGATCTTGCCCGTCGCCGAGTACACCGGGATGAGGTGGCTCTGGTAGCGCTCGACGGCCTCGTCGACGGCCGTGTCGTCCTCGGGGTCGAAGAGCTCGTAGTCGGGGTGGGTCAGCTGGACGCGCTGCCCGTAGCGGCCGACGGTGCCGGCGAAGAAGCCGCGCGCGCCGGGTTGCAGCTTGCCCTCGTGGCCATAGGCGCTGAAGAAGGTCAGGTCGAGCTGGTGCCCGGCGTCGTCGGTGAGCACGACCGTGAGCATCCGCCCCTTCCGACCGCGCATCGGTCGGGTGGTGGCCGACGCGACGACGGCGACGACCATCACCTCCTCGCCCAGCCGCAGCGCGGACAGGTCGGTGGTCTGCCCGGGTTGGAGGTATCGCCGAGGCGTGAAGTCGAAGAGGTCAGCGACGGTGTGCAGGCCCTTGGCCTTCGCCAGCGCGGCCGCCTCCGGCTTCTTGACGATCTTGGTGAGCGGCGAGTCCTCGGTCAGCCTGTTCACGGTCACCTGGCTCACTCCGACCCGAGCAGCACGCTGTAGACGTGCTGCCCACCGATGATCTCGGACACCTCGACGGACGATCGCTCGGCCCGCGCCCGGGCCGCCAGCTCCTGCGCAAGCCCTGTCGGGGCCGACGCTCCCACCAGGACGGTGAGCAGCTCGCCGCCGCCGGACAGCAGGCGGCGGACCACCTCGCCGCCGACCGCGACCTCGTCGGAGCCGACGACGACCACCTCGCCGTCCACCACCCCGAGCACGTCTCCCGGTCGGCACTCGCCGCCGCTCGTCATCGCCCCCCGGGTCGCGACGGTCACCCCGCCGTGACGGGTCGCCGAGGCGGCCGACTGCATGGCCGTGACGTTGGACGCGACGTCGGCCGCCGGGTCGAGCACCGCCAGCGCCGCGATGCCCTGGACCGCCGAGTGCGCCCGGACGAGGCGGGCGTCGATGCCGTCGTCGGCCACGGCCCGGACCGCGGCCTCGGCCGCGAGCTCGGTGTCGTCGTCGTCGGGCAGCACGACGACCCCGTCGACGCCGCGACGGTGCTGCTCGTGGATCGCCTCGATGAGCGACCCGGTCGAGGCGCGCAGCCCGGGCCGGGCGGGCACGACGACGGCCCCCGCCTCCCGGAACACGTCGGCCAGGCCCTCGCCGTCGGCGCACACGACGATGCCGGTGCGCGGTCCGTGCGGGCGCCGACCTGCCGTGGCGTCATCGCCCACCTCGGCCTCGACCTCGGCCTCGACCTCGGCCTCGGCGTGACGCCGCTGGGTGTCGGTGAGCAGGTGGGTGATCCGCACCTCGTGCGGTCGTCCCGCGTCGATCCCGGCCTCGATCGCCGCTCCCGCGTCGTCGACGTGGGCGTGGACGTTCCACTCCCCGTCCCCTCCGACGACGAGGACCGAGTCGCCCAGGGCGACGAGACGCTCCCGGAGGGCCCCGACCGCCTCGTCACCGGCGTCGCGCAGCAGGTACATCACCTCGTATGCCGGGCCCGTCCAGCCAGCGTCGGTGTCCACCGCGACCGGCACCTCCGCCGCCGTCCCGGCCTCGGGCAGCCGGGGACGGGCGCTGCGCTCGGCCGACCCACGGCCAACGGCCACCCGGCCGTCGTCGCCGGCGCAGAGCCGCTCGAGGCACTCGAGCATGATCACGTAGCCCGCCCCTCCGGCGTCGACGACCCCGGCGCGCGCGAGGACCGGGAGCTGCTCGGGGGTGCGCGAGAGCGCGAGCCGACCGGCGTCGAGCGCCGCGAGGGCCACGGCATACAAACCCTCGTCGGCAGCGGTCCGGGCCGCCTCGGAGACGGCCCGGGCGACGGAGAGGATCGTGCCGTCCGTCGGGTCGCTGACGGCCTGCCACGCACGCTCGTCGGCCCGAGCCAGCCCGATGGCGAGGGCCGGTCCGTCGATGACGTCGAGGTGGCGGCAGGCGTCGGCGAGACCCCGGGCCAGCTGGCTGAGGATGACGCCCGAGTTGCCCCGAGCGGTCCACAGGAGGTTGCGTGCGAAGACGTCGAGGAGCGCACCCGCACCGTCGGTCTCCTCGTGGGCGAGGGTCCGCTCGACCGCGGCGTCGAAGGTGAGGTAGAGGTTGGTCCCGGTGTCGCCGTCGGGGACCGGGAAGACGTTGAGCTCGTCGATCTCGGCTCGGCGCGAGCCGAGCGCGGACCGGACGAGGACCGACCAGCGACGCACTCCGGCCGCGTCGAGGACCGTCAGGGCGTCCTCGGGCGTGGGTACAGCGCCTGGCATCCCGGTCCCTCCGCTCGTGGTGGACGGCAGGTTAGCGTCTCCCCACGACGTCTGCATGCATGCCTGTCCACCGGCGGTCTAGCGTGGGTCCGTGCCCAGACCAGCCCCTGACACCTACCGCAAGTCCTGGGCGGAGGCACCGCCCGGGTTCTTCGCCGTCGAGGCCGCAGGTCTGCGGTGGCTGGCGGAGGGCGCGGCGGTCCGCGGCACCCGGGTCGTCGCGGTGCACGAGGTCGGGCAGACGCACATCGAGCTCGACCGTCTCGTCCCGGTCGGGGAGACGGCACGCGCCGCCGAGAAGCTCGGACGGTCGCTCGCCCGGCTGCACGGCGCCGGAGCGCCGGCCTTCGGCTCGCCCCCACCCGGCTGGCACGGTGACGCGTGGATCGGCCGCCAGCCGCAGTCGAACGACCCGACGCCCACGTGGGGCGAGTTCTACGCCGAGCAACGGGTCCGGCCCTTCGTGCGGCGCGCGGTCGAGGCAGGCAGCCTCGACCTCGAGGGCGCCCGGCTCGTCGAGCGCGTCTGCGACCGGATCGCCGCGGGCGAGCACGACGACGGTCGGCCGCCCGCGCGGATCCACGGGGACCTCTGGGCGGGCAACGTCGTGTTCACTGACCGCGGTGCCGTCCTCATCGACCCGGCGGCGCACGGAGGGCACGGGCTGACCGACCTCGCGATGCTCGCCCTCTTCGGCGTGCCCTGGCTCGACCGGCTCGGTGACGCCTACGCCGAGGTGGCCGGTCTCGAGGTGGCGTGGCGGCCGCTCATGAGCCTGCACCAGCTGCACCCGCTCGCGACCCACGCCGCCTCCCAGGGCCCGGCCTACGCGGGGCAGCTCGTGGAGGCCGCGCGTCGCTGGAGCTGAGTGCGGCAGGGCTCTCCCCTGCCGTTTTGTCGTCCGAGCACCCGGTCGGCTACGCTTGACCGGTTCCCCTCGTGCACTGCGGGTGACGCACTCCCCGTGTGGGTCCCGGTTGCCCGGGGCCGGAATGCCCAGGACTTTGGTCAACATCGACAACTCAGGAGATACCCGTGGCTGCCAACTGCGACGTCTGCGGCAAGGGACCGAGCTTCGGTCACAACAT
>JBDSSS010000084.1:0-2906 GCA_039928615.1 Terracoccus sp. | reverse complement strand
CCGACCGAACCGACCGACGTGACCGAACCCACCGACCTGGCTGCGCTGCGCGCCGAGCTGGGCGAGGGGGTGCTGACGACGGACCCCGCGACGGTCGAGGGGTACCGGCGGGACTGGACGCAGTCCGAGGACGCGGGGGTCCCGTTGGCCGTGGTGCGGGCGCGGACGGCGGCCGAGGTGCAGGCCACGGTGCGGTGGGCGGCCGCGCGAGGGGTGCCGATCGTGCCCCGCGGGGCCGGCACCGGGCTGTCGGGCGGCTCGTGCGCCGTCGACGGTTGCATCGTGCTCAGCCTCGATCGGATGCGGGCCATCGAGATCGACCCCGCGACCCGGACGGCGACCGTCGAGCCGGGTGCGCTCAACGGCGCGGTGAAGCTCGCCGCGGCCGATCACGGGCTCTGGTACCCGCCCGACCCGTCATCCTTCGAGATCTGCTCGATCGGCGGCAACGTCGCGACCAACGCGGGCGGCCTCTGCTGCGTCAAGTACGGCGTGACGACCGACTACGTGCTCGGCCTCGACGTCGTGCTCGCCGACGGCACGCTCGTGCGGCTCGGCGGGCACCGGATCAAGGACGTCGCCGGGCTGGCGCTGCTCAAGCTCTTCGTCGGCAGCGAGGGAACCCTCGGCATCGTCACCCGCGCGATCCTGCGCCTCGTGCCGGCGCCGCCACCGGCCGCGACGCTCGTCGCGACGTTCCCCACCGTCGAGGCCGCCGCGCACGCGGTCGTGGCCATCGGCCGGACGATGCGGGCCTCGATGATGGAGCTGATGGACTCCGCCTCGATCAACGCCGTCGAGGACTACCTTCCGATGGGTCTCGACCGCGAGGCCGGGGCACTGCTGCTCGCCCAGTCCGACGCACCCGGGGCCGCGAGGCGCGAGGAGATCGCGCTGATGGAGCGGGAGTGCACCACCCACGGCGCGCTCGAGTGCTTCGTCACCGAGGACCCGGCCGAGGGCGAGATGTTCGCGGCGGCTCGGCGGGCGGCCTTCCCCGCCGTCGAGAAGCGCGGGTCACTCATGCTCGAGGACGTCGGGGTGCCCGTGCCGCGGCTGCCCGAGCTGCTCCTCGGCATCGCCGAGATCGCCGCACGCAACCGGGTCGAGATCCCGGTCGTCGCGCACGCCGGGGACGGCAACACCCACCCCATCGTCGTCTTCCCGCGCGGCGACGAGCCGGCGCGCGAGCGGGCGGCCCAGGCCTTCGGGGAGGTGATGGCGCTCGCGATCAGCCTCGATGGCACGATCACCGGTGAGCACGGAATCGGCCGGCTCAAGCGGGACGCGCTCCCGGCCCAGCTCGGGCCGGACGTCATGGCCCTGACCCACCGCATCAAGTCCGCCCTCGACCCGCAGGGCATCCTCAACCCGGGAGCAGCGTTCTGATGACGACCACGGCCCGCACGACGACCGAGCGCCACCTCTTCGGGCCCGGACCGTGCAACCCCTACCCCGAGGCGACCGCGGCCCTCGCCGCCCCGCTCCTCGGACACCTCGACCCGGTCTTCCTCGAGCTGATGGACGAGACGTGCGACCTGCTCCGCCTCGTCTGGGGCACTGACAACCGCCGCACCCTCCCGCTGTCGGCGACCGGCTCGGCCGGCATGGAGGCGGCCTTCGTCAACCTCGTCTCCCCCGGTGACGTCGTCGTCGTCGCAGTCAACGGCCTCTTCGGCAAGCGGATGGTCGAGGTCGCCTCGCGGCACGGCGCCGAGGTCGTCGCGGTCGAGCACGCGTGGGGGCAGCCGGTCGACGTCGAGCGGGTCCTCGCCGCCCACCCCTCCCCCGCGATCATCGCCGCCGTGCACGCCGAGACCTCGACCGGCGTCCGGTCGGACGTCGCGGCGCTCGGGGCCGGCAAGGGCGACGCGCTGCTGGTCGTCGACGCCGTCACGAGCATCGGCGGCATCGAGCTGCGGGCCGACGACTGGGGCATCGATGTCGGCTACGCCGGCACGCAGAAGTGCCTCGGCGTGGCCCCCGGCCTCGCTCCCTTCACGATCAACGACCGGGCCTTCGCGCGACGGGTCGAGCGGCCGAGCTCGTGGTATCTCGACCTCGGCCTGCTCGGGGGCTACGTCGGCGAGGCATCCGGCTCGGGCCAGCGGACCTACCACCACACCGCCCCGACCGCGATGGTCGCCAGCCTGCACGCGGGGTTGCGCCGGATCGAGGCCGAGGGCCTCGAGGCCGTCTGGGCCCGGCACGCCGAGGCCGGGCGGCTGCTCGAGGAGGGCCTGGCCGACCTGGGCCTCGAGCTCTTCGCCGCCGAGGGACACCGGCTGCCCGAGCTGACGACGGTGCGCGTCCCCGACGGCGTCGACTCGGCCGCCGTCCGGCGCTACCTGCTCGAACGGCACGACGTCGAGATCGGCGCCGGGGCGGGCGAGTTCGCTGCCACCGTCTGGCGGATCGGCCTGATGGGGCCGAACGCCCACCCCGACCGCGTCGCCCTCGTCCTCGCCGCCCTGAAGGACGCCCTGGCCAACGCCTCCTGACCCGCACGTTTGGTAGCCCGGGCGACCAAAACGGCGGCCAAGCGCCCCCAGGCCCGCACGTTTCGTGGCCCGGGCAGCAGAACCGGCGGCGAGCCGGCATTCGAGGTATGCCGTCGCGCCCGGCCGGGCGGTTTCACCTCGAACCGGACGGGAACGGTGCGTCGGCTGGGAGGGAGCTGAGCGGCATACCCGTAGGCCGCACGGTTCGTAGCCCGGGCGACCGAAAGGGTGGGGCAACGCCCTCAGGCCCGCACGTTTCGTAGCCCGGGCGACCGAAGCGGCGGCGAGCAGTCAGTCGAGGTATGCCGTCGCGCCCGGCCGCGTGGTTCCACCTCGGACCGGCCGGGCCGGGATATGCGAAGGCGGGCCCGACCGTGAGGTCGGACCCGCCTTGGCGGTGCTACG
>JBDSSS010000083.1:0-25266 GCA_039928615.1 Terracoccus sp. | reverse complement strand
GCGGCGACGCGTTCGCGGGCCTTCGGCTCGCTCAGCCGACCCACTTCGCGCACGAAAGCGCCTAACGCACGGCCCAGTTCAGCCGGGCGGCCCTGCTGGTCGCCCTTCCAGAACGGCAGCTTGCCCGCCTGCCCCGGCGCCGGCGTGACGAGGACGCGGTCGTGGGTGATGTCCTCGATCCGCCACGTCGACGTGCCGAGGGTGAAGACGTCACCGACGCGGGACTCGTAGACCATCTCCTCGTCGAGCTCACCGACGCGGCGACCGGGCCCCTCCCCGGAGGCGAGGAAGACGGCATACAGCCCGCGGTCGGGGATGGTGCCACCGCTCGTCACCGCGAGCCGCTGGGCGCCGCGCCGCCCCGACAGGGTGTCGGTGACGCGGTCCCAGACGATGCGCGGGCGCAGCTCGGCGAACTCGTCGCTCGGGTAGCGGCCCGCGAGCATGTCGAGGGTCGCCTCGAGGACGGAGTGCGGCAGCCCGGCGAAGCTTGCCGAGCGACGGGCGAGCGCCTCGACGTCGGCGACGGTCCAGTCGTCCATCGCGCACATCGCCACGACGTGCTGGGCGAGGACGTCGACGGGGTTGGCCGGGATCCGCAGCGACTCGATCGCGCCGGCCCGCATCCGCTCGACGACGACCGCGGTCTGGACGAGGTCGCCGCGGAACTTCGGGAACATCACGCCCTCGCTGACGGCGCCCACCTGGTGGCCCGCGCGACCCACCCGCTGAAGCCCGCTCGCGACGCTCGGCGGGCTCTCGACCTGGATGACGAGGTCGACCGCGCCCATGTCGATGCCGAGCTCGAGGCTGCTCGTCGCGACGACGGCGGGCAGCCGCCCCGCCTTGAGGTCCTCCTCGATCGAGGCGCGGTGCTCCTTGCTCACCGAGCCGTGGTGGGCGCGGGCGAGCACGGCTGGCGCCCCCCGGGACGTGCCGGCCTGCGCCATCATCTCGGCCGGGGTCCGGGTCGAGAGGGACGTATGCCGCTGGGCCGGCGCCGCCCCGACGGCGACCGGCTCGCGGTCGTCCTCCCCCTCGATCCCGTCGAGCCCGTCGCGCTCGGCCTGCTGCTCGGCCTCGAGCTCGGCGAGGGTGAGCCGGTCGTCCCAGATCTCGTTGAGCCGGCTCGTCAGGCGCTCGGCGAGGCGGCGCGAGTTGGAGAAGACGATCGTGGAGCGGTGCCCGGCGATGAGGTCGACGATGCGCTCCTCGACGTGCGGCCAGATGCTCGCCTGCGGCGCGGCCCCGGCGGCCGGACCGGAGAGGTCGGGGACGCCGGGCGAGACCTCGGCCGGCGCTCCGGACAGCTCACCCATGTCGGGGACGGGGACGACGACCTCGAGGTCCCACTGCTTCGTCGAGACCGGCTGGACGATCTCGACGGGACGACCTCCGGCGAGGAAGCGGGCCACCTCCTCCACGGGTCGGACCGTCGCGGACAGGCCGACGCGCTGCGCGGGCTGGGGCAACAGGGCGTCGAGCCGCTCGAGGCTGAGGGCGAGGTGGGCCCCGCGCTTCGTGCCGGCGACGGCGTGCACCTCGTCGATGATGACGGTCTCGACGCCCTTGAGCGCCTCGCGCACCGAGGAGGTGAGCATGAGGAAGAGCGACTCGGGCGTCGTGATGAGGATGTCGCTCGGGGTCCGGGCGAAGGCCCGCCGCTCGTTGGCGGGGGTGTCACCCGACCGGACGCTGACCGCGATGTCGGGCTGGGGCTGGCCGAGCCGGGTCGCCGCGTGGCCGATGCCGACGAGCGGGGCGCGAAGGTTGCGCTCGACATCGACGGCGAGCGCCTTCATCGGGGAGATGTAGAGGACCCGGCAGCGGGCGAGCCGCTCCTCGGGCACCGGTTGGCTCGCCATCCGGTCGATGGCCCAGAGGAAGGCCGACAGGGTCTTGCCCGACCCGGTCGGGGCGACGACGACGCAGTGGTGCCCGGAGCTGATCGCGTCCCACGCCCCGGCCTGGGCCGTCGTGGGCGCGTGGAAGCTGCTCCGGAACCAGGCTGCGGTGGCCGGGGAGAATCGGTCGAGCACGTCGACCTGCTTGTCGGTGGTCATCAGTGGCCAGCCTGCCATCGACCACCGACAGCCGCTCCCCCCGCACGGGTGGCCCGGTCGGCCCCGCCCCCGGTGACCCGGCGGACAGCGGCATACATTCACCTCGTGACGGCACGGAACGGATCCTCTCGGCTCGCTTCGGACGAGCCCGACACCGCGACGGGCGGGGTCGATGCGGCACTGCGGCAGGCCCGCTCCGGCCCCGAGCGGCTCTCACCCCGGCAGGCCCTCGAGGATCCCCGAGGCCACCGACCTCGGGCTGCCCGTGTCGCAGGACCCGGCGGACGTGCGGGAGTGACCGTCGCTCAGCGGCGGGCCTCGGCCGGCGTCGCAGCGACCCGGGTGGGGCGCTTGGTCAGCATCGGCAGGGCCATCCCGACGAGCGCGATGATGCCGACGACGGTGAAGCCGAGCGTGTAGGCCTTCTGCTCACCGATGAGCGAGGAGATGAGCAGCGGACCGACGATGCCGCCGAGGCTCCACCCGATGAGCATCAGCCCGTAGATCGCGCCGGCGTGCTGGACCCCGAAGAAGCGGCCGGCCGTCGAGGGCATCGTGCCGAACGCCCCGCCGTAGCAGGTGTAGATGAGGGCAGCGAGGACGCCGAAGAGGATCGGCGACGCGACGTGCGGGATGAGGATGAGGCAGACGCCCTGGATGCCGAGGATGCCCATGAACGCCTGCATCTTGCCGATCCGGTCCGAGAGCCAACCCCAGAGGATGCGGCCTCCGCCGTTGAAGAGACCGAGGATCCCGACGAGGCTGGCGGCGCCCGCGGCCGAGAAGCCGGCGATGTCACCGGCGCTGCCGGCGGCCACCGAGATCAGCGAGATGCCGGCGGTGACGCTGAGCGTGAGGATCGCCGTGAGCAGGTACCACTGCTTGGTGCGCATCGCCTCGGGGGCGGTGAAGTCGGCCACCGGCTCGGCGGACGCGACCTTGCCACGGCCGGCAGTGGCAGCGGTGGCGGCGGCGCCCGTGGGCACGGTCATGCCGGGCGGCAGGTAGCCCGCGGGCGGGTTGCGGAAGAAGCTGGCCCCGATGAGGACGGCCACGAGGTAGCCGATGCCGAGCGGCAGGAAGGCCTTCGTCGGCATGGACGGGTCACCCGCGATGAGGCGCTGACCGAGCGGCGCCGTGATGACTGCTCCGAAACCGAAGCCGGCAACGGCAATGCCGGTGATGAGACCCGGCTTGTCGGGAAACCACTTCTGCAGCATGGCGATCGGCACGATGTAGGCCATGCCGAGCCCGAAGCCGCCGAGCACCCCGTAGCCGAGCAGGAGCAGCCAGAAGCTGTCCCTGCCGGCGAAGGAGGCGACCATGACCCCGATGCTGTAGACGACGCCGCCCGTCAGGGCGACGACCCGCGGACCACGACGGTCCTGGATGCGGCCGCCGATGTAGCTGCCGAGGAAGATCATCCCGATGGCTAGCTCGAAGGGCACCGCAGCCTGCGCCTTGGACCAGCCGAAGGCCTGGTCACTCTGCATCGCCTTGGCGAAGACGCTCCACGCGTACACCGCACCGATGGCGAGCTGGACGAGCACGCCGGCGACGAGGATGAGCCATCGGTTCGTTCCCGCGTCGCTGGTGTGCGGCTCTGCAGCAGTCTTGCTCACGGCATACTCCTTCCGTCGGGCGGCGCGTCACTGCGCCGCCGGGCGACGGCGCGTTGTCGCGCCGCCGAGTAACGACGCGTTATCGCGCCGTCGTGATCGAGTCGTCGACGATGCCGGCAGCCCGGCGCCGCTCCAGCCGCTCGCGTTGTGGCTCGACCGTGTACTTGGGGTCGATGGCGGAGACCATCCCGGCCTCGAAGAAACCGAAGCGGAGGCACGCGGACCCGGCCATCAGGGCGAGTCCGCTGGCTGCGGCGCCGATCCGGTTGCCGCCCAGGGCAATCGAGCCGATGGCGCCCGCGATCGTGAAGGCCTTGCTCGCCTTGAGCAGGCGACCGGCCTTGCCGGTGCGCAGCGGCTCGGAGAGGACCGGCCCGAGCTTCTCGGACATCCGCTCGAAGGCCACCGTCTCGATGACGGCACTGACGGCGGCGAGCTTGCGTGCCGGGCCGTTCTGGGCGGTCGGCACCGAGACGAGGGCGAGCCCCGAGGCGGCGAGGTTGGCCGAGCTGACGAAGACGAAGGGCAGCTCGCGGTAGGACTCGTGCCACGTCGGGGTGGCGGTGTCGGCGAGCAGCACGGCGGTGTAGGCGGCGAGGGGCGCGGCGAAGAGCGCCGACCCGACGGTCGCGGGCCCGTCGGCGATGTCGAGCAGACGAGCCACTCGGGCGACGGCCGATCCCCGGGAATGTCCGGACACCTCGCCGTGACCGCTCGTGAACGCCTGGGCCACCTCGGAGGCGAGGGCCAGGCCGGAGAAGCCACCGAAGGCGGTGAGGATCCACGAGCCGACGGACATCGGCGAGGTGAGCTTGATGGTGCGCATCATGTTGAGCGCCCGGCTCGGCTTGCCGAGGTCCTTGGCGAGGGCCGCCCCGCCGAGGGCGGCGGCGCCCACGGCGCCGACCCGGCCGACCCGCTGGAGCGCGGGGTAGCCGAAGGCGCGACCGCCAGCGGCGAGCAGGGCGGAGCCGCCGGCGACGCCACCGAGGAAGAGGTAGGCCGCGATCTCCTTCTCCCACGGGGCGGGTTTGACGATGTGGCGCCCGTAGTAGCTGTCGAACTCGACGTCGGGGACCATCATCGACTCGTCACGCCGACGACCGGAGCCGTCGCCACGGCGCGCTCCGTCCCGGCGACGCTCGCGCTCCGGGGGGCGGTCTGCGTCGAACGGGTTGGTCGTCACGGTCGCCGCCGGACGAACGAGGCGGCCGCGAGCCCGAGCATCATCAGACCGGCGTAGCCGGCCTTGCGGAACATGTCGGGCAGGTCGGCCGTCGTCACCCGCGGGTCGGGCGGCAAGCCGTAGACCTCCGGCTCGTCGAGCAGCAGGAAGGTCGAGCCGGTGCCGCCGACGCCGTCGTTCTCGTCGACGCCGTAGAGACGGGCCTCGGGGTAGCCGAGGTCGTGCAGCTCGGCGACGCGGGCGCGGGCCGTAGCCCGCATGTCGTCGAGGTCACCGAACTTGATCGACGTGGTCGGGCACGCCTGGGCGCACGCCGGCGTCTGCCCGGCCCCGAGACGGTCATAGCAGAGGGTGCACTTCTGGGCGATGCCTACGTTCTTGACCTCGCCGTTGGTCTCGGCGTGCGACGGCGGGTTCTGGTGCGAGCCGTCACCCGGTGCGCCCTTGATGCTGATGCCGTGCGACTGCCCGGTCTGCTCGTGGCCCTCGTCGCCGCTGCGCCGCTCGATCACGCCGAAGGGGCAGGCCGCGACGCAGTAGCCGCAGCCGTTGCAGACGTCGTCCTGGACGACGACGGTGCCGAACTCGCTGCGGAACAACGCGCCCGTCGGGCAGACGTCGAGGCAGGCCGCGTGCGTGCAGTGCTTGCACACGTCGGAGGCCATCAGCCAGCGCACGACGGGGATGCCGGCTTCGACGTCGACCGGGGGCGCGACCGCTGACTCCAGCAGGGCCACGCCCGAGCCCGACTGTGCCGCAACGGGCTCGGCGGCGCGCATCGACGGCATACCGAGCTGGACCAGCTTGCGACCGGACTCCCGCGCCTGCTCGATGCGGTCGCTCGACTGCTCCACGAAGGCGACGTGCCGCCACGTGCTCGCACCGAGGGCACCGGTGTTGTCGTAGGACTGGTTGAGCAGGTCGAGGCCGTCCTCGGGGATCGCGTTCCACTCCTTGCACGCCACCTCGCAGGCCTTGCAGCCGATGCAGATCGAGGTGTCGGTGAAGAAGCCCTTGCGCTCCTCGTGGGTGTCCCAGGCGGCGTCGGCCGCCGGGTCGGTGGGCCCGGAGAGTTGGTTGCGCCAGAAAGCCATCGGTCAGTGTCCTCTCGTGTCCGGCGTCGACTCCGGATGGCCGGTGCGCAGCTCGTTGCTCGTCATCACGGTGGTGCCCGCCCGGGACTGGTACTCGGTGACGAACCGTTGCAGGTCCTCCCCCGTCGGACGACGGCCGGGCACGATGTCGCACGAGCCGGCCTTGCTCTCCTGGATCTGGACGTTGGGGTCGAGGGCGATACCAAGCAGGTCGTTCGCGGCGTCGCCGCTGACGATCGCCTCACGGCCGACACCCCAGTGGTAGGGCAACCCGACCTGGTGGATGGTGCGTCCCGTGATGGTGAGCGGCGTCATCCGCTTCGTCACCATGACGCGCGCCTCGATCGCCGACCGGGCCGACACGATCGTGGCCCAGCCGCCGTTCTCCAGGCCCCGCTCGGCCGCGAGCTCGGGTGAGACCTCGCAGAAGAACTCGGGCTGGAGCTCGGACAGGTAGGGCAGCCAGCGGCTCATCCCGCCCGCCGTGTGGTGCTCGGTGAGGCGGTAGGTCGTGAAGACGTACGGGTAGACGTCGGCGCCCGGCGTGTCCCCGGAGGGGCTCCACAGGTTGTCCTTGCGCGGGAACACCTTGCGGGACGGGTTGGACTGCTGGGAGTAGAGCGGGTTCTGGACCGGCGACTCCTGCGGCTCGTAGTGCGTCGGGAGCGGTCCGTCGACCATCCCCTTCGGCGCGAAGAGCCAGCCCTTGCCGTCGGCCTGCATGACGAACGGGTCGTCACCTGCGAGACCGGCCGGCCCACCCGTGCCCGGCTCGGGCCGGAAGGACGGCGCCTTGTCGATGACGAAGTCGGGCACGTCATGCCCGGTCCACTTGCCCTCGTCGGCGTCCCACCAGACGTACTTCTTGCGCTCGCTCCACGGGTTGCCCTCGGGGTCGGCGGAGGCACGGTTGTAGAGGATCCGGCGGTTCGCCGGCCACGCCCAGCCCCAGTCGAGTGCGGTGAGGTCCTGCTCCCGGCCCGGCTTGCGGTCGGCGGCGTGGTTGGTCCCCCCGGCGTAGACGCCGGTGTAGATCCAGCATCCGCCCTCGGTGGAGCCGTCGGCCTTCATCTCCGTGTAGGACGAGAGCGGCTGCCCCGCCTTGTCGCCCGTGACGTGACGCCCGTTGACCTCGGCGAGGACCGCCTCGGCGTCCGGCTCGCCGTGCTCGTCGACGGGGTAGTCCCACGTGAGGTCGAGCAGCGGACGGTCCCGCTCGTCGTCGGAGTCGGCGAGCAGCTCACGGATGCGGACGCCGAGCTCGAAGAAGAACTGCAGCTCGCTCTGGCAGTCGCCCGGGGGCAGGACGGCCTGGTGGTGCCACTGGAGCATCCGCTGGGTCTGCGTGAAGGAGCCGCTCTTCTCGGTGTGCGCCGCGGCGGGGAGGAAGAAGACCTCGGTCTCGATGTCCTCGGTCTTCAGCTCGCCCGACACGATCTCGGGCCCGTCCCGCCAGAAGGTGGCGGACTCGATCATGTTGAGGTCGCGGACGACGAGCCACTTGAGGTGGGTCATCGCCTCGCGCTGGAGCCGCGCGTGGGCGGACCCGACGGCAGGGTTCTGGCCGAGCAGGAAGTAGCCCTCGACCTCGCCGTCCTTCATCGCCATGGTCGTCTGGTAGGTGCCGTGCGCACCGGTCAGCCGCGGCAGGTAGCCGAAGCCCCAGTCGTTCTCGGCCGTCGCGGCCTTGCCCCACCATGCCTTCATCAGGCTCACGGCATACGTGTCGGCATTGGCCCAGAAGCCCTTCTGCTGCTTGTTGGCGATCGCCGCGAGGTAGGCGTCCCACGTGTCGTGCATGCCGGCCACCGGCATCGCGAGGTAGCCGGGAAGGATGTTGTAGAGCGTGGGGATGTCGGTCGAGCCCTGGATGCTCGCGTGACCGCGCAGGGCCATGATCCCGCCGCCGGGTCGGCCCATGTTGCCCAGCAGCAGCTGGATGATCGCCGCGGTGCGGATAAACTGCGCACCGAGGGTGTGCTGGGTCCAGCCGACGGCGTAGACGAAGGCGGTGGTGCGCTCGCGGCCGCTGTTCTCCGTGACGGACTTCGCGAGGTAGTGGAAGTCCTCGACGCTGACGCCGCACGTCTCGGCGACCATCTCCGGGGTGTAGCGGGCGTAGTGCCGCTTGAGGATCTGGAAGACCGTGTTCGGGTCCTCCAGCGTCTCGTCGCGCAGGACCTCGGAGTGCTCGAGGGCCGGGCCACCGGACCCGTGCTGGTCACCGGCGGACCGCTCCGACTGGGAGTCGCCGTCCTCGTGGGTGGCGGCCGGCCCGCCGATCGTCCCGGGGGACGCGTTGCCGTCGCCGTCGTGGCTCTGGTAGGCCCACGTGTCCTGCGCGTAGCCGCCCTTCTCGTCGTCGTAGCCGGAGAAGAGACCGTCGAGGTCCTCGGTGTCCTGGTAGTCCTCGCTGACGAGCGTCGCGGCGTTGGTGTAGGCCACGACGTACTCACGGAAGTACAGGTCGTTGCCGAGGATGTAGTTGATGAGCGCGCCGAGGAGGACGACGTCACTGCCCACCCGGATCGGGATGTGCTTGTCGGCGGTCGCCGAGGTGCGCGTGAACCGCGGGTCGACGTGGATGACCTTGGCGCCCTTGAGGCGCGCCTCCGTCACCCACTGGTAGGCGACCGGGTGGCACTCGGCCATGTTCGATCCCTGGATGACGATGCAGTCCGAGTTGGACAGGTCCTGCACGTACTGCGTGGCGCCGCCGCGCCCGAACGAGGACCCCAAACTGGGGACCGTGGAGGAGTGTCAAATACGCGCTTGGTTCTCGATCTGGATCGCCCCGGCTGCGGTGAACAGCTTCTTGATGAGGTAGTTCTCCTCGTTGTCGAGCGTCGCGCCACCGAGTGAGGCGATGCCCATCGTCCGCTTGAGCGGGCGACCGTGCTCGTCGTGGTCCTGCCAGGTGCGCCCACGGGACTCGACGAACCGCTGGGCGATCATCTCGACGGCGGTGGAGAGCTCGATCGACTCCCACTGCTTACCACCGGGGCGCCGGTAGAGCGCCTTCTTCTGGCGGCCGGGGCTGTTGACGAGCTGCTCGCTCGCGGAACCCTTGGGGCAGAGGCGGCCTCGCGAGACGGGCGAGTCCGGGTCGCCCTCGATCTGGACGACGCGCCCGTCCTTGACGAAGACACGCTGTCCGCAGCCAACGGCGCAGTAGGGGCACACGCTCTGGACGACCTTGTCGGCCGTCGCCGTGCGCGGCGTCATGTCCCGGGTGTGGGCGGAGGTGACCGACGGGCCGCGGCCGAGGAAGTCTCCCGTTCGGATCTGCCGGACGACGGGCCAAGAAAGAAGCGTCTTCTTCGGATCCATGGGGCACCTTCTCTGGCTGGGCGTCGATGACGCCGTCCTCACAGTCCCGCTCTCGCGGCTGCAGACCGAAGATACCCACTCACGACTGCGGAATCACGGCGGGGTCCCCCAACGACTTTGCCCGTTTTTGCCTGACCATCCTCGAAACTCACACAATCAAATGCCCGAATCTATTTACTTCGCTCTGAGTCCCTGCTTTGATGGTCGAAGCGCCCCACGGTGGGGCTCGGTCGGACGAGGGAGTCCAGGTGTACGCAGCGGAGCGGCAACAGCGGATCATGGTGCAGGCGCGCCGTGACGGCCGCGTCGAGGTCACCGCCCTCGCCGACGGCCTCGGGGTCGCCGCCGAGACCGTCCGCCGAGACCTCACCGTCCTCGAGCGCCGCGGCTCCCTGCGCCGGGTGCACGGCGGGGCCATTCCCGTCGAGCGCCTCGAGGTCGAGCCCACCCTCGCGACCCGCAGCAGCCGCCTCACCGAGGTCAAGCGCCGGATCGCCGCCCGCGCCCTCGACGAGCTGCCCGTCGGCGGCACCGTCGTGCTCGATGCCGGGTCGACGACCCAGGCCGTCGTCGAGCTGCTCCCGCCCGACATCGACCTCACCGTCCTCACCAACAGCATCGCCGCGGCGCACGCTCTGGCCTCCCACCCGGGCATCTCGCTCTACGTCCTCGGTGGGCGGGTGCGCGGCACCACCGGCGCGGCCGTCGGCGACTGGGTGACCGCCGCACTCGACGGCGTCCTCGCGGACCTCGTGATCCTCGGCACCAACGGGATCTCGGCGGACCGCGGCCTGACCACCCCCGACCAGTCCGAGGCCGCGGTCAAGCGGGCCATGGTCCGTGCCGCACGGCGGTGCATCGTCCTGACCGACTCGAGCAAGGCCGGCGACGACCACCTCCACCGCTTCGCAGAGCTGAGCCAGGTCGACCTGGTCATCACCGACGATGACCTCGCCGACGACGTCGCCGCCGAGCTCCGTGCGGCCGGACCCGAGGTCGTGACCGCATGATCGTCACCCTGACGCCCAACCCGAGCGTCGACCGAGCCATCGTCATCGAGGCACTCCACCGCGGCGAGGTCCACCGGGCCACGTCGAGTCGGATCGACCCGGGCGGCAAGGGAGTCAACGTCTCCCGAGCCCTCACGGCCCAGGGCGCCCCGACGACGGCGGTGCTGCCGATCGGGGGTGCCGAGGGCCACCTGCTCGAGGAGCTGCTCGCCGATGCCGGCGTCCGCCGCCGCAGCGTCCCCGTCACCGGCTCGGTGCGGATGAACATCTCCGTCCTCGAGCCCGACGGCACGACGACCAAGCTCAACGAGCCGGGTCCCCACCTGTCCGACGACGAGGTCGAGGCGCTGCTCACGGCGACCCTCGACGAGGCGCAGGGAGCCGAGTGGGTCGTCGGCTGCGGCAGCCTGCCCCCCGGCGCCCCGACCGAGCTGTATGCCGCTCTCGTCGCCCGGGTGCGCGAGCGCGGACTCCGCGTGGCCATCGACTCCTCCGGCGCGTCGATGCGGGCCGCCGTCGCGGCGCGGCCGAGCCTGATCAAGCCCAACCACGAGGAGCTCGCCGAGCTCGTCGGCCGCGACCTGCCCACGCTCGGCGACGTCCTGCGGGCCGCCGAGGACCTCGTCGCGGACGGGATCGAGGTCGTCGCGGTCAGCCTCGGCGGCGACGGAGCCGTCCTCGTCACCGCCGGCACGACCGTCCACGCGAGGGCGACGATCACCGCCCCCCTGTCCACCGTCGGCGCCGGCGACTGCATGCTCGCCGGCCTGCTCCACGGCCTGACCCGCGGTCTCCCCGCCGCCGACGCCCTCGCGGGCGCCGTCACGTGGGGCGCCGCGGCCGTCACCCTCCCCGGCAGCTCGGTGCCCACACCGGCCGACCTCCGGGGCATCCCCGTCCACCTCGACCACCACCCCGACCCCGCACGTGTCCTGGGCCAATGACCCTCGGAAAGGAAATGCCATGACCCTCATCAACGAAGAGCAGGTCGTCCTCGACCTGACGGGAGAGGATCGCCACGCGGCGACCCGCACCCTCGGAGAGCGACTCGTCGCCTCCGGCCGCTGCACCGACCTCGACGCCTTCCTGGAGGACGTCCGCAAGCGGGAGGAGACGATGGCGACCGGGCTCCCCGGCGGCATCGGCATCCCCCACGCCCGCAGCGCCGCGATCACCGAGCCGTCGCTCGTCTTCGGCCGCGCCGGTGACGGCATCGACTGGGGCGCCAAGGACGGGCCCGCGTCGCTCATCTTCCTCATCGCGGCACCCGAGGGTGGTGGCGACGCCCACATGCAGATGCTGCCCAAGCTCGCCCGTGCCCTGATGAAGAAGGACTTCAAGGCCGCTCTGGCCAGCGCCACGACGGAGGCCGAGGTCGTCCGCATCGTCAGCGACGAGGTCGCGCTCGACGCCCCGGCCGCCGCTCCCGCCGCTGCCGCCGCCGCCGCTCCGGTCGCCGACGACGCCCCCGTGAAGCGCAGCCTCAAGCTCGTCGGCGTCACGTCCTGCCCGACCGGCATCGCGCACACCTACATGGCGGCCGAGGGCCTCGAGAACGCCGCGAAGGCCGCTGGTCACACGATGACCGTCGAGACCCAGGGCTCGGCCGGCTCCAACCCGATCAGCTCCGCCGAGATCGCCGCGGCCGACGCGGTGATCTTCGCCCACGACCTGCCCGTCAAGGACGTCGGCCGCTTCGCCGGCAAGCCGACCATCGACGTCGGCGTCAAGAAGGGCATCTCCGACGGCCCCGCCCTGATGGAGCGGGCCGAGGCGCTCGTGGCCGAGTGGGAGGCCGACCCGAGCAAGGCTGCGGCCGCCGCGGCGGCCTCCGCGGGTGCTACCGCATCCGGCGGGCTCGTCTCGAAGGTCGAGGACGGGGTCAGCACCGGCACCCGGATCCGTCAGTGGCTGATGACGGGCGTGTCCTACATGATCCCGTTCGTCGCCGCCGGCGGCATCCTCATCGCCCTGTCGTTCATGCTCGCCCAGCTGGCGATGGGTGAGCAGGGCGCGATCGAGATCGTCAAGTACGGCCTCACCGCCGAGGGTCAGTACAACATCACCCAGAACTTCAACCCACTCGACCTCACCCAGTGGGCCGCGCTCTTCTTCGTCATCGGGGCCGCCTCGTTCGGCTTCCTCGTGCCGATCCTCTCCGGCTTCATCGCCTTCGCGATCGCCGACCGTCCGGGCCTCGTCCCCGGCATCGTCGGTGGCTCGATCGCCGCGACGATGGGCGCCGGCTTCCTCGGCGGTCTCGCGACCGGCTTCCTCGGCGGCTTCGTCGCCCTCTGGGTCTCGCGCTGGAAGGTCGCCAAGGGCGTCCGCGGCGTCATGCCCGTCGTCGTCATCCCGCTGCTGTCGACCCTCATCACCGCGGGCCTGTTCATCACCGTCCTCGGCCGCCCGATCAAGGGCCTGGCCGACGGCCTGACGAGCGCGCTCAACGGGATGACCGGCACGAGCGCGATCCTGCTCGGCGTCATCCTCGGCGCGATGATGGGCTTCGACCTCGGTGGCCCCGTCAACAAGGTGGCCTACACCTTCGCGACGACCGGTCTCGCCGCCGCCGGCGCCGCGACCGACGCACCGCAGCTGAAGATCATGGCGGCCGTGATGGCTGCCGGCATGGTCGCCCCGCTCGCCATGGCCCTCGCCACGACGATCCGCCCGAAGCTCTTCTCCGAGCCCGAGCGCGAGAACGGCAAGGCCGCCTGGCTGCTCGGAGCCTCGTTCATCTCCGAGGGTGCGATCCCCTTCGCGGCCGCCGACCCGATCCGCATCATCGTCTCCTCGATCGCCGGATCGGCCGTCACCGGAGGCCTCGTGATGGCCTTCGGCGCGACGCTCCGGGCCCCGCACGGAGGGATCTGGGTGCTGCCGCTCATCGGCAACTTCCTCTTCTTCCTCGTCGCCCTCGCCATCGGTGTCATCGTCACGACCGTCATCGTCGTCGCGCTGAAGTCGCGGGATCACAACCTCGCCCAGATCGACGCGACCGCTACCGTCTGAGGAGACGGCACGATCCCGGGCACGACCACCTGCACCACTCGTTTCCCACGAAGGAGAACCCCATGGCAACCCGCACCGTCACCATCGCATCCTCGGTCGGCCTCCACGCCCGCCCGGCCTCCCTCTTCGTCGAGGCGGCCGACGCGACCGGCCTCGACGTCGAGATCGGCCGCCCCGGTGAGGACGCCGTCGACGCGACGAGCATCCTCGGCGTGATGGCGCTCGGCGCCAAGCACGGCGAGGAGGTCGTGCTCACCGCCGACGGCGAGGGCGCCGACGAGGCGCTCGACTCGCTCGTCGCGCTCCTCTCCCGCGACCTCGACGCCGAGTGAGTGTGAGCCCGATGGCGACCACGGAGACGCGGCAGGGGATCGGCGTGAGCCCGGGGACGGCATACGGCCCCGTGGTCCAGGTCTCGCCCCCGGTCCGTCCACCCTCCGACGAACCCCCCGTGGACGACCAGGAGGCCGCGCTGGCCGACGTCCGGGCGGCGTTCGAGCAGGTCGCTGTCGGGCTCCAGGAGCGCGCGGCCGGCGCCGACGACACGGCCCAGAAGATCCTCAAGGCGACCGCCCAGATCGCCCGTGACAAGGGCCTCATCAAGGCGGCGGCCAAGCAGCTCGCCGCCGGACGTGGGCGGGCCAACGCCATCTCCGGCGCGATCGAGGAGTATGCCGCCCAGTTCGAGGCGCTCGGTGGCTACTTCGCCGAGCGGGTGACCGACCTGCGTGACGTCGGCTCGCGCGCCGTCGCCGTCATCCTCGGGGTGCCCGCCCCGGGGGTGCCGCCCTTCACCGAGCCGAGCGTCATCGTCGCGGAGGACCTCGCCCCGGCCGAGACCGCGACGCTCGACCGAGCGCTCGTCGTCGGGATCATCACCCAGGCGGGCGGTCGCACGAGCCACACCGCCATCCTCGCGGCGCAGATGGGCATCCCTGCCGTCGTGCAGCTCTCGGGCGCGACGACGATCCCGGCCGGGACGCCCGTTGCCCTCGACGGCGACTCCGGCGAGGTCACCATCGAGCCGGACCCCGCCGTCATCGAGGGGCAGCGGGTCCGTCGGGAGCGTCGGGCCGAGGCGCTGTCGGCCGGCTCCGGTCCCGGGGTCACCCGCGACGGTCACCACGTCGCGCTGCTCGCCAACATCGGCGGCGTGCGGGATGCCGTCGAGGCGGGCGCCCTCGACCTCGAGGGGGTCGGCCTCTTCCGCACCGAGTTCGTCTTCCTCTCCGCCGAGAAGGCGCCGACCGTCGAGGAGCAGACCGAGATCTACCGCCAGGTCTTCGCCCCCTTCGAGGGCCGCCGCGTCGTCGTGCGCACCCTCGACGCCGGCGCCGACAAGCCGCTCGCCTTCGCCGACCTCGGGCCGGAGGAGAACCCGGCCCTCGGCCGGCGCGGGCTGCGCCTGTCGGCCGAGCGTCCCGAGCTGCTCGACGCCCAGCTCGAAGCCCTGTCTATCGCTGCCAAGGAGACCGGCGCCGACGTGCGCGTCATGGCGCCGATGGTCGCGACCTCGGAGGAGGCGGCATGGTTTGCCCGCCGCGTCCGCGAGAACGGCCTGCCCAAGTCGGGCGTGATGATCGAGGTGCCCGGCGCCGCGATGCGGGCCCGGCACGTGCTCGCCGAGGTCGACTTCGGCAGCCTCGGCACCAACGACCTCGCGCAGTACACGATGGCGGCCGACCGGATGCAGGGCGAGCTGTCCGAGCTGCTCGACCCGTGGCAGCCCGGCGTCCTCGACGTCGTTGCCGCCGCGTGCGACGGCGCCCAGCAGGTCGGGCGTCCGATCGGGGTCTGCGGCGAGTCGGCCGGCGATGCACTGCTCGCCCTCGTCCTGACCGGGCTCGGTGTCTCGAGCCTGTCGATGGCGCCGAGCAAGGTGCCCGTCGTGCGGCTCGCCCTGTCACTCCACTCGCTCGCCGAGTGCCAGGGTCTCGCTCGCGCGGCCCGCGACGCACCCGGCGCCCACCAGGCGCTCGAGGCGGTTCGGTCCAGGGCCCGCACCGAGCTGACCGACCTGCTCTGAGCCCTGGTCGGACGACCGCTCAGGCTCGGGCGGCGAGGGCAGCGAGCGACAGGTAGACCCCCACAGTCGGCGGCCAGCGCGGTGACGGCCACCACCCAGCCGGGCCGCGCCCCCCGCGCCCGTCCGCGCATTGGGAGCACGAGGTGCGTGGACGGCATACTCGCGAGGGTGAAGAACCTCAACGAGCGCATCCCGCGGGACCCCGATCCCGACAGCCTCTACGAGGTCTTCGGCCAGTGGACGACCGAGCGCGGCCTCACGCTCTACCCGCACCAGGAGGAGGCGTTCCTCGAGATCCTCAGCGGCAACAACGTCATCCTCGCCACCCCGACCGGCTCGGGGAAGTCCCTCGTCGCCACCGCGGCCCACTTCACCGCCCTCGCCGACGACCGGGTGAGCTTCTACACCGCGCCGATCAAGGCGCTCGTCTCCGAGAAGTTCTTCGCCCTCTGCGATCAGTTCGGCGCCGACAACGTCGGGATGATCACCGGCGACGCGACGGTCAACGGCGACGCCCCGATCATCTGCTGCACGGCCGAGATCCTCGCCAACATCGCTCTGCGAGAAGGGCCCAGCGCCGACATCGGCCTCGTCGTCATGGACGAGTTCCACTTCTACAGCGAGCCCGACCGAGGGTGGGCGTGGCAGGTGCCGATCCTCGAGCTCCCCAACGCCCAGTTCATCCTCATGTCGGCGACGCTAGGCGAAGTGACGATGTTCCAGGACGACCTGACCCGGCGCACCGGCCGCTCGACGGCCGTCATCGCCGGCACCGAACGCCCTGTCCCCCTTGAGTTCTCGTATGCCACCACCCCGATCCACGAGACGATCGAGAAGCTGCTCGAGCGGGACCGCGCACCCGTCTACGTCGTCCACTTCACCCAGGCCTCGGCCCTCGAACGGGCCCAGAGCCTCACGGCACTCAAGGTCAGCTCCCGGGAGGAGCGCGACGCCATCGCCGCCCGCATCGGTGGCTTCCGCTTCGGGGCGGGCTTCGGGCGCACCCTCTCGCGGCTGGTCCGGCACGGCATCGGGGTGCACCACGCCGGGATGCTGCCGAAGTACCGCCGACTCGTCGAGCAGCTCGCGCAGGACGGCCTGCTCAAGGTCATCTGCGGCACCGACACCCTCGGGGTCGGGATCAACGTCCCGATCCGCACCGTCCTGCTCACCGGCCTGACGAAGTTCGACGGGACCAAGCAGCGAATGCTCAAGGTCCGCGAGTTCCACCAGATCGTCGGCCGCGCGGGCCGGGCCGGGTTCGATGCCCGCGGCTGGGTGGTCGTCCAGGCGCCGGACCACGTCGTGGAGAACCTCCGCGCCGTGGAGAAGGCGGGTGACGACCCGAAGAAGCAGCGCAAGATCCAGCGCAAGAAGGCCCCAGACGGCTTCATCGGCTGGTCGGAGGAGACCTTCGACCGGCTCATCCGCTCCGAGCCCGAGGCGCTCGTCCCGCGGCTCCGCGTCTCGCACTCGATGCTCATCAACCTCCTTGCCCGCGAGGGCAACCCGATCGAGCACGCCCAGCGCCTGCTGTCCGACAACCACCACGAGGCCAAGGACCAACGACGGCTCCAGCGGCACGCGCTCGTGCTCGCCAAGGAGCTCATCACCTCGGGGGTCGTCGACCGGCTGGAGACCCCGCAGGCCAGTGGACGTCGGCACGTGCTGACCATCGACCTCCAGCGCGACTTCGCCCTCAACCAGCCGCTCGCGCCCTTCGCCCTCGCCGTCATGGACACCCTCGACCCGGAGTCCGAGACCTACGCCCCCGACCTCGTCTCGGTCATCGAGGCGATCCTCGACGACCCGCGTCAGGTCCTCTGGGCCCAGCAGAACAAGGCCCGCGGCGAGGCCGTCGCGCTGATGAAGATGGACGGGCTCGAGTACGAGGAGCGAATGGAGCGCCTCGAGGAGGTGACCTGGCCCAAGCCGCTGGCCGAGCTGCTCGAGGTCACGCTCACGGCATACCGACACAGCCACCCGTGGCTCTCCCCCGACGCTCTCTCGCCGAAGTCCGTCGTCCGCGAGATGTACGAGCAGGGGATGACGTTCAACGAGTTCATCTCCGCCTACGGGTTGTCCCGCTCCGAGGGGCTGCTGCTGCGCTACCTCACCGACGCCTACCGGACGCTGCGCCACACGGTCCCCGAGGCCAACCGGACGGAGGAGCTCGAGGACGTCATCGAGTGGCTGGGCGAGCTCGTCCGCCAGACCGACTCGAGCCTGCTCGACGAGTGGGAGGACCTCGTCAACCCCAGCGAAGCGCTCGCCCACCAGGGTGAGATCGCCCCACCGACAAGGCCGCTCACCGCCAACGTCCGGGCCTTCACGGTGATGATCCGCAACGCGATGTTCCACCGGGTCGACCTCGCCTCCCGCGACCAGTGGGAGACGCTCGGCGCGCTCGAGACCCGCGTCGCGGAGCTGACCGACCCGCCACAGAAGGTCGTCATGACGGCCCAGGCCTGGAACGCCGCCCTCGGCGACTACTACGACGAGCACGACTCGATCGCGACCGACCAGGGTGCCCGCTCCCCCGCGCTGCTCCAGGTCGAGAAGACGGCGCAGGAGTGGCTGCTCCGCCAGGTCGTCGTCGACCCCGACGACGACAAGGACTGGGCGATCGTCGCCCGCGTCGACCTCGCCGCGAGCGACGACGTCGGGGCCGCGGTGCTGACGGTCACCGGTTTCGAGCGGCTCGGCGGCTGACGATGGCTCTGCGTGAACAGGCGACTGACCACGACGGCCTGCTCGTCGAGCCGGCCGGCGGCGGCAACGGCACGGGCGTGCTCGTGCTGTCCGGCTCGAGCGGGCGCGTCGAGCTGGACCGCGCCCGGGTGCTCGCCACCGCGGGCGTCTCTGCCCTGACCCACCGCTGGTTCGGCGGTGAGGGGCAGCCGGCGGGCATCTGCGACTACCCGCTGGAGTCCTTCGCGCCCGCTGTCGCCTCGCTCGCCGAGCGGTGCGACCGGGTCGTGCTGCTCGGGTCGTCCAAGAGCGCGGAGGCGTTCTTGCTGTATGCCGCTGACGACCCCCGCGTCGACGCGGTCGTCGCGCTCGCCCCGAGCCACGTCGCGTGGGCCAACGTCGGGCCGGGACCGGACGGGGAGCTGCGGCCGTGCCGGTCGTCGTGGAGCCGGGACGGTCGCCCCGTCCCCTTCGTGCCCTACGACGACGACGTCGTCGTGAGAGGCGACCCACCGGAGCTCGCGCCGATGTACCGACAGAGCCTGCACACCTTCGTCGACCGGGTCGCGGCAGCGACCATCCCGGTCGAGCGCTTCTTCGGCGACGTGCTGCTCGTCGCCGGTGGTGACGACCGCCTGTGGCCCAGCCTCGAGTCGGCGGAGCTGGTCCGGGCTCGACGCGACGCGGCCGGGCTGCCGACGACCGTGGTGACCCACCCCGGCGCCGGCCACCGGGTGATCCTGCCCGGGGAACCGGTCGCGACGGGTGGGGCACGCCTGGCCCGCGGCGGCTCGGAGACGGCCGACCGGGCGCTCGGGGCGCTGGCGTGGCCGCAGCTGTGCCGGGTCCTCGACGTCGACCCCGGCCGGGTCTGAGGGCCCTCGTCGGCGATCCGGTCCCCACGGGTAGGTCCCATGTGGAATCCTCGGGCGGTTGGCACCGTGAGCACACAGACAGGCGAACCATGGACAGCAGTGACGTCAAGCAGGCCTCGCGTGAGGCCGGGGACCACCCCGCCCTCGAGAACGCCGCCCGGGTCGGTTACGCCGTCAACGGCGTGCTGCACATCATCATCGGCGTCATCGCCCTCCGCCTCGCCTGGTCGTCGTCGTCGTCGAGTGCGGACCAGTCCGGCGCCCTCAGCACCCTCGCCGAAAACCCCTTCGGGCGGATCGCCCTCTGGATCGGTGTCATCGGCTGGCTCGGCCTCGCCATCTGGCAGGTGACCGAGGCGATCTCCGGGGTGTACGAGACGAAGGACCGCGTCAAGGCCGCGGCCAAGGCCGTCCTCTACCTCGTCCTGTCCTACAGCGCCTTCGGCTTCGCCAAGGGCAGCGGCGGCTCCTCGAGCAAGAAGCAGTCCACCGACTTCACCGCCAGCCTCATGAGCAAGCCGCTCGGCGTCTGGCTCGTCGGGGCGGTCGGCCTCGGGGTCGTCGCGGTCGGGGTCTATCACATCGTCAAGGGCTGGAAGAAGAAGTTCCTCCAGGACCTCGAGAGCCACCCCAGCCCGTGGATCATCAAGGCCGGCCGCTTCGGCTACGTCTCGAAAGGTGTCGCCCTCGTCATCGTCGGCGGCCTCTTCGTCGTGGCGGCCGTTCGGCACAAGCCGAGCGAGGCCAAGGGTCTCGACGGGGCCCTCCACACACTGCTCGGCGCCCCCGCCGGCCAGCTCATGCTCACGGTCGTCGCCCTCGGCCTCATCGCCTTTGGCGTCTACTGCTTCGGCCGGGCCCGGCACGCCGACGTCTGAGCCGGCGCGCCTGGGCCGGGCTCAGGCCCGACGGGCTGATCCGGAGGAGTCACGGCGCAGCCAGAACCACGCGATGCCGGCGCACGCGATGCCGTTGAGCATCCCGATGACGACGTCGGACAGGTGATGCATGCCGCGGTAGAGCCGGGCATACATCACGAGGAACGGGATGACGAGGCACACCGTGGTGACGAGCCGGCGCAACCAGGGCGTCTCGATGCGCTGGGCCATCAGGGCGAAGGTGAAGTAGAGCGCGGTCGAGGCCCCGACGTGGCCGCTGGGGTAGCTCGACGTCGGGGGCGCAGGGTCGAGGTGCTTGACCTCGGGCCGGTCCCGGCCGACAACGAGCGTGGCGGCGACGAAGGCGCTCGCCTGCGCGGCGATCGCGATGAGGGGGACGACGGCATACCACCACTGCTTCGTGCGCCACCAGATGACGGCCACGGCGATGACGCACACCCCGATGACGATCTCGGTGTTGCCGATGTGGGACCACACGGCGGTGATCGAGTTCCACAGCTCGGTGCGGCCCTTGGCGAGGCTCTCGTTGACCGCGTTCTCGCTCTTCAGCCCGCCGAGCGGGCCGGTGAGGATCAGCCCGAGGCCGACGATCACGGCGAAGACGACGACGACGGGCGCGAGGACCCGCAGCGCGAGGTCACGCAGGGCGGGGCCGAGACCGGGAGAGCTCTCGTCGGCCTCGTATCGGTGGAGTGCGAGCTGGTTCACGACAGGCCTTTCGTCGATTCGGGTTCGGGTCCGGAACGGCCCTCGGGGGGTGGGGCGTCGTCCGGCTGGGCGGGGTTCCAGCCGAGGTAGCCGAGGTAGGAGGCGGTGACGAGGCCACCGCCGAAGAGCACCCCGGCGACGACGTCGGAGGGGAAGTGCACACCGAGGAAGACCCGGTCGAGCATCGTGACGACGACGGCGGTGACCGCCACGGTGACGGCGACCCGCCGACCGCGCGCGGAGAGCAACGGCCAGGTCAGGATGAGCACGGCCGTGGCGATGGCCGCGATGTTGGCGACGTGCCCCGACGGGAAGCTGTAGCCCGGGGCGTGGGAGACGGGGTCGCTGACGACGGGGCGGGCCCGCTGGACGATCTGCTTGAGGACGAGCTGGAGGTTCCAGGCGATCATCATCGTGACGAAGGCCCAGATGGCGCGGCTCTTGAGACCGTGCCGGCGCCACACCCAGAGGCACAGGCCGGTCGCCACGATGTAGAGCCACTTCGGCTGCGTCGCCTCCTGCCAGACGACGAAGAAGTCGTCGACGAGGGAGTGGCTGCGGGTGAGGTCGGTGGCGGCCACGATGGCCCGCTGGTCGAGATCGATGACCGGTTGGAACTTCTCGCGCACGAGGAATGCGAGGCCGGTGACCGGCACAGCGAAACCGAGGCCGTAGGCGACGGCGCGGCCCATCCGGCGCCAGCGGCTGCTCGTCGTCGTGGCGGCGGCGGTCGTGGTGCTGGTCGTGGAGTGCTCAGCCAACGCGCACCACCAGGCCGTCGGCCAGGATGCGCACAGCCAGGGAGCGCGCCTCGCCGATGGGGTCACCGTCGATCTCGGCCTCGACGGGACGCTCCGTCGACACGATGAACTTACGGCCGCGGACGCGGTCGAGGCGGGCGTGGCCGGCGCGGTGGTGGGTGGCGATGTCGATGACGACGGACAGCCAGCCGAGGGCGCCCTTGGGGGCGACGATGACCGCGTCGAGCACGCCGTCGTCGAGCTTGGCCTCCGGCATCAGCTCGACGCCACCCTGAAGGTGGCCGCAGTTGCCGATGATGACGCTGCGGGCGTGCCGGTTGATGCTGCCGTCGCCGCTGCCGGCGTGGCCGTCGGACCCGTTGGCCGAGACGTCGACGGAGAAGCCGCGGGTGAAGAGCTTGGAGAGCGCGGCGAAGACGTAGGCGATCCAGCCGACGACGGCCTTGACCTTCTCGTTGGTGTCGGCCATGACGTCCCCGTCGAGGCCCATGCCGGTCATGACGAGGAAGACCTCCTCACCCTCCGCGCGCGGCGGCGGGGTCTCCTCCTCCTCCTCGGGCTCGCCGAGCTTCTCGATGTGCTGCTTGCTGGCGCGGACGAGTCCGACGTCGATCCGGCGGTCGGACCCGTTGACGACGGCCTCGACCGCGGTGCCCAGCTCGTCGACGGGCAGGCCGAGGTTGCGGGCCAGGAGGTTGCCCGTGCCACCCGGGAGGAGACCGAGGGCGACGTCGGTGCCGACGAGGCCGGAGGCCACCGCGCGGACCGTGCCGTCGCCGCCGAGGGAGGCGACGACGTCGGCGCCGTCGCTCACGGCCTGCTTGGCCTGCTTCTCGCCCGTCTCCTCCTTGGTCGTCTCGACCCACGTCGGCTCGTCCCACCCGGCGCCGGAGCAGACGTCGCCGACGATCCGCTTCGTGCCGTCCAGGTCCTCGACCTTCATCGGGTTGTAGATGACCGTGAGGCGGCGGCGCGTGCTCGGACTCGTGCTCGGGGAGAGGTCTGACATGAGTCGGATCCTAGGGGCCGGGGACGGCGCGCACGGCCGGCGCGCGCCGCTGCATGACATACCCGGCGGGGCACCTGACCGGTCACCAGCGCCCTCTCAGCGAACGCCCAGCGCGCTCCCGGCTGGAGGGGAGCCCGCGGGGCGTAGCGTCACCCCGTGCCCACCATCCGTCGCCGCCTCGTCGTGGCCCTGGCCGTCGGTCTCGCGACCGGGCTGCTCGTGCCCCTGGGCGCGTCGGCGAGCGCCCTGACCCACACGCTGGTCGGCTTCGTCTTCGGCGGACTGGCCTTCGCTCCCCCGCTGCTGCTCCGCGTGCTGCGGCACGACGCCGCGGCGACGAGGAAGCGGGTGGCGGGCCGGGACGGCGACGCCGCCTGGTATGACGTCGTCGTCATCGTCGTCGGGCTGGCCAGCCTCGGCGGCGTCGGCGTGATGCTCATCGGCGGGAGCAGCGGCGGCGGGGGCCAGGTGCTCGACGCGCTCGTCGGGCTCGGCGCGGTCGCGGTCGGCTGGCTCTGCGTGCACACCGTCTACCTGCTGCGCTACGCCCGGCTCTACTACGCGAGCCCGAGCCCGCCGATCGACTTCAACCAGGACGAGGACCCGACCTTCTCCGACTTCGCCTACTTCTCCTTCAACCTCGGGATGGCCTACCAGGTCTCCGACACCGACCTGCGCAGCTCGGCCATCCGCAAGGTCGTCCTGGGCCACACGCTGCTGGCCTACGTCTACGGCACCGTCGTCATCGCGGCCTCGATCAACCTCGTCGCGGGCATCGGCTCCGGCGGCGGCTGACTCGGGGGCGCAGGGTCGGCGTCGCCTAGTCCCGGAGGTGGCTCGCCGCGACGGCGAGCTCGTCGACGAGGTCGTTCATCGCGTCGCCGGAGTGCCCCTTGACCCACCGGAAGGCGACGTCGCCCCGGTCCTTGACCATCATGACCAGCGGCTCCCACAGGTCACGGTTGGCGACGGGCTTCTTGGCCGAGGTGGTCCAGCCGCGCGCCAGCCAACCCGCCCACCACCGGTCGCGGAAGCAGTTCACGACATACGTCGAGTCACTCACGACGACGAGCGGCCCGCGGAGCGCGGTGACGGCTTCGAGGGCGGCGCGGATCTCCATCCGCTGGTTCGTGCTCGGACGCTCGGAGCCCGAGTCGAAGCGGTCGCGGTCGACCGCCCACGCCCACCCGCCCGGGCCCGGGTTCCCACGGCAGGCGCCGTCGGTGTAGACGAAGGTCGCGCCCTCTGGTGCGACCATCGGCGCCTTCGGCATCCTCGCCACCCTGGTCCGGCCTGCGCTCTTGCGGCGGTATGCCGTGGGCGTCGCCGGCGACGGCCCGTCCATCCCCGGCAGCAAGAGAGGCTGCGTGCTCTGGCTACCCACGTCGTTCACGGGTCCGAGAGTAGTGACGTCAGCGGGCCACGACGTCGAGCAGCTCGCTGACGGCGGCCGCGACGGCAGCCGGCTGCTCCTGGGCGATCATGTGGCCGGCATCCTGCACGAGCGTGAGACGGGCTCCGGGGATGCCGTCGGCGAGCTCGACGGCATTCTCCGCGGCGATGAGCCGGTCTCCGGTGCCGTGGATGACGGACGTCGGGCAGCGGATCGACGCGAGGTCGGGGCGTGAGTCCGGACGGTCCACGGCTGCGTCGAGCTGGGTGACGAAGGCGTCGGGACCGATCTCGAGGGCCATCCGTCGCCACGCACCGGCGAGGTCAGGGCGCGCGACGTTGCCCGCGTCGACGAGCACGGGGTAGACCGCCTCGACGAGCTCGGTGAACCGCCCCGCGGCCACCGCGCGCTGCTGCTCGCGTCGGCTCGCCGCCTGCTCAGCCGAGTCCGGACGTGCGGAGGTGCTGATCAGACCGAGCGCGGAGACGCGCTCCGGCGCGAGACGCATGACCTCGAGGGCGACGTAGCCACCCATGCTGAGGCCGACCAGCGCGAACCGGTCCGGCGCAGCGTCGAGCAACCGTCGGGCCATCCCGGTCATCGTGCTGTCGCGACGGGTGTCGGCGACGGTGGCTCCGCCGTAGGACCACACGGCCGGCAGCAGCTCGTCGTAGAGGCGGGCCGAGCAGAGCAGGCCCGGGACCAGGACGGTGTGGACGGCGGCAGTCGGCATCAGCAAATTCTAGTTCCCGGCGCTCCAGTGGCCGCACGTGGTCGCAGTGCTCGACGTAGGCTCCGTCCCATGGCTGAGACTCCTCGCGTCACCTACGTGCTCATCGACGGGGAGAACATCGATGCCACCCTCGGAACCGCGATCCTCGGACGGCGCCCCCGGCCCGAGGAGCGCCCCCGGTGGGAGCGGCTGCTGCAGTTCGCCGAGGAGCGGTGGGAGCAACCGGCCGCCGGACTCTTTTTCCTCGCGGCCAACAACGAGCTCCCGATGCCCTTCGTCCAGGCCCTGATGGCCATCGGCTACCGACCTATCCCTCTCTCCGGCGCGGCGGGGGAGAAGGTGGTCGACATCGCGATCCAGCGAACCCTGGTCGAGATTCGTCAGCGCCAAGCGGACGTGCTCCTGGTCAGCAACGACAGGGACTTCGTCGACGAGGTGCGGGACCTCTTGGATGGCCGACGAGTGGGCGTCGTCGGATTCCAGGAGTTCCGCAGCGGCGCGTTCCTGGAACTGACGGCGCACGGTCTGGCCACCTTCGACCTCGAGTACGACGTGCAGGCCTTCAGGGAGCCGCTGCCCCGTATCCGCATCATCTCCATCGACGACTTCAACCCCGCCGACTTCCTCTGAGCCGACGGCGCCGTCCGCTTGCAGGCAGCCTGCGAGGCCAGCAGCCAGGGCCTGCGATGTACGTGGTCCATGCCCCGCTTCGCGGTCACGACGCTGATCGCCGCTGCGCCCGCGCGATGCTTCGACCTGTCGCTCTCCGTGGACGCGCACACGCAGTCGATGGGTCCCTCCGGTGAAGAGGCCGTAGCAGGGACCACCTCGGGCACGCTGAAGCTCGGTGA